>CANQML010000008.1 GCA_947624935.1 Candidatus Gastranaerophilales bacterium
TTATTAAGAATTACAATTTTCACATTAACACACTGATAAATATATGAAAAGTTTTACGGCTTTTGCTTATTACCCGTTTAGTTACCCGTTTTTTCAAACCTAACCGTATAGATAAAAATAAAGCCCACTTAGATGTGGGCCATTGTATCAGATTTGGGCTTATGTTCTTCAACTTTGTTTCTAACGTAAGACTCGTACCAAAACACATCACGATCAGTGATCTTAATCGGCTTTTCAATTTCGCCACGATTGATCATTTTGTAAAACTTTTCACGACCAACCGCCAATAGTTGCATAAACTCAGATGCACGCACACGACGATCAATAGTAGTACTCACGACACCTCTCCCAAACTTTTTACTACAGACTCAGGCAGATCGGGCTGGCAGCTCTCCACATCAGCAATGGCTTTCTTAATCATGTTTGCGCGCTCCGTTTGACCCCTCATACACGCTTTCATAAATTCAGCATTGGCATTCTTTTTTGTCTTGAAAGACTTTATTAATTCCAAAGACTCAACAAGGCGTTTTAGGTCGCTAATCGCAACCGAAACACCTGCGCTATGATTTGCATAAGAGTGACCAAGATTGCTTAAGCAGAAATATTTATACTCTTTTGCGTCAGCAATAATATCTTTTAAGCCTTTAGCACCATGCTTTAATAACCAAGGATTGTTTTTAACAAACTTATTTGCTTGCATCGGCTTGCTCCTCTTTTAAAGAATCAAGATAAGCACGACGCTCAAGACCTTGCTTATGGCCACGCTCAAAAGCCTCTTTGATTTCATTCGCTTGACTACCAACGGCACCCATCCAAGCCAAATGTTCTACTAGGTCAAGAAGCACTTTGTTCGCATCAGGTGTTTTAGGGTTTTGCATAAATTCAGATAAATATTCACAACCGTCTTTAGACTCATATTTAAGTGATGCTGAAAATTTCTTTAAACTCATTTTTCTAATCCCGATAGTTTTTCACTACCACCCCTTGCGAGGTGGCGTATTGGTTATTGTTTTGGCGGTTGCGGCAATGGTTGCCAGTGGGTGATTAAATCCTGTCTTAAAGCATCACCCTCAAACGGATCAGCAAACCCGAACTTATCAATCCAGTCGGCAGCTACTTGCTCACCATTGATAAAAATCTGATAGCGACCCTCAATAGCAGGGGAAATGAGTGAGTAATCATTCCAAGTGGATGCTTGAAGCATTTGCTCCTGAGCTGCTTGCCACATTTCCCAAGCTGCCTGTGTTTTGGGATGCCAATACTTGCATCTTGAAAAAGCAAAACCTTGGTCAAAAAAATCAATGCTTAAACAGTGTTTCTCAAAAGCCTTACGCTTCATTTCCTGACGCGCCACTTCCATTTCTTGCAATTGTTCGATCATTGCTCAGACTCCCAATCAAAATCTTCACCAAGCTGATCACTGTTATCTGTATCAATTAAAATCACAGAAATAATTTCGTATTCAGCCAATTCAGGCACATCAGCCATTTTCTCAAAAGCATCTGCCATGCTTTCAAATTCACCTTGCAGAGTTTGGATTTCAGTAGCAGTACCACCATTGAGCAGCGCAAGTGATTCTTGAATACTTGAATCAAGCGTTACATCTTTGCGAATACGCACCTCGTATTTTTTCTTTTCGATCATGCTGCCACCTTCTTAACTCGTACTACAAAACACTGACTACCTGCTGCAATCTTTGCATCAGCCTGCTTGTTTAAATCCTTAATAAATTCAAAACCCTTACGCAAATATGCGCGTAAAAACAGCGTGTATTGCTCTTTACCATTTTTACAAAGCTCACCAGTACCCATATTGATAAACACCGATTTACCTTTTGTGGACTTATATTCAATGCGATTACCGCGCTGCATACCCAAGCGACCACCATTCACTAAAAACACCGTAAAAGGCTTTAGTAACTCAGCGTGTAGAACCTCTGGACTTTCAGGTTCCACATCAAATTTATATTTCAGCATTGCGACCACCCTAAATATTGACCGATTTCACCAAGACCCACATTGCGAAAAGTTCTTTCACCCAATGAAGTCATAATTTTTAAAGTTCTTGTTTTTGAAGAATATGTATAGTTCATATCTAAAAACCCTCAGGGGCACACGGCTGACCGTGCGCCGTGTGTGATTACGCTTCTGATTCTGATTGTCCAAGTGCTAACTTCAAAATGTCGGCTTTGACTGCTTCAAACTTATCCGCTTCGATTTGCATCAAGCTATCAATGCCTAAATCAATACAAAACTGAGCGACATCCTCACCTGCCTTATCAAGTAGGTCTTGAAGCTCGTCACGTTGTTGCTCGGTGATGCCTTTAAATTCAGGCGGGCTATACCAGCGCTTTTTCTCTTTATTAAAGGTACAACCCATCTCTCTTGCGCGGAGCTGAATTGCATACCACATTTCCTTCACATACTTGTGATCTTGAACCAAAGATTCAGTGAGTTGATTTAGGTCACTATTCTTTCCTGCAAGATCAGCGCGAATTGTTTTAACCTTATCTTTGCCAGACTCCTGTTCAACAGAGTGTGCGATAAAAACAATATCCTTACCTAATGATTCCCACTTGCGCACCATCTTTAAAAAGAGATTGCCCGCCAAACCTTGAGCTTTAAGCGTTAGTGTTTTATCACGCTGAAGATTGTCGCTATTTTTTGATAGATGATCTTTGATTGCATCCAACATTGCGCCAACAGTATCAGCAACAATGGTTTTGTATGGTGCATAAAAGTCATCTTTTAGGTTTTCCAGGTCAAGCCAACTATCAATACGAACAATAGCGCCGCGACGCAACTCAGCAGATACACGATGCTGGCCCTTATCAAAGTCAAAAATAACAGGAGCTGCCGCCGTGTGAGCAATGGTACTTTTACCGATACCCGGATCGGTATATAAGTAACACTTGATACTTTCCACAATTAATGTGTTTTCGGGTGTAAATACTTGAATAGCCATATCCTTAGCTCCACTTTTGACCAAACGCATCTGTATTAGAGCGATTTAACTTGTAAGCTTCACGCGCTGAACGTGTGTGATAGTTCGTTTTTACATACGACTGATCACGTAAAGCGCTGCTTAATCCTTTTTCAATCCACGGATTTTTAGCCAAGTGAGCCTTGTCTACTTCAACCCAATTACCTGCCACTTGTTTAAAAACCTTGCCACCAAATGCGCTGAGGTAAAGAGTAGGGTGAGTAGTGCCAAGTTCGATCATGTGGCCCTGCTGCGCACCAGTCATAAGACGGCCTTTGTATTTGGCAAAATTGTTAGGTGTTTTCATGATTAAGCACCCCCAACCAAACCACGTTGATCAACATAAGCCCGAATCTGAGCAATCATCTGCTGATGATCTTCACGCATGGTCCAATCGCTGTATGGCTTGCCTGTCGCCGTGTTTAAGATCGAATTGATCTGCAAAGAGCTAATATCAATCGTCATATCGCTGTGGCCTAAAACGCCGTTTGAGTCGTCTACAATCTCGTAGTCGAATGCCACTTCGATTAAGTAACCATTTTGGCTGATGATCGCCGTGCCGATGTTGTCGCCAATGATGACGCTCTGAACTTGGAAAGGGCTTTGGATTGCGTCAACTTGAGCCAATTTGGTTTGGTACGCTGTTAAGTTTGAAGCGCCTGAGTCTTTAAAGCCTGATGCAAGACCGATAGCAGCAGCACAAGCTGATGCAATGGCGATATTGCCAATAGAGAAAATAGTTGTCATAATGACCTCGCTTTTTAAGTCTTAAAACCTCAGTTCCCGTCGAAAGTTGCTGAGGTTTTTTGTTGTTTACGAGTTCATTATCGGTATACCGTTATTATTAGTCAATACTTTTATCGGTAAAATATCGGTAAGACGATATAAAATATCGGTAAGGTAATGAAAATAAAGGTAAAAAATATACAAAAAAAGATAAAAGGCAACAAAAAACCCGCTTAATGCGGGTTTAAAGGGGTATTAAATAATAATTAAGGGATTTTTACTCTAGGGTTTAGCAGATAACCTTAAAGGTGATTATCCTGCACGCCAAAACTGACGACCAATAACTTTAAAACCTTTACTATTTGAGATATTAACCGTTTTATCTCGATCTTTGTAAAGTGGATTAGTATTACTTAACACCAAGATACCGCCTTGTTTTTTAAATATGCGCATCAGCATCAATTCACCCTCAAAGTAAACAGCATAATATCCACCATCCTTGACTTCGGTATCGGCGGTATCAATACCGATAATATCGCCTGCCAACACATACGGCTCTTGGGCATCATTTGGCGCATAAGCTAATTTTACGTTTTTAGGTTCTACACCACGCTTTTTGAAAAAAGCCTCATAAAAGGGAATTTGATCTACAACCTCAGTGAAGTCAAAAGCAATAGAGCCATCCAATTCTTCTAAAAATCTAATATTCACCACGTCCACCAGGATACGACCCTCATTATTATGAGAGCTATTTAATAGGTGAACTGTGGCATTTTCAAGTGTTTGCGCTACTAAGGTGTCAGGATTTGACGCACTCTGACCTGTAGCCAACCATGTGGGATCAACACCCAATACAACAGCAATTTCAGTTAAATGAGCTGACTTCTTAGATTTGCCAGACTCTAGTTCTTGATAAGTTGATTGCGAAATACCGACTGCATCAGCTACTGCCGACTGGGTAAGACGCGCTCTTTTACGTGACTCTTTCAGTCTTTGTCCGAGCTGAGTAATCATTTTATAAATCTCTCAATAACCATTATTAAAACAGGTATACCAATATTATAAAAAACATTGACCGAAACCAAACAGGCAAAATCCATCATATAAAACAGGTATTCCGATTTAATCTATTGACAAAATAACGGTATGCCGATAAATTAAAAAAGAGATACAGGAGGCGCTATGCAAAAAGCACAACTAACCGAGCTGTATAAAGGGATGTCTAAACATTTTGGTGGTCAGGTTAAAACTGCCCAAGCACTAAGTGTTAGCCAATCTTCGGTTGCTGATTGGTGTAGAGGGGAAACCCATATGCGTCCAATCACAGCAGCTAAAGCTCAAAAACAAAGTGAGGGGCAATTTTTGGCAACAGATTTATGCCCAGAACTTAAAGAAGTATTCGAAATTTTGGAAATTTAGTGATGGATAAAACGGAAAAACCCCAACTGGTCAGAGTTGAGGTCGGATGTTCACAAAAGGTAACTAACATGAACGATGTAATTTTAACACAGTTTCAGGCAAAACAAAAAGTTATGTCCACGCGAGAAATCGCAGAACTTTGTGAAAAAGAGCATTACCACGTTAAACGTGACTGCGAAACCATGTTTAAAGGTCTGCAATTAGATGCATCCAAATTTGGTGGTATCTATTTTGATGCTTTAAACCGCCAACAAACTGAATATTTGTTAGATGAAGAACTAACGATGACCTTAGTTACAGGCTACAGCATTGTTTTGCGTAATCGTGTGATTAAGCGTTGGAAAGAGCTTGAGCAAAAAATTCAAAAACCTGCCGAACTCTCACGCATGGAATTGATTCAGCTTGCATTGGAAGCTGAGCAAGAAAACCAAGTATTACGCGGTCAGGTCGCCGTGTTAGAGCCAAAGGCCCAAGCCTTAGACACTATTGCTAATACTGAAAACACGTACTGCATCCGTGAATGCGCTAAGACAATTGGCATTAAAGAATCTGATCTTATTCAACTGCTTTTAGATAAAAAGTGGTGCTATCGAGATGCAGATCGAAAGCTTCAACCAATGGCGCAGTACGTGACCAATGGTGTGTTTGCTAACCGAGCATCACCAGTCATCAAAAACCGCAATGACGGCAAAGAACGTGTGTTTTTACACATGCGCGTCACGGCGTTTGGCTTAACACGTATCACAGGTCTTGTTGAGCGTTCTAAAAAATTAAAGGTGGTGGCATGAGTTACTCATCAGGAAACCCAATTGTTGATGCTGTGGGTGCAATCAACTTTCAGGGTGACATCATCCCGCATGCTTGGTTTAAAAACATTCTACTTAAAACAGGTAAACCAGACCTGCAAGCAATCGTTATTTTAGGTCGTATCGTTTATTGGTATCGCCCAACAACCGTTTTTAACGAGTCAACCGGTGCTGTGATTGGGACCAAGCGCAAATTTAAAGCTGACTTACTACAGCAATCATATGAGGCTTTGGCGAATTACTTTGGCTTATCAAAAAACCAAGTTAAGGATGCTACAGATCGCTTGGTTGCATTAGGTGTGATTCAGAAGCACTTTCGTACTATCGAGGTTTACAACAGTACACCACTAAACAATGTGCTTTTCATTTCGATTAATACAAATGTATTGGCTTCTATTTCAGACCTAGCCAATGCACAAAACAACACCCCCCTCCTGTCAATTTTAGGGGGAGGGTCCCCCGAAGATTCAGGGGAGGCTCCTGTCAATTTTGGGGGGACAAATACAAAGACTACTACAGAGACTACTCCATATATAAACACACACACTCACGCCGTGGGTGATGAAAACGAATGGTCGCCAAACCTTGAAAACTTAAAAGCAGTTTTAAGTACAACTCGCTTTAGTCACTTGGTGGATTCAATTGTGGATATGCCTGATTTTAAATTTCACCTGGGTAACTTCAATGCCCATTGGGAAAACAAGACCAGTCTTACTGAAAACCAAAAGACTCGTAAGTTTGCACAGTGGATCACGCTTGAGTTTGAGAAATCACAAAAACAAGCAACAACCCGAAACCACGGCGCTAAAAAACCGCATCAGTATGGCGAACAACCAACTAAGCGCTTTGGTAACTATCAAGAAGAACAGCAATTCAAGGATGTGAACTGATGGATATTCAATTATTTCAAAACACCTTTGTTGCTGATTTCCCTGCTGCATTGGCAGACCAGTTGTTAAGTGAAATGGAAAACCTGTACGGCGCTGAGTTTCACAACAAGTTTAAGCACATTGGTGCTGATGTGTTGCGTACTCAAGTGTGCAAAACACTAAGTGGTATTACGCCAAAACAGTTACGCCGTGGTTTAGATCGTATGCGTACCGAGGACTTTTGCCCAGCTCTACCGCGTTTTAAGAAATGGTGTATTGAGGACCCGACATGGTGGACAGCAGAGCAAGCATGGGCCAAAGCATTGCAGTTTGAAGTAGATCCAACCGCTAAGATCACTAAATTAACCAAAGCTGCACTCGATGAAGTACGTCACATCATGAATGTAGAGGGGCAAAAAGCGGCTCACGGAGCGTTTAAAGACATTTACACGGCATATCTAACCAAAGCACTAGAAAAAGGCCGTGATCAAGAAATGTGGGTAGCTCCTGCACCTGTTAAGCAGTTGGCTTACACGGAATCGAAGGGTGTGCCGTGTCCGCCTGAGTTGGCAGCAAAAATTAAAAATATTGGTAAGCGTGTAGGGGGTGTGGTGTGAATATGGCGAAAAAAGATCTTTTTGGATTGGCAGAGAATCGAACTGATGTCTGGGCTACACCTCAAGATTTCTTCGATAAATTAAACGCCGTGTTTAATTTTAATCTCGATGTTTGTGCACTACCTGAAAACGCAAAATGTGCGAGATTTTTCAGCCCTGCTGATGATGGTTTAAAGCAAGAGTGGTCGGGTGTTTGTTGGATGAACCCACCATACGGCAGAGAAATTATTGATTGGGTGGCAAAGGCAGCTTACACAGCAGAGCAAGGGCATACGGTTGTAGCTTTAGTTCCAGTGCGTACAGATGCGCGTTGGTTTCAAGATTACTGTCTTGGTCGAGAGATTCATTTCATTCGAGGCCGCCTTAAATTTGGTGGATCTAAATCAAATGCGCCGTTTGGTTGCTGCGTTGTTGTTTTTCGCCCAAGTCTTAATGATGTTCAGTGGGGGTGATGCATGAGTTTCATGGTTCATAGCTTTGAGCGAGTTTTAAAAATCCTTGAACTTGGTAATCGCTTTGATCTTTGCTCTAGTGCGCTTGCAAGAGAACTCAACTGCACAAAAAGAACGGCTCAACGATATATGTATGAATTAGAGAATGATGGGTACTTATATTCCGTTGGTGCAAAGTTTTTTAAAGGCGATACCTATTTTTTATTAACAGATAAATCTAAAAAATTACTCGGAATCAACATGACAGACAATCAAAAAATTGAATTGGCACAAGCACCTCAAGTTGAGTGCAAACAGTGTCTAAATTGCTCGGGCTGGGTACCACCGCTTACGGATTGGGATGTGATGCAAAGCGGGTATAGCGATGAGCAGCTTTATCCTGAATCAAAGCACTTCGATTTAACCATTGAGCAGATGCGTCAGATTTTAGATAACGCACCTGATGGTTCTACAGGTTTTATGAATGTAGAGGATGATAAATATAACTGCTATGTAAAGTTTACACCTGAGTGGTCCAAGCAGAATAAGCATGCATATTGGGCTAAGGATGTATTAACCGGAGAATACAGATGGTCTTTTATGGCCAATATGTTTGGCGGCCATGATCTTACTTGTGGGCTTATTGAGTTATCGGATCTTCAAAAGCACGTTGATCAATATGTAGAACAAAAACCAAAGCAAGAGCTTGAAGTCTTAGATATGCACGATGTGCCGTGTACTACGATTGTGGTTGAGGGGTGATGTGATGAATGAGAAAGCCAAATTTGTGCAAATGAGCTGCGATTTTTACGACCAGCACTCTGAAAGTGATAAGCAATGGTTTGTCCGCAACTATGACCAATGCGATGAGCCACATCAAAAAGACAATATTTGTATGTATCAATGGCAATTCCCATTGTATGTGCTGCGCTCTCAACAGGCTGAGATTGATCAGCTGAAAGAAAAAAATAAGGCTTTGGTTAATGCTTTAGTGAATACCAATGCTGAAAAGGCAATGTGGGCACATGATTGTTGGGATAAGGCAGAGCGTTTGGCTGAATACTGCTCAATGCTTATGTCGAGTGATTCTGAATTAGCTGTTTCGTGCTTCAAAAAAGAAAAGCGAATTGAGCATCTTGATAAGCAGCATTCCGAACTTCACGAAGAGCATACCGAGCTGTTGGCTTTCAATGAAACGCTTGATCGCAAGTATAAGGCAGCTGAAAAACAGGCTGAAAAATACAAATTTAAGGTCGATATGATTGCTGACTTGCTGCGTGATAGCTCAGATCAAGAATTAACACTGAAAGCCATTAAAACTGTGATTGAGCGAGTTATGGAATGACCACCGTTTCACAAGCAACTTACAAAGCTTTGTACAGTAAGAAAGGCAAAGGTAAGGCTAAAACGCAACGTAAGCGCCGTGGCGTGAAAGTTGAAAGCGTGGGTGAGTCAACACTTGCCCAGCAGTTAAAAGCTTTAAAAATCGAATTTGAGCGCGAATTTCAGTTTTGTGAATCAAGAAAATGGCGCTCTGATTTTCATATCACTGGCACAAAGCTATTGATTGAAGTTGAAGGGGGGATTTGGTCAGGTGGTCGTCATACAAGGGGTAAAGGCTACTTGGGGGATATGGAAAAGTATAACGAAGCCACGGCGCTTAGCTATCAACTCTTAAGATTCAGCACTGAGCAAGTTAAATCAGGTTTTGCAGTTAAAAAAATTGAACAGGTTTTAGAGGGTAAATAAATGTTAGTTGAAAAATTGGATTTTTTAGAATTGTTGCGCGTATCAATTGCACATGGAGCTGCAAATAATGGAAAGATGCCGAAAGATGTAATTTTGGGTGAGCTTGCTTTACTGGATTCAACTGCACAGATGTGGGCGGAGTTATTAGTGGAAAAGGTTGACTTTGAGCGTATTGCATTAATTACAGAGGCTAAAAAGGTGTATGAAACCAATATTGTGAATGGGGTTGAAGTAAAAAAACGTATTGATGATATACCAGGTAAAGTTGAGTTTGCTAAGGGTGGGGTTAATTCAGCTAACTTCTTCAAGATTAGAAACAAATTGGCGGTAAAAATCCATAAAGTTATGATTCAGGATAATTTTAAGCCAAACAATGTGCAGGGTGATTTGTCTAATGTGGCAAAGGGTCTTGCTGAAGTGGTTTTACGGAATCGACTTTTTGTAAAAGCTATGTGTGCAAAATGCCAAGGCTTAGGTCGTCTTGAGAAGTTTAATGGCGATATGCATGCAGGTGAGGAGCGTTGTACTAAGTGTGATGGTTATGGAAAGCGACCATATACGCTAAATGAAAAAATAAACATAGCTAAGCTTAAGGTGTCAAAGTCTGGGTATGTTGAGCGATATTTTAAATACGAAGAACTTGGTGAAGGTGTGGTTATGGGGTGGGAGGATAAAATCAGAAGCCGCATAGCAAAATCTTTTCATTTTAAAGAAGAAGAGTTAGCTTTGTCTTGACGTAGACAGAACACTTGTGTATAAATATTATCAAAATGGGCGTTCTATTAACTGACCGCCAGTAAATCCAAAAGCTCACCAAACGGTGGGCTTTTTTATTGCCTAAACAAAATAAAGACGAGTAAATTAGAATGTCAAAAGCTGTAACTGAAGAAGAATTGCAAGAAAAATCAGTAGCACCTCGCGTGACTAAAGATCGTATCGGTGACTTGTTGGATCGTGTGCAAGTGCATACAACAACGTGTCAAACGCCTGTACCTCATGTGCTTGCTGTTGCGTGGCTTGATGATAAATTTCATTTAGGCACAGCGATTTCAAAAAGTGTAAATCCTGAAAATTTTGATGAAGAAATTGGTATTGGTTACGCCACATCAGATGTCTTACAACAAGCAGAAAATAAACTCTGGGAACTGGAAGGTTTTCGCCTTTATAGCGCTTAAGCTTTATTTTTAAATTGATAAAAGGGTGTGGGTAATACCACCCCCTTTTTTTAATATGCGCTTGTAGCTCAGTTGGATAGAGCATCCGCCTTCTAAGCGGATGGTCACAGGTTCGAATCCTGTCAGGCGCGCCAAATTTTTATCCTTCCAGGAAGTGATGCAAATTAACTTAAATCCTTTTTTAACCACGAGTTTGAAAAGATTTTTTGGTTTGAGGTAGGACTCTGCATCATTTCACTAGAGTGATTTAACTACAAACGTCGGACAATATTATGAGTAATTCGGAACATAAAGTATTACAACCACATGAACAGCGTGTAGTCGAAGAACGTGATCAATTAAAAGATCGCTTAGATAAGTTGCGTGATTTTTTGCAAAAAGGTCAGCCAAAATTTATTGATGAAAAAAATTGGGCTTTATTGAATGAACAGTGTGATGCAATGAATTGGTATTACACGATTCTTGATAGTCGTATTGAGTTATTTTAAGGTGAACAAAATGTCGAATGAACAACAAATTGAACAAGAAATTCAAGAAAAAGGCCTTAACGCACCACGTTTAACGCCTGAGCATATTGATTCAAAAGTGCGAGCAATTCGTTATGTAACGGGTGATGCTCCGATCGCTTATGCACATGAAGATTATTTTGCAAAAGAAGATAAGCACACACCTTGCTTAACAATCTGCATCCTGACCTTAGAAAACGGCTTTACCGTTACAGGTGAAAGTGCATGTGCCAGCCCTGAAAACTTCGATAAATTGATTGGGCAAAAAATTGCCTACCAAAATGCACGCGAAAAGATTTGGCAGTTGGAAGGTTATCTGCTTAAAGAAAAACTATATCAAGGCGAATTAGACAAACAGTTTTAATTTCCCTGAGCTCTTAGAAATAAGAGCTTTTTGCCGAACGGATTACGGCACATAAAACCCTGCTGATTCTAGACACTCAGCAGGGTTTTTCTTTTCTTATTCTTAGAGATTTTTTATGAAAACACTCATTGCAATTGGTTTGATTATAGCTACAGGTATTGTTGGTTGTTCACGCGAAGCCCAAATTGCTTCCCGAAATCTTTCGCATGCTGCTGATAACTTTGAAATTGATCGCCGTATCGTGTTTTACAACGGTATTACTGGTGATTATGTTTTAACGATCGAGGGTAAGTGCTCGTTTGAACCAGTTGGCGAACGTAAGGTTGATGTGACCTGTAAAACAGGTGAATCGGAGTTTAAAAAGCATTCGTTAGGTATTTCGGACAATGTGACGTATTTCTCTGAGCAGCTTAACGCCAAGGGTGTAAGTGTGTATCAGTATAAAGTTGATTTTCGTCCAACAACTATTGTGCCGGATATTGATGTAAAGGTTCCTCATTAGAGATTTAGCAACGTTTCCTCGGTTGGTTTATATGGCTTATATCGTTGTAGTAAGTGCTGGATTCTTAATTGGTTATGTGCTGTGTTTTAAACACTTTCGAGATGACATTACGCAAAGTAAGCCAATCAAGTTTGGTGATAGCGTCTATGTTGCATCGAAAAAGAAAATAGAAAAGTAGGTGCAATATGGTTGATAAAGTTGAAGCAAATCGAAATTTAAGTAATGCCCAAGCAATTGAAGCTGTATTGGTAAGCTTATTGAACAATCATGGTGGTAATGCTGAAAGTCTCCTAAAGGCCACTAAAACTAAATTACAAGATACTCGCAAGAAGATCGGTGGCTTAAAAGCCGTGCTCAAGTAGGTGGTGATATGGCTTGTAAATCCTGTGAAGAACGTCAACGCAAAATCATAAAGTGGACTGAAGATGCAAAAGCAAAAATTAAACTGCGAATCGCACAGCTTGTTAGTGCAACTCATCGAGCAGAACAACAAGCTAATCGAACAAAACAACCATCTGATTCAGATTAATAATGAGCAGAACGCTCAGATCAATGAGCTACTGATCCACTTAGATGGTGGTGACGATGATGAAGATGCTTCACCTAAACCTAGATCGCTGGATGATTAAAAATGATTCCTCTCCTTAATAGAGATACCGTTGTGGTTGGTGGTTTTACTCAGCCAACACGTTCTGAGAAACGCAAAGCTTTAGAGTTTGCGTTGGTTAGAGAAATTGAAAAGCATCTTGTAGGTCTTGATGTTAGTTACATCGCTATCGATCTAAAAGATGGTGTTGATGTTCGGGTGACATTAAATGAAGCTACCAAGATTGAAGACCAAACTACAAGCAAAAACTCTAGTATTACCAAGATCATCAGTCAAGAATTGGGGGCAGGGACGCGGCGGTAGACCATGGCGCAGGCTTAAGGCTGAGATTCATAAGCGTGATGATTGGACGTGTAAGTGCTGTGGTCGTGTGACGACAGAACTTGAGCTTGATCACATCGTCAATGTGGCTCAAGGTGGTACGGATGATGAGAAGAATCTACAAAGCTTATGTGTGCCTTGTCATAAGAAGAAAACCAGCAAGGAGAGTCGAGTATGACTTGGGATGAGATTTTAATTCTTACAGTTGTTGTAGTCCTTCTTTTATCTTTCTTGATATTCATTCTTTGGAGTTGGTATCGAGACTATAAGGCACGGAAATACCAGAAGAATAAACCAAGAATTCTAAATCCTTGGTCTGACTGGTGACGGTGGGGGGAGTCAAAAAGTTTAAAACCCTGAGCCAGCGGACACCGCACCCTATCTCATTTATAAAAAAATTTCCCTTTTCAGCAAAAGTTAAAGCGAAAAGTTAAAAAGTTAAAGGTTAAAAGTTAAAGGTTAGTCATGGCATTAAGTGAGAAAATGAGAAAATTTGCTCATGCCGTGGTTGACGGTATGACCAATAAAGACGCAGCAATTTCAGCAGGTTATGCAGAAAAAACAGCATCACAAGCAGGTTCGAAATTAAGAAAAGACCCTGAAGTCTGTGTTTATATTGAAAAGTTAAAGGCAGATAAAGAGGGTAAAAGTTTAACTTCTGAAAAACCAAAAGTTAAAGCTCAAAATACATCAAGTTATGAAGATGATGACCCATTTGAAGATTGGTTTACAACTGATGACCCGCTTGAATTTCTAATTGCTGTTATGAAAAACGGTGGTAATGAAATGATGCTTCGGGTGAATGCTGCCCGTGCTGCATTACCTTATGTGCATGGTAAGGTTGCTGAAAAGGGTAAAAAAGAAACCAAGGCTGAAGAAGCTAAAAATAAAACCCATGGTGGTGGGAAATTTGGAACACTTGGTTCACAAATGCGGAGCTAGTAATTTATGTCAGCACAACTTCCAGAATGGACAACAGCTTGCCCAGACTGGGAGGAGCGTATTGTTGCTAAACAATCTTTAATGCCATGTAAGCCACTTTTCCCTGAAGTTGCGGACGTAGCAGAAAGAATCTTTAAAGAATTGATCCTAGTCGATGTAATTGGTAGCCCTAAAATGGGTGATATTACACTTGATTGGGTAATTGAGTTTGTTCGTGCAATCTTTGGTGCTTACGATCCGGTACAGAAGAAGCGACTCATTCGTGAATTCTTCCTATTGATCAGTAAAAAAAATACGAAATCAACGATTGCTGCCGGTGTCATGATGACGGCATTGATCTTGAATGATCGTATGTCAGCAGAATTGATCCTATTGGCACCTACAAAAGAAGTTGCTGATAACTCATTTGTACCGATTCGTGACTTTATTCGTGCTGATCCTGAACTTTCGGAAATGTTTAATATTTCTGAGCACACCAAAACCGTAACCCACTTGGGTACCGGTGCTGTGCTTAAGGTGATTGCTGCTGAAAGTAATGCTGCTGCAGGTAAAAAAGCCACGATCATTTTGATTGATGAGATTTGGTTATTTGGTAAACGTGCCAATGCTGAATCGATGTTTCGTGAAGCAAAAGGTGGTTTGGCATCACGTCCTGAGGGATGTGTAATTTATCTGTCTACCATGTCAGATGAAGTGCCATGCGGTGTGTTTAAGCAGCTGCTTGATTATGCCCGTGATATTCGAGATGGCATCAAAGTCAATCCGCAGTTTTTACCGCTGATTTATGAGTTTCCCGAGTGGATGCTTGAAGCTGGTGAGCATTTAAAGCCTGAAAACTTTTATGTGACTAATCCCAACTTGGGCGCATCGGTAGATATTGATTATCTAATTAATGAGTTTGAAAAAGTACGTGATGCAGGTGAAGAGTCATTGCGTGATTTCTTAGCCAAACATTTAAACGTGCCGATTGGCTTAAACCTACGCGCAAATCGTTGGGCAGGTGCTGAGTATTGGCTTCAACAAGCAGATAAAAACATCACACTTGAGCACATGATTGAAATGTGCGATGTCATCACGCTTGGAATTGATGGCGGCGGTCTTGATGACTTGCTCGGGTTTAGCGCTGTTGGTCGATTAAAAACAAACCCACGTATTTGGCTTACATGGTCAAGGGCTTGGTGCAATAAAACTGCAGTCGAAAGACGTAAGGAAAATGCACCCAAGTATGCTGACTATGAAAAAGAGGGAAGCTTAACCATTGTTGAAAGAGTTGGTGATGATATTGACCAACTAGCGATATTGGCCAAGCAAGTTTATGACAGCGGAAAACTCGACAAAGTTGGGCTTGATCCGCTTGGTTTGGGTGGTTTACTCGATGGTTTGCTTGATGCGGGTATTCCTGAAGAAAAGTTGGTTGCAGTACCGCAGGGCTTTAAGTTGATGGGCTACATCATGACGACTGAGCGCAAGTTGGCGGAGGGCAATCTTTTTCATGAGGGCCTTGAGCTGATGACTTGGTGTGTGGGTAATGCGCGCGCAGTGGTAAAAGGCAACGGCATGATGATCAGTAAACAAGAATCGGGCGTGGGCAAGATTGATCCATTGATTGCATTGTTTAACGCAGTTGCGCTGATGACGATGTGCGCTGATCAAGATAGTAAAACAACACTTTCAAGTCACTTGGAAAAATACGGGATTAGAAAATTGTAATGAGTTTCAAGACAAAATTAATGGATGTGCTTGGGCTTAATATGAAGTCCAATCCAATTTCCAGCCCAGATGATTTAGCAAAAATGTTTGGAGCAAATGCAGTTGTAGGTGGTCGTTCGGTAACCCCACTAACTGCGATGCAACTATCAACTGTTTTCACATGCGTTCGAGTTCTTTCCGAATCAATAGGCATGCTTCCTTGTCGACTGTATAAGAAAAATGGTCGTAATAAAGAGCCTGCTGAAAACCACAAACTACACGATTTGCTATATGTGGCACCAAATGACTATATGACAGCTCAAGAATTTTGGGAGTTGTTAATGGTCTGCCTATGTTTGCGTGGAAATTTCTATGCTTACAAGGTGTACGCATTAGGCAATGTTGTTGAGTTGCTGCCAATTGATCCAGCAAGTGTTACACCAAAGTTAAAAGATGATTGGACTGTTGAATATTCGGTTAATTTTAAAGGTGATGGAACTAGAGTATTGAGTCAAGATGAAATTTGGCATGTGCGTCTTTTTACTCTTGATGGATTACTTGGGCTTAACCCGATTACATATGCACGAAAATGTATTGGTTTGGGTATGGATACTGAAGATCATGGTGCAAATTTATTCAAAAATGGTGCTGTAACTTCAGGTGTTTTAGAAACAGATGAACAGCTTTCGGATGCTGCATTTAGTCGCTTAAAAGAAGAATTTACCGAAAATCACACAGGTTTGGCTAATGTTTATAAGCCTATGATTCTAGAACAAGGTTTAAAGTGGAAACCAACTGCACTTAATCTCGAAGACTCCCAATTTTTGGAAACACGTCAATATCAGGCAACGGAAATTTGCGGATTATTTCGCGTACCACCTCACCTCGTAGCAAATATGGAAAAAATGACGCTTAACAATATTGAGCACATGGGTATGAGCTTTGTGAATTACTCACTTGTACCTTATATGACTCGAATTGAATCGCGCATCAAAGTCGGTTTACTTAGTGAAAAAGATCGAAAAAATCATTATGCAAAATTTAATGCTGGTGCCTTGCTTCGAGGTGACTTAAAGGGTCGCTATGAATCTTATGGTAAAGGGATTCAGTGGGGGATTTTAAGCCCAAATGATTGCCGTGAATTAGAAGATTTAAACCCACGCGAGGGCGGCGATATTTATTTAACGCCACTTAATATGACCACAAAACCTGAAGGGGATGGTGATGCAACTAAAGCATCTTAATATTCAATTAAAAGACGTGACTGTTTCTGAATCAGGTGAATTTACTGGTTATGGCTCCGTATTTGGAGTTGAGGACAGTTATGGTGATGCAGTAATGCCAGGGGCGTTTAAACGCACACTAGAAGAGTGGTCAAAGAAAGGTCGTCTCCCTGCATTGCTTTGGCAGCACAAAACATCTGAACCAATCGGTATTTATACTGAAATGAAAGAAGATGAGCATGGATTATGGGTGAAAGGGAAATTGCTAATTGATGATGATCAGTTGGCAAAACGTGCTTACGCTCATTTGAAAGCTGGATCACTTGGTGGTTTGTCGATTGGTTATATTCTGCGTGATTATGAATATGATAAACAACTTGGTATTTATAAATTAAAAGATATTGATTTGTGGGAAGTGTCTTTAGTGACATTTCCTGCAAATGATGAAGCACGTATTTCAGAAGTGAAATCGCAGCTTGAAGCGGGTGAAGTTCCATCACCATCAAATGTTGAAAGAGCCCTGCGAGAGGCATTGGGTTTTTCACGTACACAGGCCAAATGCTTCATGGCTAAAGGCTATAGCGCACTGCATCAGCGAGATGCTGAAACAGGTGAAGATGCGCTTGAGGCACTGAAAAACTTAACATCTATTTTTGCAGGTAAATAAATCATGACGATTGAAAAGAAAGATATTGAAGAAGTTGCAAAAGACATCAAAGGTGCATTTGACGACTTCAAAAAAGCAAACGATAAAGAACTTGAAGCGATTAAAGCTGAAAAAAGTAAACTATCTGGTCAAGTTGACTCACTGAATGAAAAGCTCGGTGAGTTGGATAAGTTGAAAAGCGAACTTGAAAAAGAACTTAAGGCCGCTAAACGTCCAGGTGGTGTTGATCGTAAAGAATCGGATGAGCATAAGGCAGCTTTTGGTCAGTTTATTCGCAAAGGTCGTGAAGATGGGCTTGCAGAACTACAGCAAAAGGCTGTTCAAGTGGGTGTGTCAGAAGATGGTGGTTATGCTGCACCTCCTGAACTCGATCAATCGCTTCTTGAAATCTTGCGTAAAGACAACGTGATGCGTGAAGAGTGTGGTTCAATTATTATTAGTGCATCTGGTTATAAAAAATTGGTCAATGTTGGTGGTGCAAGCTCTGGGTGGGTAGGCGAAACTGATGAGCGCTCAGAGACGAACTCACCAAAACTTAAAGAAATCATTGCTACTATGGGTGAGGTTTATGCTAAACCAAAATCTACACAGCAAGCACTTGACGATATGTTTTTTGATGTTGAGCAGTGGATTGCAAGTGAAGTAGCAATGGAATTTGCTGAACAGGAAGCAGCAGCATTCTTAACAGGTAATGGCAGCAAAAAACCAAAAGGTATTTTGGCACATACACTTTCAGCAGAAGGTGATAAGACTCGTACCTTTGGTCAATTACAAAAATTCAACTCAGGCATTGCTGGTGACTTCAATTACGATAATTTAATTGATCTAATTTATGGGACGCGTAAGGGTTACCGTAATGGCGCTAAATGGATGATGAATGGTCTAACGATTGCTCGTGTCCGCAAAATTAAAGACCAAGATGGTAATTATATCTGGCAGCCTAGTACGCAATTGGATCAGCCATCTACATTGCTTGGTTATGGCATTGCTGAAAACGAAGATATGCCGGATGTTGCAGCGGATGCCAATACAATCATGTTTGGTAACTTTAAACGTGGGTACGCTGTGATTGACCGCTTGGGCACAAATGTATTGCGAGATCCGTATTCATCTAAACCATTTATTGAGTTCTATACAACAAAACGTGTGGGTGGAATGCTGTTGGATTCAAATGCTATCAAAGTATTAACTCTTTCTGCTGCTTAATCTAAATATTAATGAAGCCCCAAATATGGGGCTTTGTTTTTTTGGAGTATTTTAAATTGCCACCAATTATTAATGTGAAAAAGACTTTTAAAGTCGCTGTTGATAACGGCAATCGAGTGATTGAAATCGAACCGGGTGAACATGAAGTAGATGATCGTGTTGCTGAAATTGCGATTAAACATTTGCAAGTGGCAACAGTTACTCAACCATCTGCCGATGCCGATGCCGATGCCGATGCCGATGCCGATGCCGATGCCGATGCCGATGCCGATGCCGATGCCGATGCCGCATCAAAGCAAACAGAAAAACCAAAGCGTACACGTGGAAAGGGTGTAAAAAATGACACAGTTTCTAACCAAGGATCAAGTCAAACTTAATTTACGTATTGATCATGATGATGAAGATGGATTGATTGATGATCTTATAGCTGTAGCTTTTGAAACCTTTGAACAAACCACAAACAGAAAATTGTATGCACACGATGTGAAGATTCCCGATGATGTAAAAAATGGCATACACATTTCACCATCTATTATCCAAGGTGCTCATATGCTGATTGGGCACTTATATGCAAATCGAGAGTCTATTGCATTAGGTACCATAGCAGTAAACATTCCACAATCTACAGATTGGTTTTGGAAACGCCATCGCTGGGTGAACTTATGAGAGCAAGTGAGCTCCGCCATCGTGTCACGATTCAAGAAAAGTATGTGGGTCGTGATGAAAACAACTATCCGCTGCCTGAGGTTTGGATTGATTACGTCAAGCTTTGGGCAAAAGTCACACCGCTGTCAGCAAAAGACTTGCTTGCAGCACAGGCCGGGCAGGCAAAGACGGTTGCACGTATGAAGATTCGATATCGTGAAGACATTGATACAACGATGCGTGTCATTCACAAGAATCGTATTTATGCGATAGATGGTCCACCGCTTGACGATCCGAATAGTTCTTATGAGTACGTTACTTTTTTGCTGAGTAATGGTATCGAGAAACACACTGACGAGTAAGTGCACTATGTCTGTAGAAATGCAAATGCACGGCTTAGATGAGTTGCAAGAAAAGTTGAAAAAACTTGGTGATGTGAAAGTTACTAAGCGCATTTCCCGTAAAGCGGCCCGTCAAGCAATGAACATTGTACGCAATGCAGCAAGAGAAAAAGCCAAGGCACTTGATGACCCAGGCACTAACAATAAAATTTGGAAACAGATCGTTGTGCAAGCGGGTAAATCTCGCAATAAAGATGAGATTGTGATGCGTGTCGGTGTCAAAGGTGGTGCAAGAGTGCCTTACACCAATAACGCTCAGAATCGACGCTTAGGCCGTGTGGGTAAGACATACAAAACGGATGGTCATCATTTTTATTGGCGTTTTTTGGAATTTGGTACAGCACACATGCCGGCAGTACCTTTTATGCGCCCTGCTTTGAGTCAAAACATACAAGCTGCAACAGATAAATTTGCTCAAGTTTTTATGTCTGAGCTTGATAAAGAGTTAGATAAATTATGAGTGAACCTACGGTTTTTAAAATCCTATCAGCCCAAACTGAGCTGAAAAAAGCCTTGGGCGATCGTATTTTTAATAGCTCTGCACCAATTGGAACTAAGACACCATATTTGGTATGGCAGGGCATTGGATCCACGCCTGAGAATACGCTCGACTGTGGTACCATCAATGAAAATGGTGGTTATCAGTTTGTGATTTGGGGGCATGAGACTCAAATACCGAAGTTGAATGAATTGCGTAAATTAGCTCGGCAAACATTAGAAGATGCCGGTCTTTATTATGTTGGTAAGCATCCTGATGGTGAAGATACTGAAACTAAGTTGCGCAGTCGTGGTTTTGATATGAATTGGTGGGATTGATATGCAGTTATCTGAAGAGAAAAAACAAGATATTTATCACACTGTTGCTGAACGTTTTGATGTTTGGTATGTGATGCAAGCACCGGATAATTTTAACGGTGTTGATGCGGTAAACAATGAAGTGTTTAAGCCGGCAGGCGTAAATATCTTCGATTTAAAATCATTAACTGCACACGAAAAGCTTGAAAAGATTATTGAGTGTTGTCAGAGACTTGGCTTTAGTAATTTTGATACATGGTGTGCTTTAGATGCTGTGGCTTGTGATGCTTCGCTAATATTTAATATTCAACCTTAAAACTAAATTTCTCATATAGCGTCCGAAAGGGCGCTTTTTTTATGCCAAAAAAAAGGAGTAGCTACTCATGTCACGTATTAAATCGCAAGGTACGCAAGTATTTGCAGTGGTAAATGGCGAAGTGGTGCGTTTTTCATGCCCAAAGGCATTTTCATTCGGTGAGGATTCATTTTCAAAAATTGATGCAACGTGCTTAGACTCTGATACCAAAGATTATGAGCGTGGTCTGCGTGATCCGGGTGAGGGATCATTGCAAATTGATTTAGATGATGAAAATGCAAGTCACTTAAAATTGATTGAATTGGCTGATTCGGGCGACAAAGTGGAATGGCATGTAGGCTCAAGTCATTCAAAAACAGCACCAACTTATGAAGCCGTTTCTGGTATTGAATTGCCTGAAGATCGTATTTGGTGGTCTTTTGAGGGTTACATTAATCCGGCAGCACCAAGTATTGAAGCTGATTCATTGATTGGGTACACATTTACATTGGTTCGTACATCCAAGGTCACAACTACACCACGAGTAACTGCATAATGTCAAAAGAAATTGAACAAGTTCAAGAGATTGTTAAGTTAGATCTCAATAGCATGATGCAATTGTCTGAAGGTGCCATGCAAAATCTTGTGTCAAAAGAGGCATACTTTTTTGTTGGAGACCAAGAATACTCAGTTGAAGTTGGAGTAAAGATTTTATCGTATGATGAAGTTGTAAATTTTATGCGGGGTAGAGATCCGCAGAAAGTATTGATGGCTGACTTAACAAAAATGCGAGTTGCAGCAAGTGTCTTTGATCTCAATACTAAAAAACCATTATTTAATGAAAAAACTGCTGGCAAAGCATTACCTCAATTAATCGAAGCTTTACACAAGGTTTCTGATGAGGTTAATGATTTTTCGGGAAAGTATCAGATGGAAAAGTTGAAGAAGAAGAGTTTTGGTGTGAACTCGTCATCAACGGAATTGGCGGAAAAACAATAGCGGAAGCTAAAAGGAATATGAGCCAAGCTGAGTATTTGATATGGAAAGGATATCGAATTAAGCGAGGCTCACTTTCTTTTTGTAGAAGAATTGAACAAGCTATTGGTGGATTAGCTGCACTCTATATGTCCAGTAAAGGTGTTAAGGGTGTTGATCCATATCGCTTTATGCCACACGAACAACAGCCGGAGCTTCATGAGATGTCACTTGAAGAATATATGATGCAGAAATTTGGGGATGGAGAAGCACCTTAGGGTGCTTTCTTTTTCTTTAAAATAAAGTATTCTTTTTTGAAATTATAATTTCAGAGAATTTCAATGAAAAAAATATTGATCATGTGTTTAGTGTCAATGCTTGTTGGTTGCACCAATACACAAGCTGTCAATTATTTGACAAAAGCAAAGGTGGTAGAGAGTTCCTTTGATGGTAAGAAACAAGCATATACGCAACCCATGTATATTTTTTCATCAAAAGGTAAGCATGCAGCTCCAGTGTCTCTAGGTGCATTTTGGGCTGAGGGTGTGAGTCATAATGTTTCTGTTGATGTGGTTTTGAATGGATATTATCTCAGTATTAAAACATTAGAATTGAGTTTTGATGGGGAGATTAAAAGCTATCCTGCTATTTCACAAACAGATTTTGAAGCACCAAATAGTCAAATATTATCACAAAGATCAAGTACTAAGAGATTTGTTTTGCCTATTTCAGATATAGAAAAATTCAAAACATCTCAGATGGTGAAGTTAAGAGTAACCACGGATAAGGGGGCTTTTGAAGGTGATGTGGTTAAAAAAGGTGAATTATCACCTGGAGCAATTTCAATTGTTAATGTTGTAAATGAAGCATTAAACATAAACTAAATATATATCCATACATAAAACCCTGCTTATGCAGGGTTTTTTATTGCCGGAGTTTTTATGTCAACAAAATTGGGAACCTTAACGCTAGATTTGGTTGCAAAGATTTCTAACTTTGTTGGACCTATGGATCAAGCTGAAAAGAAAACAAAAGGTTTTAGTCAAGCTATTGCGGAGAATTTTAATGTATCTACGCTTGCTGCAAATGCACTAGGAGCTGCTTTTTCTGGTGTAACCGTAGGTGGGTTAGCTGTATTTACCAATCAGGTAATCAGCACTGGTAATGAAATTAAAAAATTATCTCAACTTTCAAATGCATCAACTTTTGATTTTCAATTTTATGCTAAGGGTGCTGAGACAGCGGGTATCAGCATGGATTCATTTGCTCAACAAATGAAAGACATGCAAGATCGTATTGGTGATTTTCAGCAGACTGGTGGTGGTCCATTAGCAGATTTTTTTGCAAACATTGCACCATTGGTTGGTGTGACTATTGATCAGTTTCAAAAACTATCTGGTCCAGATGCTTTACAGCTTTTTTATAGTTCTTTGGAAAAAGTCGGTGCGACTAAAAATGATATTAAATTCTATATGGAATCTATTATCTCAGATTCATCGCTACTGATTCCTTTATTGGAAAATGGTGGTGAGGGTTTTGAAAAATGGGGGCAAGCAGCAAGTGATGCAGGCGCAATTATGTCTGATGAGCTTATAGGTGAATTGGCGTTAGCTAAAGAAAATATTCAGCTGCTTAATCTTGGGGTTGAGGGTGTTAAGCTAAATTTAATTAATGGCTTGGTTCCTGTGGTTCAAACAGTTGCTAGTAATTTGGATGTGGTGGGTGTGGCTGTCGCTACTGTAGCCACAGTCATGACTGCAAAAGCCGCCCCGGCATTTATTCTAGGGACTGCTGAGGCTACACGTTATCAGCTTGCATTAGCTAGAATGTCAGCTCAAGCAGCTGGAACCACCACTACATTAACAATTTTGAGTGCTGCTACTCGCAGTGCTTTGGGTTTGTTGGGCGGGCCAATTGGCTTGGCTTTAACGGTTGCAACTGTTGCAGGTAGTTATCTTTTATTTCGTGATAATACCGATAAATCTACGGTATCTTTGCGAGAAAATAATGAAACTGTTGAACAAGCCATTCAGAAATATAGTGATCTAGATAAAATTAAACGTGCTGCACAATTGGTCGAAGAGCGAGAAAAGCTAGAACAACTTTCAGATTCTTATGAAGCAGCAAACTCCAAACTTATCTCATATACGTTAAACATGGTGCGTAATGCAGATATGTCTTCTGATCAGGCAAAAGTATTTTCTAGTCTTGTTATGGATTACAAATCAGGCAAGATTACTTTAGAGGAGCTTTCTAATGCTGTCTCTAAAAATACAGCATTAAACAATGAAGAAAAAAATGCTTTTGTTAAAAAAGCAGCGAGTGTTCGTGATGCTTCTAATGAGGTTAATAAGCATAAAAATTTAGTTTCTCAGATGATTGAGCGTGATAAACAATTCATTAAGATAAATGATGATGTTAGTAACTCTATTGATCGTCGAGGTGCTGCGCTACTTAAATTAAGTCAGAAAGAACGTGATGTTTATAATTCAATTGGACAACAATTGGAGCGCGAAAGCTATATTAATGCGAATGTGTCCCAAGGTTTTATGTCTCGAGATAAGGCTGAGTATTTTGCTGATAGAAGAGCTGAGGCGGGCATCCCTTATTCAAAACTTCTGACGAAAGAAATGTATGTTCAATTTGAGCAAGGTTATAAGCTTCAGCAACAAATTGAGCAGCGACAAGAAACTGAGAAAAAGCTTACTGAAGAGAAAAGAAAACAACTCGAAATTGCTGAAAAAACTGTTAAATCACAAACGATTGATTCTGTAATTGCGAGAGGGGAAGGTAACTATAACTCTGTTAATCTCGGTGAGAAATATGGTTATAAGTCTAGTACTAGAAATTTAAAAGCCATGACAGTTGGTGAAGTTCTAGCTGCTCAAGCAAGAAAAGAATTTAATGCAGCAGGCAAGTATCAGACTATTAGCTCAACACTAAGGGGAGCTGTTGATGCTGGTATTGTATCTACTGCTGAAAAATTTAATGAAGAGGTACAAGAGCGAATAGTTCAAAATTATCTTTTAACAGCCAAAAAAGGACGTAAATCACTTGAAGATTATATTAGTGGTAAAAGTAATGATTTGGTTGGAGCTAATATTGATGTGGCAAAAGAATTTGCATCCGTAGCGCATCCAGCAACAGGAAAATCCTATTATGCTGGCGTGGGCAATAATAGAGCGTCAATTAGTGTAAAAGAGGCCCAAGATGCACTTATGGCAAGTCGAGCTCTTTATGCTCAAGCGATTGCATCTGGTAAGAGTGCTGAAGAAGCATGGAAATCAGCATTTAATGGCAGTTTTACTTTTGTAAAAGACTCAGATACACAAAAGGCACTAGAAGTTGTACTTGAAGCTCAAAACAAGGCAGAGGAAATAAAGAAGGAATCTTTAGAGCGTCAAAAAAATGTCAGCCTCTTGTATTTGTCTGAAGATGAGCGCCTATTAGTTGAGCATGAAGATGCTAAAAAGGAAATTCAAGAAGCTTATGCAGGAGATCCTGACTCAGTTCAAAAATATACAAATCTTCAAAATAAGATCTATCAAGAGGCTTTAAGACAGCGAGATATTAATGAAAGAATGCAGATGCTGAATACCCAAAAGTATTGGTTATCTGCAAGCGAATATGCTCGCCAATATTATGCGATTGTTCGTGAAGAGATCCTGAATACTCCAAGCTATTCGCCTGAGCTTAAACAAGCCATGGTTAAAGATGCAAACTTTAATCAGGGGATTGAAGAAAACTCAGAACGTGAGCAGGTTTGGGGAGATTATCAAAGCCGTTTTGGCAGTGGCACAAATGAGTATCAGCTTGATCATGACTTATTAAAAGAGGCATTAGATCAGAAACTGATTACTGAGCAAGAGTATTTTAATAAACGTGCTGTACTGCATGCAGAATGGGGTCAAAACTATTTCGCCGGTACTGCAGATGTATTGCGCTCAGTGCTTGGTGAAGAATCAGGTTTTTATCAAGCTGCATTTGCGATGCAAAAAGCATATGCGGTGGCTAAAGTTGCATTGAACGCACCCGAAACTTACTCAAACATATATGCCACAGTATCGGCACTACCAGTCGTTGGACCTTATCTTGCGCCTGTGATGGCTGGTGCGGCTGTTGCGCTACAGATGGCGCAGGCAGCAACGCTCGGTAGCGTTACTTTAAGTGGGATGGCTCATGACGGTATTGATAACGTACCGAAAGAAGGTACGTGGCTACTTGATAAGGGCGAACGTGTTGTTGATAGTCGCACCAATGCTGATTTGAAAGGCTATCTGCAAGATGCTCGCAGTCAAAATGGGGGTGGTGCCAACATTGTGATTAATGTGCCGCCAGGTTACACAGCACAGCGATCACAACAGGGTGATAGAGAGGTAATTGATATTGTTGAGCGCTACATCGGCCAACAAATTCAAAACCCGAACTCTAACCTAATGAAGGGCATTACTAAAAAGACCACAGCAACAGTGAGACGTTAAATGTATCGTTTAGGAATTTGTCCGCTGCAAAGTGGATATAGTGTACGACGTGGCAACGGTGTAATTACATCGCAGCCACAGCGGGGGCCTGCACGTCGTCGTGTAGGCTTTAAGAACATGCCGCACATGGCAAATGTCTCATGGAATCTGAATCCAACGCAATTTGAATATCTGGTTGCATTTTGGGAGTGGCATTCGCTTTATCCGAACAATAAATTTATTGTGCCGCTTTCAATTGATAGTCGCGCACTGCAAGAATATCAATGCTTGTTTGACTTTGAGAGCGGCTTCGCAAGTAGTGTTGAGGGTAAATTCACAACCGTTTCTCTAGTGCTTGAAGTTGGTGCACAGCATCGTGATCCTGACATTGATCAGTCTCTTGTTGCTTTGGGCGGTGCCGGTTTACTTGGTCTTTATAAAAATATTGAAAAAATTCCGAATGTTTGGCTACCTGATGCGGTGGGTGTATGAGTAATTATTCTGATTTCTTTTTTTTTACCAAAGGAAATATAGGTTTATTAGATTGCATTGAATTAATTCATCCATCTTTTCCAAAAACACTGCGTTATGTACGTAATAATTTGAAAGAAGCGATCATGTTACGTCATGAAAATGGCATCAGCTATGAATACAAATATCAAGCAATGGATGTAATACCTGATCGCGTTTCATCTGATCTTGACCAAACTTTTTCTGTGAATATCAGGGATCATGAGGATGAGTTTGTACGTGCTTATCGTGCATTAAATAACAATATACCTGTGACCTTTAATTATCGTTGCTATCGTGATGATGTTTTAAGTGCGCCAATTAATGCTCGAACAGGTTATTTCATCCATAACGTTAGTCAAAACGATCGCGGTGATGTGACTTTTGAAGCCAGAGCACAGCCGCTCAACTCTGTTGGTACTGGTATCCCATACACGTTAGAAAATGCACCACTACTGCGAGGGATAATCAATTGAATCTTGATGATCTTTATGATCGGCAATACACAGACACTTATACATGCAAAGAATTTGTGGCTGAAGTGTGGCAGCGATTAACTGGTAAAGATTACTTTGAGCAGATGGCTACGCAAGACTTTGAAAAATTGAGTGAGCCGATTAGCCCATGCATTGTTTATTGTCACAACGATCAGCAAACCTCGACACACGTCGGGGTTTTTTATTGCGGCAAGGTTTTTCATTTGCAGTTACGCAGCCCAATTTATGTTGAGTTCGATAAGTTGATTGGATTTACAAGATTCGAGTATTACAGATGATTAAAGTCAGCATCTACACCAACCCGCACGACAACACATCGCGAGAAGTTGCCGAGGTTGATGATTTACTTAAATTTTTAGCATGGAACTTTGAAAAATTTCCTGAGCATGGTTTGATTTTTCATAACTGTATTTCTGCAGCAACCAATGTCACTCCACGACACTATGACGATATTGAAAAGTTAAAAAGGCTGCGTGGTGAGTTTTATGTCGTTGTTTATCCTGCTGACATGGGCCTATCTGCAATTATTGCGATTGTTGCGGCAGTAGTTTCCGTCGGTGTAAGTATTTATACATATGCAACAATGCCAAGGCAAAAAAACCAAGCCCAACAGTCACCAAATAATGAATTAGTAAACCGACAAAATACCCCGCGCTTGGGTGGTCGTGTTCCCGATGTTTTAGGTGAAAATGGTGCAGCTTATCCAGATATGATTTCTGAAACTTACACTTACTATCGAGAAAGTGATGGTGTTGAAGTAGAACGTCAGTTGCTTGCTTTATGCCGTCAGCATGTTGAAGTGTATCGGGTAAGAGAGTCAACAACAGATGTGCGTGATATACCTGAAATGAGTGTGTCGATTTATGATCCAGGCACCAATATTACAGGCACACCAATTTATCAAGCTGGCCGTACCTTTACTGATCTGCCAAAAGAAGTGCGCAAATCAAAAGCGATTACAGGGCAGACTTTAGATTCACCAAATGACTTTGTGATTGAGTCCAACCAACTCACATTCCATGCTGACGGTAGTATTCAAACAACATCGAGCAGTATCAATTTCAGCACAGATTTTGTGGCTGATGAATCAATTATTGTGACTGGTGCAACCTTCGGTACTAAAGACTTCACATATAGTGGCGCTATTCTGCTGACAGATGATCGGCATGTTATTTTTGAAAGTAGCGAAGCAATAACGGCTTTTGATAAATATTTGGGTCTACAGCTAAGTGCTGCACTTGTGACACAAGAAGTGACAAGAACACGCACAGTATATGACACGGTTTATGATGAATATAATGAGCCAGTTCAGGTACCACGTACAGAAACCTATACGATTACAGATGTCATTGATTATTCTGGACAATATGAAGTCAACGGAATCACACGCTCAACAACAGCAACAGGCTATCGCTATGACGTAGTGCTTGCTAATGCTGCACAAGTGAATCCAAATTGGTCTGATATTGATACTGATTTTACAGTCAATGCGACAGCAATTTTAAGTCGCAATACAGGCTCAGTTTATCTTGATGATATTTATGTGATTAAGAGTGTAGCAGCAAAGAAAATCGAACTCAGATCACCCGAGGCAGTAAATGACAACTGGTTAAAGTTGATCAATTTGCCAGGTCAAAGCACTAAAGTACAAGAGTCTACTGTCACATTAGATAAGGTGAGTTCGAAGTGGGTAGGTTGGCATAATCTTTACTTAAAAGATGCTGAAGAACTGGTGTTGAATATTCACTTTCCGCAAGGCCTTTATCGCCAAAACTCAAAGGGTGGTACATCTTCGGACTGGACCAGTGCCGCTGCTGAATATCAACTTATTGATTCAAATGGTCAGCCATATGGCTCAATTAATCGTTTTGATAAACGCTACGATGGTAAAACACGTATTTCATTTGGTAAAACAGAGCGAATCGCGATTAGCGTCACTGGTGGCATCCGCTTCCGTGTGTGTCGAACGCGTGCTGATATTGCCAACAATGTACAAGCGACAATGAACCTGAAGGATGTTTATCTCACCAAATCTCTAGATAAGCAGTATTACCCCGAATTTACTGTGATTCAGTCTGAGGCTATTGGCACAGACGGCTTGTATTCAATTAAGGAGCGTAAGCTTAACGTGCATTGCATGTCTAAATTGCGAGTTGATGGGGTGGGTAATCGTGTTGCCACAAAGTCGATTGATCAAATCTTTATTCATGCTGCACTAGATCCATTCATTGGACGTCGTGAAATCTATGAATTGGATGTGCCACAGATCAAAAATGTAATGCAAGAAGTTAAGAGTTATTTTGGCAGCAATGAAGCAGCGCAATTCTGCGGAACGCTTGATGATTTAAATTTGAGTTGGGAAGAGACAGCACAGATGATTGCCAGTGCTGGCTTTTGCGAAGCATATCGCCTTGGTGTGCTACATCGACTGTATTTTGATAAACCACAACCACAGGCCACACTGTTATTTAATAGTCGCAACAAGCTAATGGGGTCAGAAACTTGGACCTACACCAATATGATCGACAATGAATACAATGGCATTGAGCTTGAATATACATCACCCGATGATGACACACGGATCACTTATAAAATCCCTGAAAATGGTACCGCTAATAATCCCATGAAGATTAATACCGCAGGCATCCGCTCACATGCTCAAGCGAAAACTCGGGCGTGGCGCGAATGGAATAAGATGCGATTTAAGCGGATTACATGTCAATTTGATGGTTTTGAAGAAACGAATTTGATTAATAAATCAAATAAGATTCTGAATGTGAATAGTGTAGGTTTGACAACACAAGATGGTGAAATTATTGCTGTTGATGGTTATACATTAACACTATCTGATGATGTTTATTTCGAACGTGCAACTCAGAATATCTGCTTGCAACTCAAGAACGGTCAAGTTGATATTGTGCCTTGTGTTGCGGCAAGTGAAGAAAATCAAGTGCGTTTACTACGCATGCCCACGCACTCGCTTGTTGTTGAAAATGGTCAACTTATACCAACAGTCTACAATTTCATTAATCCACTTGAAGCTGATAATACCGCTTTTATTATTACTGAAGTTGTGCCGCGCGATGTAAATACAAACACAGTAAAAGCTGTTAATTATAGTGATGCCTATTATCAGGATGATCATCGTTTCTTTAGTTAAATTTTAAGATTAATCCAGCCCTCAATTTGAGGGCTTTTTTATTGGTAAATGGTATGGCTATTTTTGATCAAAATACATTTATTGCACTTGAACGAGATATCAGTGATATCGGCAAAGCAAACAACGAGAAGGTGATTGTTAAGCCGCGCATAGGTGCATCATATAAGTCACTACCACTCATTGCGCAAGAAGCTGAGCAAAAAGCATCTCAAGCGATTGAAAAAGTGATTGAGCATGGTATGGTACGCGGCTTTGTAACCGAGGCTTTATTGAAGGCTTGGAAACCTAACTTTGATGGTGCACGCGCTAAAGCGGATGACACGAAGAAAATTTGGCGTTGGGAGTTGACCAGTGCTGCAGGTGCAACACAAATTACAGGGAACTGGGTTGATACTGGCCTGAGTGAGCTTGATCAAGCTAAATTATACACAGACAGTAATCCAATGTTTCAAGCTCTGCATTTAACTGTGGATATGAATCTTGATGATGTTCTGACAGATGGTCATTACTCTGCTAAAGCAACTGAAGCAAGCGTTGAACGTAACTATCCCGTAGCTGAAGCTGGACATTTGGAAGTCGGGCGGATCGGTGCTGCAAGTCGATATCAAAGATATACAACTTTATCAGGCAAGATCTTTGTTAGAACAAAGTCTACGAACTGGGGTGATTGGAAAATTCAGGGGATGGATTTAACGCACCCCAAAATTTCATCATCTGTATTGCCAGCGAACACTGATTTAAACAACATTACAACGCACGGCACTTATTCTTTTGTTACAACAAACGCATTAATCGAGTTGAATTTTCCGTTCAAAGACAATGGTACTTTAGTTGTTGAGCGGGCGGGTAATGCTAGTTTGACGCAAATAGCTTATTGCATGGCCGGTAGAACTTACGTGCGCTTTCGTTCTGCATCTTGGGGCTCTTGGATTGAAATACCAACAGCAAACAGAATCATGGCACTTGTTGGTGAATCTCCAAAAATCACAAGCAATCTACTGCCCGCGAACACTGATTTAGATAATCTAACGACGCATGGCGTTTATTCTTTTTCAAGTGCAAATGCCGATCCAGCATTAAATTTTCCGTTAAAAGACAGTGGAACGCTTATTGTTGATCGACTTGGTAATGTAAGTTTATCTCAACTGGCTTTGTGTTTAACCGGGCGCATGTTTATGCGTTTTAAATCCACAAATTGGGGTGCCTGGGTTGAGATTGCAACTGTAAATAATTTAATTGAAACTATTAAATTAGAGAGCAACAAACAAGCTAAAGATCGTTTATCTGTGCCCGATCTTGCTTCAATTACGTCAAGCTCATATGTTGTTATTCCTATTGACCCAATGGGAAATCCCCTTAACCCCTTAATTTCTAAAAACCCATCGCGATCTTTACCGCCCGCATCACTAACTAAAACAATGACTGTGCTGCTTGCTATTGAATCAGGTGTATCGCTTGATACACAAGTGAACATTCTTGCAGAAGATATTGTCACGGGCTCAGGATTTAATTTTTTTAAAGAAGACGAAACGGTAACTCTACGTGATTGCTTATACGGCATGATGCTGCCATCAGCAAATATTGCAGCTTTAGCTGTGGCGCGTACTATTGGGGGTACTGTAGATAATTTTGTGGTTCAGATGAATCAACGTGCTCAATCGCTTGGCATGATTAATACCGTATTTAAAAACCCCACAGGGTTGGCTGCAACGGGTCAGATTACCACAGCTAATGATTTCGCTTTATTGACGAAGGCGGCATTAGATAACCCTATTATGCGTAGTATTTGGGGGCAGCATAGTTACAGTTATGTGGCATCCGGAGAGACACGCACAATAACGTCAAGTTTAGTGGCTGTGCAGAACTATGAGCTGTGGGTGTTAGGCGGTAAGACAGGAACACTCGGATCTATTTGCAATCAAATGACAGCAATTAGATTGCCAAATAACTATACGGGTCTTGTAGTTCAAATGAATGCACCGGATTCAGAGAGTCGAGCAAATGATGTAGCTGCATTGTCGCTTTATAGTATTAATAAGTTTTGTTACCCATCGCCAAATCAAATTTTAGAGACAGTATACTGATCGAAATGCATAACAAATCGTAACCTGAGCTTCAAAGTCTCGGGTTTTTTATTGCCCAAGGAAAAAATATGGCCACTTTTACTATTCACACGTTAGCACCGGATCAGCATCTAACATTGCGTCAATTTGGTAAAAAACATGCATTTACAAACAATGATATTCCGGAGCCGCATTCGGTATTTTTAACCCGAGATGGCAATGGCTATTGTCACCAATCGGTTGGCACTGGCTCTGTCAAAGTTCAAGGCTCAAACAACGGCATTGATTTCTTAGACGTTGTTGAACTTACAAATAACGATGCTGCAAATATCATGCATTTTTGGCGTTTCTTAAAAGTCACAACGACTGGCGACATCCAATATCATCTAGTGCGAGGTTTTTAGAAGATGGCCTTTATTCATCCGAAACACTCAATTGAGCCCAAGGTTTTTTTTGGAAAAACGTTTATTGATCCGAATTTGAAGCATGAGCCGCCGTTTGATATTGCGTCACTGTTTAAAAATGGGGAGCAGGGGCTTTGGCTTGATGGTCGCTTAAATGTTGATGAGAAATGGCGTGTCAATCTCGTGCGTAGCACAACAAACCCCGATTTGTGGCTTAATGCATTTACTTATACAAGTATGCTAAACAACACTTATCAGCTAACTCTAACAGATGAGAGGTCATCCGGAATTGGGCTTGGAGCTTTATCAACATATCCAGCAGGCACAAAAATTGAAGCAAATAAAACAGTATATCGCAGCGTCGAAGTTAAAAAAGTCGATGCAAAATATCTGAGATTCGGCGCGGCGGCGGATGGCTCTAGTGTTTTTATTGATCTAGACACACTAGAAGTCTTAAGAAGCTCGGCAAATATTGCATTAAACATTGAGCGTTTAAGTGATGGTTTTATTCGTATTTCAACTTTTGTTTATTACAGCGCTTCACCCTCAGCTACACATGCTTCTAACTTGTTGGGTTGGGGGAGTGTTCGTTTAGCAGCTTCTCTTGGCGAAACGCTCGGAAAATCATTGATTGTTCGTAAGCCGGTTTTTGCATTACTTGATAATTATGTTTTAGAAGCACCTAAATATCAAGAGATCATAACCGCTGATGCTGCTTTCTTAGAAGCCCATCCTAATCACAAGTTATTTCAAGATACAACCGGGCTTGTGCCTATCACAGCCTTATCTCAACCCGTAGGACTAATTAAAAGTTCGGTAAGCAATGCACAGCAAATTGATAGCGCTAAAAAACCACTTCTACAAAACGACATTAAATTCGACGGCATTGATGATGCACTAAACATTGCATTCCCGAGCGCATTAACAAGCTGCACGATTTTTAGCGTCAAACACGGTCAGCAAGCACAGATTTTAGATGCTCAATCTGTCGCTCAAAACCATGTGATTAACCAAGATTTTAAATACTACGGTATTGTGAATAGAGCATTGACTAGCGCAGAACGTGCCGGTCTTACAGGCTTTTTAAATAAAGTGGGGGCGCAGTGATTTACAATTTATCAGTCGTTAATATTATCCCCATTGCATACCTAAATCTAATCAATGCACTTGCAGAAGTATACAAATGCGGCCCGAATAACATCAGCGTACCGCTATGCAACAAAGATGGTGAAATCACACATTATGGCTGTCATAGCTACTGGCGCATTGAAGACTACGCAGAATTTAGTAGTGATGAGCTGCGTAATGCATTTATCAGTCAGTTAGATCCTGATCTACAAGAGCCGATGCAAGCAGCAGTCGCAGCACTGTATGAGCGCACAGTATTGCACGGTGATGCTCAAGAGAATTGGTAAGCTGCACTTCAAGAATTGGGCTTAACTCAGGTTGAGTTCAACATCGAGTAAACAACATCAAAAACTCACCCGCCACGGCGGGTTTTTTATTACCAAAATTTAGGGGGTGCAATGTCGAATGACTATTCATCTGATCCGCCAGGGCTGAAAGGCTCTTTTTTATTGCCGAATTTATAGGGGTTTTCATGACCGACAATGAATCATATGGGCTTCGGCTTGAAAAGAAGATTGATAGCATGCAGTCGGATATCAGAACTCTATCCGACCATGTAACCAGACTGACATTTGTCAATGAAAGCCAAAAAACAGTCGCTGAAGAAAACAGAAAGGATTTGGATGCCTTGCATATCCAGTTCCGTGAGTTTGATAAAAAGATGGCCAAGCAAGATGGTGGTATTTCAATGCTTCGCTATTTGGTTGGATTGTTTGGTGGCGCGCTCATTGGTGCGTGTATCTGGGTCGGCGCGTCAATTATTCAGCTCAACCAAGATCAATCTTTATTAAAGGAAAAAGTCACACGACTTGAGGAACTAGGTAAATGAACTTTTTACAAGAAAACGCGCTGAAATATACCAGCGTCAAATGGCCCCTAATTGGGGCTTTTTTATTGGGCGTAATTCCTGTTTTGCTTCAGGAAGGGATTAATACACAACTCATTCCGGCTGAATATCATTCACTAATTTTAACCATTGTTCTGCCTGCACTGGCTTATTTCGGCAAAAAGAAATATCAACCTGAGCTACACCCAGAACCAACTATTCTAGGCTTCGCAAAACTCCCGGTTGACTCGATCACCTTTGACGAAGCATTCCGGCGCCTGATCGGTCATGAAGGTGGTTACACTATAGATCGACGAGATCCGGGTAACTGGACTGGTGGCAAGGTTGGGGTAGGTGTTTTAAAAGGCACCAAATACGGCATTGCTGCAAACACCTACCCTAATTTGGATATTAAAAATTTATCACTTGCTCAGGCAAAAGAGATCTACAAAAAAGACTGGTGGGATAAACTGGGCGGCAATGGTCTGCATTCAGCGATTACCTTTCAGCTCTGGGATTTTGCAATTAATGCTGGTAAGAAACGTGCAATCCAGGAGCTACAACAAGCAGTTGGTGTAACCGCTGACGGCATTATTGGGCCCAAAACCATGGAAGCTGTGAATTCTCAAGACTTGAATGATGTGATTCTGACTTTGACTGCTGAACGGCTCAGATTTTATACATCCTTAAAAACTTGGCCAACATGGGGCAAGGGCTGGACTAATCGTGTTGCGGATAATTTAAAATATGCGGCTCAAGACAATTAGTTTATTGCTGTGCCTCCTCCTATCAGGTTGCACAGCTCATTCAATTACAACGAATGTGTTTGTGAGGATGCCATTCGCTTATTTGCTACTCAAGGTGTTTATTTCTAAAATCTTTAACCTTCCTGAATATGCTTTCTTTTCTGTCCTGTATGACATCATCGTATGTAAATGATGTCATGGTGATGCCCTCATCAATTGGGGTGTCGTGTGTTTTGAAATAGTATTTATATTTTTCAATATTTTCATGACTTAAGTGTTGAGTTAAAATGATTTGATTTCCTAGCACTGAATTAATGAACAGTATATCTTCACTGGTAACATGATTGGCATGATCAACATTTATAGTGCCAATACCAACCCAATACTGCATTAATAAAGTATAAGCTTGAATGAAATCTTGCTCTATTGAATTTAGGATTTCATTGACGTATTCAATATAATTTTTTGTTTCTTGATTAGTTAAATCTTCCAATTCATCAAAAAGACGTTCTAGATTATTCTGTTGATAATACACAGGAATAAACATCTCTTTAAATTTTAAAATTTCATTTAGTTTTTCTTCACCAGTCATAAGCCCTAAATGATGTTCAGAAAATTTGCGTTCAGATCTTAATTTAAAAGCCAGATTGCTATATTGATCACTATAATCGTGAAACCTTCTCAACTTACCCAAATTAAGAAAGATGTTTTTTATCTCTATATTTATTTCTTTGATAACTTTTATACTATCTAAATAAATAACTTGTTTTTTCCACTTTGAGAATAGATAAATTGCAACAAAGGATGTGAAAAACGCTGCCATTGCAGAAAAAATTGAGCCAAAAGCAGAAATAAAATTCGCATCATGGTTGAAAATTTTGAGCGTAAAATAAGCAAGTACCGCTACTGAATATGTAACTAAACCCCATAATAAAAGCTCTAAAAGTGTTTCTTTTTTCACTAACTTTTCACCCCACTCAAAACCACATAATTACTCTTTAAATTTAAAGCCCACCCAAATTCCTTCCTAAAAACCTCCCCATTCTTAATCGTGTGTTCTATGTAAAAATAGACCCATGTTTTCATTATTATTCCTTCCAGCTATCCACCATATCTGCCCAATCCTGCAACATCTTCTTCCGATCTTCCAAATATTTGGCGTGGTTGTAGGAGGCTTTCGTTTTATTATCTTCAGCATGGGCTAACTGCAGTTCAATATGATCTTCTTCATAGCCTTTTTCATAAAGTGAAGTTGATGCAGTAGCTCGGAAGTCATGAGCAGTCACACCAAGCAGACCCATATATTCAAGCATTCGATTTAATGTTGTTCTCGAGATCATGCAATTGCGCTTTTGCGGTGATGCAAACACGTAAGTTTGATCGGCAGTAATTTGACGTTGATCAAGTAATAGATCGTAGAGCTGCTTAGACATAGGCACAATATGAGTTCTATTTTTTTTCATAATGCGTTCTTGTTTAGTCTGTCTTGTTGCTCTTGGCAAAGTGATCAACTTCTTCTCAAAGTCCACATGGGCCCACTCCATTTTTCTAATTTCTACAGTTCGCAACATAGAGTAGAGCAGGGCAAGTCCTGCATTTCTAACTGTAGATGTTCCATTGTAATTATCAATTTTTCTTCTGAGTTCTTTTTTCTCATCTTCATCAAGTGGGCGTGCATGCTCAACTTCGGGTGTAGGCATAGCATTCTTGAGAGCATACGTCGGATCGTTATCAAGTCTTGATGTCATAATTGCATAACGTAGCACCAAGCCAATAAATCTTCTATTTAGATTTGCAGCTGCTTCACCAGTACCAAATTTTTCTGAATTTTTTACACGCTGAACCGTGTTTCGCATAATACTTAGAATATGCGCTGACGTGATTTCAGTGATCGGCATATTGCCGATTTCTTTATAAATGTCAGTTTCCATGCAGTGCTTGAATCTAGACACATAGCTTTCAGATTTATGCTGCATCTGCTCAAGAACATATTCTTCAGCAATACCTTTAAAAGTATTATTAGCTATGACTCTTTGCTCTAGTTTCTGCTTCTTTTTCTCAAGCGACGGATTTAGGCCTTTGGCTAATTTTATTTTAGCTTCATCTTTTAGTCTGCGAGCTTCTTGAAGTGATACTGCAGGATACTCACCAAAACTTACTGTGCCTTCTTTTCCGTTAAGCGTGAATTTAAAACGCCACACTTTGGTGCCCGTTGGACGCACTTCTATATAAAGTCGTTCAGCATCAAGAATGCGATAAACCTTATCTTTTGGTTTTAATGTTTTAACTTTTGTGTCTGATAGCATACAGGTAAAACGGGTAACTTGAAGCGTTACCCGTTAAAATACCCGTTTTATGTGCGAATTGAAAGAATATGAATCGAACTATAACGAACTAACTTATTTTTATAATTTAATATGATATAGAAGTTTTCGAACTATAACGAACTATATAAGATTGAAATTGTCATAATTATTAAGAAT
>CANQML010000009.1 GCA_947624935.1 Candidatus Gastranaerophilales bacterium
ATGTCTTTCAAGCCCAAGAACGGTAAGTAAATTACCATAATCATATCAACGTTTTCATCGGCAATAACCGTTTCAAGCGTTTGTTTGTAGTGTTCGATAGGTGCTGATGCTATCATGTCAATCGGGTTTTTAACCGATGCGGCTGACGGCAAAAAGCTTCTCAATTTGTCTTTTGTAGCGTCAGAGATTTTTGCCATTTGCATACCGTATTCGCAAATCGCGTCAGTTGCCATAATTCCCGGACCGCCCGAGTTTGTAATTATCGCTACTCTGTCGCCTTTAGGAATCGGGCAGTTTGCAAAAACCTTTGCCGTTGCAAAAAGGTTTTTCAAAGAGTATTCTCTGATTACGCCCGATTGCTGTAAAAGTGCGTTTGCGGCTTTGTCGGCACCTGCCAATGAGCCCGTGTGGCTTGATGCTGCTGATGCACCCGCTGCCGATCTGCCTGCTTTGAGTGCCAAAATCGGTTTTTTCTTAGAAATTCTTGTTGCAAGCTTTCTGAAGTTTGCGGGGTTTTGGATTGATTCCATATATAAAAGAATTTGTTCAACGTCAGATTCGTTTTCCCAATATTCCATAGCGGTTTCGGCGTTAACGTCAGCCTGATTTCCGATAGAAATGAATTGTGCAAAACCTAAGTTGAGGTCTTTTAAGATGTTCAAGATACCGCCGCCTAAAGCGCCCGATTGTGATACAAAACCGATGTTTCCGCGCTCAGGCAAAGATTCGGCGAAACATCCGTCCATTCTGATATCGGGGTGAGTGTTTACAACGCCCAAACAGTTTGGACCAACGCATCTCATGCCGTATTCTCTTACTTTTGCAAGTAATTGTTTTTCGGCTTCTGCGCCTTCTGCGCCTGTTTCTTTAAAGCCTGCCGTGATTATGCACAAGCCCTCAATGCCTTTTGCATGACATTGGTCGATTGTATCGAGTACGAATTTTGCGTTAACAACGATAATTGCCAAATCAACATAGCCGGGGATTTCACCGACCGATGTGTAAGCCTGCAACCCCTCGATAATCCCGCCTTTTGGGTTAACAGGGTAAATCTTACCGTTGAATTTGTACTCTTGAAGTCTTTTCATAATGTCGGAACCGATTGTGTGTTCCTTTGTTGATGCACCGATAACCGCTATCGATTTCGGTTTCATGATTTTGTCTAAATTGCTCATGTTTTTATCCTTTCGTTAATAACCGTTTACAATCCACTCCCGAACCCTAAACTTTGCGCCCAAAGCGTTTGCGGTCTGTTCGCACTTTTCAAGGTTCAAGTGCCTGCCCTTGTAGCCTTCAACCACGCTCATTACGGTGGAAATTCCTTCATCTTTGCATGCTTTTGCAAAGTTTAGCATTTCACCGTAGGCGTTTTCAAACTTTGGTTTTGAAAGTTCATTGTATTCGCTTTCGTTTTCACCGTTAAGACTTATTGAAAACTCGTCAACAAGCCCTTTTAACTCAGGCACAACATTTCTTTTATAAATATAGTTTGCATGTCCGTTTGTATTGACGCGAACTTTTACATGCGGGTGGGAAGTTTTGATATGGTTTGAAACCGCTTTCAAAACATCCAGCCTCATCATGGGTTCGCCGTAACCGCAAAATATAACTTCATCAGACGGATTTTTCGCATACAATTTCTCAAACTGTTCTATAACATCGTTTGCCGTGGAATTTTCGCTATCCAGCCACAAAGTCTGTCCGACAACGTCGTCTTTGTCGTTTCTCAGGCAAAAAATACAGTCGTTTGTACACATATTTGTCAAATTTATATAAATTTTCCCGTCCAATAAATATGCTAAAGTGTTTGCCATATCTATATTATTGCACGTGAAAAATTTTTTACAAGAATTATTCTATATATAAAAGTTTATTTATATCGGTTTTTAAAGTTTTGGATATTTCAAGAATTTTGCCGAGCGACATGTTAATCTTTCCTGTTTCAATTTTAGCGATATACGTTAAGTGTATGCCCATCATATCGGCAAGCTGTTCTTGGGTAAGCCCTTTTTTCAATCGGGCTATTTTTACGTTCAAGCCGAATTTCTTAAGTAATTCTTCCTTGCTAATGTCTATATTCATATACTTATATGTATAATAGTTGACAAAAATTTTATATAGCTTTATTATTATAAGTAATTAGATATATATAGGTAATAAATAAGACGATTTCTTGCTCGCTCGCGTTAATAAAGTTGTTAAGACGTTAAGACGTTAAGACGGTTACGCAAGTGAATAAGCGAATAAGCCAATAAGCGAATAGGCATGTTAATAATAAGTAACAGTTAAACCCATAAGGAGAAAGAGAAATGGAACAAAAGAAAAGTGTAAAAAGATTAGTTAATGAAAAAGCAACAAGCTATGACGGCAGTCGTGAAAACTCCCTCCCGCCCGTCGAATTGACCTTCGTGAGGAGCAAAGGGAACAAGCGAGCGTGCGAGCTTTGTGACCCTGCTTGCATAGCTGGGAGGGCTGGGGTGGGGGGTAATTCCCAACAAGATAAACCCCGCCCCTGCATTTGTAGCTCGCTTCGCTCGCACAACCGCTTCCCCGCCCTCACGAAGGTCAATTCGACGGGGTGGGGATTGCGTGACGGATACCCTCTCCTAGTGGAGAGCGTGAGGGAACAAGTCCTCAATAACAGTGGCATTCAACAGAGCCTAATTTATGATAAGAACTTAACGTCTTATCGTCCTAACGTCTTAACGACTATATTTGTGTTAAAATATTGTTATGAAATATTTTATCGGATCGTATATAGTTACAATCTTGGGGCTTGTTGGCGCTTACTTTTGGGGCGAACATATTCACGGCACGGGCTTGTTGTGCGTTTTTATTGCGTTGATTTTGGGCGTTTTGGAAGTGAGTTTGTCCTTTGACAATGCCGTTGTTAACGCTATGAAACTTGAAAAAATGACGCCCGTCTGGCGTCACAGGTTTTTGACATGGGGAATTGCAATCGCCGTTTTTGGCATGAGGTTTTTGTTCCCGATTTTGGTTGTGTCGATTTTTGCAAAGCTTTCTATGATTGAAGTAACCAAAATCGCACTTACAAATTCTGACAAATACGCTCATTATTTAACTTTGACTCATGCGCCGATTGTGACCTTCGGCGGAATGTTTCTGCTGATGTTGTTTTTAAACTACTTTTTTGACCGAAACAAAGATGTTCACTGGATTAGAAAACTTGAAGAACCGATGGCGCATTTTGACCATATAAAAGAAATCGAAGTGATTTTGTCGCTTGCGGTGCTTTTGATTCTTTATAACGTATGCGGGCTAAAAGTGGTAATATCAGGAATTTGCGGGATTTTAACCTATCTTGTTATCGACGGAGTTACGCATTATCTTGAACATAACGAAGATAAAATTTCTAATTGCAAGCAAATCGGCGGGTGTGCAGGGTTTGTAAGTTTTTTGTATTTGGAATTGATAGACGCATCGTTTTCACTCGACGGAGTTTTGGGTGCATTTGCACTCAGCAAAGACGTTGTGATAATCACAATCGGGCTTGCAATCGGCGCTATGTTTGTAAGGTCTTTGACAATCATGCTCGTTGAAAAGAAAACGCTTGCAAGGTTCAGATATTTAGAACACGGTGCGCACTGGGCAATCGGTGCTTTGGCAATTATTATGTTCATATCGACCGTAAAAGAAGTCCCCGAAATCGTCACAGGCTTAATCGGCTTTGGCTTTATAGCCGCAGCGTTTGTTTCATCGGTTATTTATAATAAAAATCTTGAAAACAGGATTGCCTGATTACTTGAATGGGTTGCAATCATCGGGAAACTTCCATCCGTTAAGCTGAGCTCTTTTTGAACATCGCAAAGTTTCATCATTCCCATCCCATGTGGAATCTATATATGGCTCCATTCCCTTTCCTTTATAGTATTTATCACGTAGATCATCTGTGCCTGTAGGACGAATCGTAAATACAAAATAATCTTTATCTTGAATTTGATGTTTTTTGTTTAATGCGTTTGAAGCAATGGGATAAAAAAATATATCTTGAGCCCTCCACGTAAAGACGACTAAAGACCCGTCTGGCAGATACGTCAATATTCCACTGTACTTCTTAGAACTATTGACTTTAAAGTCCTTGTCAAATTTATAACTTGATATTTTTAAATAAGGTTTGTAAAACTTTTCAAAGTTTGTAGTTATACATTTTTCAGAGTATGAGTCGGTTTTGCAAAACTCATTGTTAAAATCCCAAGTTGTTTTATAGCCGTTGTCGATTTCGGATAGCGCAATAGCGTTATTCATAGTGCTGTAAAACAGTTTCAGTCTTGTTTCAGCTAAGATTTGGTTGTATTTATTCATAACCGTCGGAATGGTCATCGCGGCAACGATGCCGATAACGGCGAGGGTTATCAATACCTCTGCCAACGTAAACGCTGCGCGTTTACGTAAAGCAAATAAGCCAATAGGCGAATAAGCGAATAAGTGCTTTACATTAATTAGGCTCTGTGAAGTGCCATAATGGTTGGTGTGCGAAATGTTGTTTCGGAACGATAGCGGGAGCAGAGCGGGAGCGTGTTCCCGAAACAATTTTTCGCACTCTTTCCATAGATTGCTTCGTCGGGCTGCGTTAGGCTTGCCCTCCTCGCAATGACGTTTACTGTTATGCAAAGCCCAATGTGGAAAGTGGCTTGCCACCTCGCAATGACGAGGGATGTCATGCCTTGTTGCTTTTTCATTAACTAAATCTTTTCTACTTTCAAGTTTTCTTGTCATTTTTTTTATCCTTTCTATTTTTCTGTTGGGCTGAAAGCCCAACTTACATACTATTTTTATTAACGTGCCTATTCGCTTATTGGCTTATTCGCTTATTCACTTGCGTAACCGTCCTAACGTCCTAACGACTTTAAAAAAAACATCTTCCAAACCTTTCAAGTAAAATTCATTGATTTATTACCTTTAATTATCAAATATAATACCTTATATTTCATTTTTTGTCAATTATTACTTAAAATGTTCTTAATTTATTTTTTCTAATAGTTTACACTTAGACTATGAATAAGCAGTGTGAATTAAGAAAAAATTTCGGAGAACTTCTCAAAAAAATTCGTACGTCAAGAAAGCTTACGCAATCACGATTGGCGGAGTTGGTAAATGTTGAGCCTAAACACATCAGCTGTATTGAAAACGGGTTGAGTTTTCCCTCTGCTGAATTGTTATCAAGATTGTCCAAAGTCTTTAATATCCAAACTTATGAGTTGTTTATGTTTGAGAATAAACCCTCAATAGACGATATGAAAAAACATATTGAAAAGATTATCAAGAATGCAAATGATGAAGATTTGGAGAAAATTTATCTTTACGCATCATTTGTCACCGCAAAATAGTTCATATAAACGGTTGATGTATATATGTCATAAAGCTTTTATCATTGAGTTGGAGAATTATTTTGCAAAATAAACCTCAAAAAATTATATATATTCCGAAAGTTTTAAATGAAAATACAATTCCGGATACGATTTTTGAACTTAACGAATTTATAGAAAGTTCTGAAAATTCCCTTGTATTGAGTTTCCATAAAACCGTCAATGCCAGTCCCAGCGGTCTAACTCCGTTACTTTGTTTTTTAAGGGATATTTCTTCAAGGAAACCGAATTTTCAAGGTAAACTTGTCGGTAGTAACGATGAAAATATTGAAAATACAATTGCTCGTATGGGATTTTACGAACTATTAGGGATAGATGACGAATTGGCACAAGATGCTAAACGATTCAAAGAATTATATTGTTTTAGCAGCAGTACTCCTGAAGTGGATGTAATAAAAGTTAATGAGCAAATAATATACAGCTTTGTAAAAAAAAGCAATAATGACAACTTTAAAAAAACTGTCACTTGGTGTATTAATGAACTTGTTGACAATGCAAGGACCCATTCACAATCTCAAGAATGTGTATTATTTGCGCAAAAACAGAACAGGGGTAATTTTACGGAATTTTGCATAGCCGATTGTGGGCTTGGAATTCAAGCAACAATGGGCGATAATGATATTATAACTGCACTGAAAAGGTGTGTAAGTCCGGAAAAAGGCATAAATTCAGAGGGCATGGGTAATGGTTTGTATTATACAACCGAGTTGATAAAAAATGACAAGTCTGAAAACAAAAGTTATTTGACAATTTGGTCAGGAAATGCAAAATTGCGTGTTGTAAGCGGCGATGACCCTATAATTGAAAATACAAAATCAAATTGGCAGGGAACTGTCGTTACGTTATCATTAAGTGACAATATTGAAAGTAGTATAGAACTTATTAAAAAGGGTATGGAAGTTACTTTAACCGAGGATTTGCCTAACTTTCTGTATCAATTGGAGGAATAATGGACATAATTTTGAAAAAAACAGGAAAAATATTAGGACTTCGTGAAACGGGAAAACGTTTGCGAGAAAATTTAGAGAGCGCATTAAATAATAATCAAACTGTTATTATTGATTTTGACGACGTTGATTCAGTTTCAAGCTCATTTGCGGATGAATTTATAGCAAAAACATATATAAATGTCGGCAGAAAAAAATTTCTTGAGAATGTAAAAATTAAAAATGCCAACGAATTTATAAAAGTCATAATTAATTCAAGTTTGAGTGAACGAATTAGGCAAAATAGTTGATAAATATTTAAAAAAACGAGCCATTTGGCTCGTTTTTTATAATTTCCAACTGTGCAAATACTCTTGCTGTTCGGGGGTTAGAGTATCTATTTCTATCCCCATTGATTGCAGCTTGAGCTGTGCTATCTTTATATCTACTTCTTCAGGTAGCGTATGTAATTTGTTTTCCAATTTGCCTCTGTTTTTAACGATAAATTCCATACCTAAAGCCTGATTTGCAAAGCTCATATCCATAACACTTGCCGGATGTCCTTCTGCCGCCGATAGGTTCACCAATCTGCCTTGCGACAATACGTAAATCGATTTTCCGTTGTTTAATTTGTATTCTTCCAAATCAGGTCTGATTTGTTTAATCTCAGTTGTGTATTCCTTTAATCCGGCCACATTTACTTCCCAATCAAAGTGACCTGCGTTTGCTACAAATGCACCGTCTTTCATTGTTAAAAGATGCTCAATATCAACAACGTGTTTGTCGCCCGTTACGGTCAGGAAAATATCCCCTTCAAGTGCAGCTTTTTTAATCGGCATTACTCTGTAGCCTTCCATAACGGCTTCTAACGCCTTTAAAGGATCAACTTCGCAAACAATTACGTTTGCTCCAAGTGCTTTTGCTCTCATTGCACAACCCTTGCCGCACCATCCGTAACCCGATATGACAACGGTTTTTCCCGCTATCAAAATGTTTGCCGCACGAAGAATACCGTCCATTGAGCTTTGTCCCGTTCCGTATCTGTTATCGTATAGGTGTTTTGTAAGGCTTGTATTTACGCCTACGGCAGGAAATCTCAGTTTGCCCTCACTTTCCATTGCCTGTAATCTTATAATACCCGTTGTGGTTTCTTCGGTTGAGCCAATTACTTTATCCGCCAAGTCGGGTCTTTCAATATGCAATGTCGATACTAAATCACATCCGTCCTCAATAATTAAATCAGGTTCATGATTAATCGCCTCTTGTATGTGTGATTTATATGTTTCTACACTCTCGCCCGCTATTGCATATACGGGTATGTTATAATATTTTACAAGCGCTGCTGCTACGTCATCCTGAGTCGAAAGCGGGTTCGATGCAACCAAAATCGCATCTGCTCCGCCCGATTTCATCACTATACATAGTGCCGCAGTTTCTTTTGTAACATGTGAACATGCCGAAAGCTTCAAGCCCTTAAACGGCTGTTCTTCAATAAATCTTTTTTGAATTTTTGATAAAACAGGCATGTCTTTAAATGCCCATTCTATTTGGTTTTTCCCTTGCTCTGCAAGGTTAATATCTTTGATATCGCACTTAATTTCAGTCATTAGCATAATTTCCTCCTTAACTTTCTACATTATAATTGATAAAATCTTAATAAACATATATTATTAAACTTTGTTAAATTTTCTTAATAAAACCGTAATATTTGGCAAAAAATTATCTTTATCTTCGTTATAATGATAAAGGTGTAGTGATGAAGGTATCTTTAAACGACAAATTAACATTCAACGGTTATAAGCCCGTAAAAGATGATTTGGGGCGTAAGAATTATGAGTTTAACTATGTATTTGACGAGGATGCATTTGATTGTTATTTGGAAATTTACAATGTTTCCGTCGATAAAAACGGAAACTACATAATAACCGACAGGGTTGATAATTATGATACCAAAGACGGCATGCTCAAACTTAAAAGTGGCGCTAACAAAGTCAATCTTTCATCAAGTTATTTTTTGAGCGAGAAAACGCCGTTTGCATACCACTACAAACTCGTTGACAAGGATAACAACGAGTATTTCAGGGTTGATGCGGGAAACATAGTTGACAAAACCAAAGAACATTCTTATGAAATCTATAATGTGGTTACTCAAAACGGTTCAAATTTAAATCATGGCGGCTCAATGAAGCTTGTAATTCCCGATAACTACAATGTCGGCTGGCAGTATAATAAAAAATTGTTCGATGATAATCATATAATTAAAAATAATGAAATTTTAAATAAGGCAATAAAGTCACATAAGCATTTTTCAAACAAAGTCGGCGGAACGCTTGCCGGTATTGAAAAAGGTCTTGAAAACGGAGATTTTGACGGATATACAAATATAGTTTCGCTTCCCTTGTTTACTGATGACAGCCTTTCGGCACATGGTTATTGGAACAAAAACTGCATGCAAATATCCCAGCCTTTAGGCAACATTAATAACTATATCTCTTTGCAGAAAAAACTATTCGGCAAAGGTATAAATCTTGTTTCAGACGGTGCTTTTGTAAATGAAGGCTTAGAAGGCATCCACTTGGCAAGTGTATTAAAATGGGGCGAAAAGTCGCCTTATTTTAATTGGTTCAGAGCATCAGGCTTAAAAAACGGGCCTTTTATGTTCGGGGTTTTCGGCAAAAACAAAGATATAATTTCTCATAAACTTGTCAATTCTCCCTATAATTTTGAACAGAATGAAAACGGGCATGTAAGTATATCAAGAAATCGTAATTATGACAGTTCAAAACCTACCTACATACAAATTTTTGACAACAGACTTGCAAGTGAAAAACAAAAAAATGATACCCAAAATTTAATCGAAACTTATGATATTCTAAACACAGATAACCCTTATGAAATTAATGTTCACGATGACACTGTCATAAATTATCATTTTGAAATTGACCCTGAAATTTACAAAAAGAATGTCATCAACCTTAACGAATACAATAAAAGTGCGGATTTTCCGATTACGTTGAAAAGTTATGACGGCACAAGATTTGTTTCCAAATTTGAAAATTTTGAGCTTGAAGACAAAATCGAAAGCAACTTTGAAACCTGGGATGCAAACACAGACATTGCAAAATTAAATTATGTATATTCCCATTCTGATACCGAAAACGGGAAAAATCTTAACCAAAAACAAAGAACGGAACGGGAAAATATTATAAAAGAAGGTAATTGTCAAGTTAAAGACTACATTATAACTTCAGGAAAATACTGGACTCAAAAGACAAAAGACATTTTAACTCTTTATGCGGCACAAAACCTTATAAACATAGAAAAAGATAACCCGAAAAAGGTTTTGGATACTATCAAGAATAAAGTTACACAAGGAATTTTCCCGCAAAAACTCGACATTAATGAAGAAGTCGTTAAAAATGTATTAAACGGCGATTATTTGCTGAACCAAAAATCAGCCGGTGAAACTTTTGACGAGCAGGTTAAAGCCGGAATTATGAACCTTCCGCTTGATACAATTGAGTTTGGTGACAATATCGCAGAGGTTTTGGCATCGCCTTATATTACAAACCGTGCAATCCATGAAGATGAAATCGGACTTACAAAATATGAGTTATACAAAAAAGGTAATCCGCATCTGACCGATGAAACTGAGCGTGCTTATTTGTCAGCCCAAAAATTGTATGATAATGAGTTATTCGGGTTTGCTAAAGAAATTTTAGGTAAAGTTCAAGGGGGGCTTGAAGAAAAGCTCGATAACCCCGAATACGGCAAGTATGTTATACCGATTATGACGTCTGAAATAGTCAAATTTGCGTTGGTAAAAGCGCTTGCGCCTGATGTAAAAGTATATGTAAATAAAGAAAACGGCGAAATAGGATATGATTATGAGGCATTGAAGAAAACTTCACTCCAAGGGCTTGGAATTTACGGCGCATCACCTGAGGATGAAGCATTAAGTCTAATTCATAAAATTAAAAAAGGCGTTATTGGTATTGGCGAAAATGACAAAAATCTTCTTGCCGATGCGCTTAAAAAATCATTGAAAGGGACAAATGCTTCAAGTTTTGCGCTTGCCGAAATGATTGTTGACCGTTCTCAAGCCGGTTTGGATTGGAGAATTGATGCAACAAAAGATGTTGCGGATATTGATGCGTTAAGGGATAAGAAAAATAGTTTTGCGGATGCGTGGGAAGAAGTGACCGATTTTTGGAAAAACTTTACCCAAAACATTTTGAAAATTAATTCCAATTCATTTATTACCGCTGAAGTTACCGATGAAGTTGATTTGCACAAAGAGTTCAAAGGGCATGCTTCCAGATTTTCTCAAAATGAGATAACCAAAAAACTTCTCAACGAAACAGGCATGACCTCAACTGCAAACTATTCTGCGTTCTTTACCGATTTGGCAATGCTTTTCGGAAAAAGTTTTACCCATGAAAATTGTATGGAATACCCCGTAGATGATTATTTTCAAAAACGTATTTTTGAAAAAATGATTGGTAAGGAAGATTACTTGAGATCATCAAATATGGACTCATTACTTTATTCTTACACATTTATAGGAAACCATGACAAACCGCGTGCGCTGCATTGTTTTGCGCTGGATATGGGATTATTTTTCTGCGATTTGACTGATAAAAAGAATTCCCCCTACAGAGAACTTGCTTACAGAATATTAAACGATAAACTTTATGGTGAAGTTAAGAGTGAAGAAATTGACAAATTTAATTTTGACACGGTAAGTCCGAAAGCTATTGCTATGGCAGATGCCATGATAAGAGCATTCGGTGACGCTTTTAATAAGCTTTGTGAAGAGGATAATAAGCTTAAAAGTGACGAAAAATACAAAAATTCTGTATTTGAGAAAATAATAGCATCGATAATAGATTTGGCAAAAGGTTCATATTTGGGTAATCGTTTTAACGCGGATGCTTTCGGTGTAAAACCTTTTGATGTTGTTATTGATACCGTAATAAAACAGGCACAGGAAGTGCATGGTTTGGATTTGGATGATAAAAAGATTAAGGAATTAAAAGATACCGCATTCCAAAATATTTTAGCGCCTGCATATTCAAAGCTTTTGGGGGCTATGAAATATCTTGTTGCACTGCCGGGGAAACCGACACTTTATGCCGGCGATGATTTAGGTTCAACGGGATATGAAGAAAAAACAAAAAATATTTATCTTGCAAACCGTTATTATATTCATAACGAATGGAAAGACAATGAATTTATAAAAAAATACAATGATGAATTAGCAAAGGTAATGAAATTGCGCTCACGTAGCGAGCTTGATGCTTTAAATAACGGTGCGCCTTATACTTTGCCTTTACAATACAGCCATGAAGGTACAAAACTTTCTGCGATTTTAAGACAAAATACGGAAGGTAAAATGGCGATTTCACTATTTAATACCGCAGGAATACACCACAATCCCGCTTTAGAATATACGCCAACTACTGTTTATTTGGATAAAATATCTTTGAATGAGGACGGTGACAGCGGAAAAATCGGTTTGAAAGGCGGATTAAAGGAAGGCGCAAAGTTTGTCAACGCAAATGATGAAAATGATGTTTATTACGTTCACAAATACGGTAATGAATATTGCATAGAACATCACGACAAAAGCCCGATTTGCGTAAACGACAGCACAATGATTTTGTACCATGTACCCGAAGTTTCTCAGGTAGCGTTTTTGGGTAGGGTTGATTTCAAACCGCAAAATGTCGAAAAAGCTTACAGCTTAGCATAATTTATTTTCGTGCTATAATTTACTTGAGGAAAAATTATGCTTAGAACAGGAATAGTCGGACTTCCGAATGTCGGAAAATCAACGTTGTTTAATGCGCTTACGAGTTCAAAAAACGCACAGAGCGCTAATTACCCTTTTTGTACGATAGAGCCTAACGTGGGTGTTGTAAATGTACCCGATGAAAGGCTTGAGGTGCTTGCAAAGCTTTGTAAAACTGATGTAATAATCCCGACGGCGATTGAGTTTGTTGATATTGCGGGCTTGGTAAAAGGCGCAAGCAAAGGCGAGGGCTTAGGAAACCAGTTTTTGCACAATATAAGAGAGGTTGATGCGATAATTCAAGTGGTAAGATGCTTTGACGACCCAAATACTATTCACGTTGCAGGCAAAGTTAACCCGCTTGATGATATAGAGGTTATAAATACAGAACTGGCGCTTGCTGATTTGGCATCGGTTGAAAAACGTCAGGCGCGTATTTCAAAACAGGCAAAAGGCGGCGATAAAGACGCAGTTTTGGAGGATAAAGTTTTAACGAGATTGACCGAGCTTTTAAGCGAAGGCACTTTTATAAACGTTAAGGATTATTTTAACGAAGATGAGATAGCAGCGGTCAAGGCGCTCAATCTGATGTCGACAAAGCCCGTAATCTATGCGGCGAACGTATCGGAGTACGATTTAAAAGATGGAAACGATTATACAAAACAGGTGACAGAATACGCTAAAAAGCATAATGCCGAGGTTGTGTTGATTTCGGCAAAGATAGAAGAAGAACTTGCAGAGCTTGGCGCCGATGAGGCAAAAGAGTATTTAAAAGAGCTTGGGGTGCAAGACAGCGGAATTGACAGGATGATTAAATCCGTTTATAAATTGTTGAATTTAAGGACATTTATAACCGCAGGGGAAAAGGAAGTTCACGCATGGACGATTCCGGCGGGTGCAAAAGCGCCGCAGGCGGCAGGCGTAATTCATACCGACTTTGAAAAAGGGTTTATAAGGGCGGAGATTACTCCCTGCAAGGATTTTATAGAGCTCGGGTCTTATGTTGCCTGCAAAGAAAAGGGTGTAACCCGACTTGAAGGCAAAGATTACGAAGTCCAAGACGGCGATTTGGTGCATTTCAGATTTAGTGTGTAAGGGTGGGTGGCAAAGCAATCCATTTAAAGTTGTTAAGTAGTTAAGACGATTTCTTACTCGCTCGCGTTTAACGGGTCTGCGGTTGACGTCTGCAATGACTGGCGTCATTTTGCCGTCAAGCCTCGCCCTCAGCTCGCTCGCGCAAGTCGTTAAGACGATAAGACGTTAAGACGTTAAGTTCATTAATAAAGATAAATTATTACTAAAGAAAAGGAGAAATAGAAATGAAAGAAAAAGAGCAATCAAAGGTAACAAATTTGGTAGCAAAGATAGCCCCTCGCCCCTTGCGGGAGAGGGGAGGAGCGCAGCGACGGGGTGAGGGGTCAAATGGCTTGTCAAATCGTAACGACAATCCCCCCACCCTAACCCTCCCAGCTATGCAAGCAGGGTCACAAGGCTCGCAAGCTCGCCTGTTCCCTTTGCTCCTCAAGGGCGGGAGGGAACAAGTTTCCAATAACAATGGCACTTCACAAAGTCTGATTGATGTAAAGGGCTTATTTGCTTATTCGCCTATTGGCTTATTCGCTTCAAAACGTGCCGCTTTCACTTTAGCCGAAGTCTTAGTCACCCTCGCAGTTATCGGCATTGTAGCCGCCATGACCATTCCGAATATTGTTCAAAGCTATAATGAAAAAGTCACCGTCACCAAAGTAAAAAAGATGTATTCTACACTAAGCAACGCTTATGAATTAGTTAAAATTGAATACGGCGATATAAGTCAGTGGAGTACCAAAGGTGGCAATAATAGTGTGGAAGATTCCATTGCAATGAGAGAAAAATTTAAAAAATACTTTATTTTCTCTAAATTGTGTGATAATCCCGAAGATTTAAAAGAATGCGGTGTCGCAGATGTCGTCTATATGAATGATAATAAAGAAGTAGACGTTATATCCCCAAGTGTAAAAAATAAAGCTAAACAAGGTTGTGGAATGGTTCTTTCAGACGGAAGCAGTTTGTACTTTCATTCAGATACTCCCGATTGGAAACTTTTTTATTATGACGTAAACGGGTTAAAAGAACCTAATACCTTTGGCAGAGACATTTTCCCGTTTGAAATCAGATTAGTAGGCAAGACTCATTCACCTATATGCACAGATTCTGAAGATGAAAATACTATATTATCACTCTGTGATTTAAAAAATAATAGTAGTGGGTTCTGTTGTACAGCATGGGTTGTTAGGAAAGGCAACATGGATTATTTGAAATAAAAGGTGATATATTGATGTTTAATTTATACTGTTCAGCTTGACACGCAAAATTGCGTTTGAACCTTGCGACGACACAAACAGTGTTCCGTTTGCTATGTATAGCCCGTATGGTTTTAATACATCCGACAAAATCACGGACACTACGCCCGTATTGCTTACTTTGAGAACGTTATTGCCGTTATAGTTTGCTATATATATATTTGCCCCGTCTGCAGCAAGCCCGATAGGGCCGTTTAAGCGTTTGTCTTTTAAAAATATTATCCGTTTTCCGTCGGGGGTTATCTTGAAAATCACGTTATCGGAATACCCTGCCACATATAGATTTCCCGAACTGTCGGACGTTATCCCCGTCGGCGACATTATATCTTCGTAAACCCCATTAGTTACAGGCTGTGTTGGAGTTTCTTTTACCGACTGTTCGTGTTTTATGGTCTGCATATCGGTATTCATACTGTGTGCAAGCTCTTGCGCCTTTGTGTTTACAAATGACCCCGAAGGAATAAGTGCCAGATATGACTTCGCCTTGTCGGTATATCCGAGTTTTTGGCTCAAATTCGCCGCCTTATATACAGCCTCATAATCATCAGGCTTTCTTACAATAATTTGCTTAAATACGTTAAGCGCCTCCTCGTCCTGTTTTAGATATTCTAAAATTGAGCCTAAATTGTAATAAGCATCTATGTAATCAGGGTCTAAGTCAATCGCAGCCCTAAATGCGTCCATTGATTTGTCGTATTGACCGAGTTTGTAAAAATCAACCCCTTTATTGTATTCAAGCTTCGCATCGGTGTTCGCAAATGACGGCACCGCCGCCAAAGCCGCAACTACTAACGCATACATCAGGATTTTCTTAAATTTCACCAAGTTCCTCAATGAGTTTTTCGTTTTCTTTTGCAAATTTTGAACCCCTTGATATTATAGCCTGTTTTAAAATTTCTGGCAAATCAATCGGTTTGATATTCTTAAAGTTATCCGGAAGTCTTAAGCTCCAATTGCTGTCGCCCGATGTTCCCGGTCTGTTATAGACATCTTCAATTTGGAAATAATCCGTAAAGAACATCTGAACATTTTCCGCTTTTGATGCGAAAATCTCAACAAGTTTTACAAACTTCAAATACTCAACATCTGTTGTAAGCCTTGTAATGAGTTCGTCTTTGTTCTCAACCTCACTAAACAAATCTTCAACAAGATTTTTGACATGCAAATAGCCTTCATGCGTGTTCACCATAGCTTTTGCCCACATAGAAATCGGCTCGTTGTCGTGAGTTCCCGCCATAGCCCAGCATTTTTCATCAATGTTGCAGCACCTGTATGGGTGTTCGGGTTCTTCGGGCACTACAAATTGAGTTAAGCGCATGCCTTGAAGTTTGTATTTTTTCATAACAGCCGCAACAGGGTTGGTCAAAGTTCCCAAATCCTCGCACACAATAGCGTCTTTGTCCAAGCCTTCCTCTTTTGCCGCCGCAATTACTATCTTTTCAATAAGTCTGCCGTAAAGCTCGATTTGTTCATCCGTCAAAGTTTTTATGCGCTTTTCCTTATCAGCCTCAAGCGTTGTGTCCAAATCGTCAAGCTTTGCTATTGCAAACTTTGACAAAAACGGATGTTCGGGCGATGAATAAAGTCTTCCCGCACCTTCTTCAATCTTAGGTTTGCACCCTGCCTTATAAACCCAAGGGTCAATCAGTCCGACAATATGGTCAATCCTTACCCCACCTGGGTTTTCTTTAAACATCTTGCGGTATAAGTTTTTCAAAAGCTGACCGCCTTTGTCTAATGACCCGTCGTCTTTGTACATTCTTTCAGGGTTTAAAACGGGGAAACCCCATGCTTGTCCGTCTTTTGAAAAATAATCAGGCGGGCAGCCGAGCATCCAGCCGTCTAAAAACAGCGATTTGTAAGCCCAAATATCTCTGTCGGAGAATGCAACTTGTCTATCGGCAATCATTTTGATGCCTTTTGACTTTGCATAATCGCGCGTTTCTTCATTTTGCTTATACAAAACAAACTGAATAAATTTGTATTTATCAATGTCATACTCGTATTTTTTGGAAATCTCAATCAGCCGTTCGCCATTTTCCATACGCTGTTCAATGGTTTCGGGCGAGAATAAATTCATATCCGCTGAATCCCACAACGGCCAATAATCGTTTTGATGTTCTATGCTCAATGCCTCGTACAAACTGTCTTTGTCAAGCCATTTGTTGTTTTCTTCTTTATATTCTTCAAATTCTTTTTTCAGCTTTTTGTCACCTTTTTCAAGGAAATTTCTATATGCCTCGTCAAGTGCATCGGCATATTTTCTGTAAGCATAAGCATAAGCGGTTCTGTTTTCGCCTTTTTTCGGGTTGTTTTCAACAATATCGTTGAAAGTTTCAGCCGATAAAATTTTGTCCCATTTGTCTGTTGTAAGCTCTTTCAAATCCGCAAAAAGCGGGTTGGTTGAAAAAATCGTTCCGGTATAAGGCGACGCGTCACAGCTTTTGGTTTTACCCGCAGGCCCGAGCTGGATTGAATTGAAAATTCCAGAGGCATAATCAATAAGTTCTTTTGCCCCGTTGGAATTCATCGTCCCAAAGCCTGTGTTTTCACCGTCTGCTGACGGAAAACTTGCGCCATGAATAATTAATGCAAAATTCTTTTTGCCTAATACTTTGAGTGCTTTTTGAATAGTCTTAATGCTCTTTTTGTCCATATAATCCCTCTAAATAATACTGAATTTAAAACGGTAATTTTCGTCCGATTAATTTTAATAACGGTTCTTATTTTTTGAAATTTTCAAAGAATTTTGGGCCCGGTGGGACTCGAACCCACGACCAATTGATTAAGAGTCAACTGCTCTACCAACTGAGCTACAAGCCCATACACCCATTATACCCGCTCAAAAAATTTTTACAAGTTGGTTTTTGCATAAATTTATATTTAATGTAAAATTGTTTTATGAAAGTTACAAAAGCTATGGTTATGTCTGCTGGCATGGGGTCACGTCTTGAACCCCTAACTTTGCGGGTTCCCAAACCACTCGTGCCGATTTGCAACCGCCCGGTTATGGATATCCTGTTTGAACATCTGGAAAATATCGGAATTAACGATGTTATCTGCAACACTTACTATCTTTCCGAACAAATAATCAACCGCTACGCTGATAACCCTCATTTAAACTTCAATTTCATAAAAGAAAAAACTCTGTCCGGAACCGCAGGCGGACTTAAAAAATGCCAGTTCTTTTTTGATGAAGGCGAAGATTTTGCAGTGCTTTCTGCTGACGGACTTTGTGATGCTGATATAAAACGCGGAATTGAAATTCACCAAAAATCAGGCGCAATCGCAACTATCGGTATTAAAAAAGTTCCCCATAACGACGTCTCAAATTTCGGTGTGGTTGTCACCGATAAAAACGGCTTTATAACAGGGTTTCAAGAAAAACCACCGATTGATGAAGCAAAAAGTAATTTCATAAACACAGGGATTTATATTTTTAACTACAAAATCTTTGATTACATCCCCGAAAATACCTTCTATGACTTTGCAAAAGATGTCTTTCCAAAACTTTTGGGCAAAATGAATACATTTGTTATAAATGAATATTGGAGCGACATCGGAACAATTAATAAATATAAAGAAACCATAAATGATACATTTGACGGCAAATGTAAGTTTAGCCATGCCCAAATCATTGACGTTGAAAACGGCAGATATATTAGTGAAAGCAACTTGCCGCAAGATATGGAAATTACTGGTAAATGCACAATTGGTAAGGGCTGCAGGTTTGGCAAAAACGTGGTCATAGAAAATAGCATTTTGTGGAATAACATAAAAGTTTCAGATAATGTTCATATCAAAGACAGTATAATCGCATCTGATGAAGTTGTAACCGAGGATTTGTGTGGACAAATAGTCGGGCATGAAAAATCTCGGACTTGATTTTTTAAAACTTTAATGATAGATTAATGACATATCGGTTTACGATTGACAAATAAATACAAAAACTTTTGGGCTTGTGGCGCAGCGGTAGCGCAGAGGACTCATAATCCTTTGGTCGTGGGTTCGAATCCCTCCGGGCCCAAATTTTTTGTGTATTTTATAGGTTTTTGCGGAGGGATTCTCACGCAACAAGCTTTGCTTGTTGGGTTCTCCCCTCTCACAAAACAACAATCAGTTGTTTTGTTCGGCAGAGTCTCCGGGCCCAAATTTTTTGCGTGTTTTTATTTAATTTGTGGAAAAGAATCTAAGTGTCTCTTCACATCAATTTTATACTTAGCGGCGACATGATTTATCATATTAATATCCAGCATATTATTTAAAATAGCAATCGCCACAGCATTTGTTTTATTCTTGGCATTAAGTTTTAAGTAAATATTTGCAAATGTCTTTTTTACGGTTGCAACACTGACAAACAAAATCTTGGCGATATTTTTACTTTTATATCCCATAGCCGCTAGTAAAAGAATTTCCAATTCTCTTGGAGCAAGAACATTTTCAAGCATAGTCTTCATATATTTCCCTATCCATAAGAATATCGTATAAATTAAAAATGCTATGTAAATTATCCTTTTGGCTACTTTTTTGAAAATTCGCAAAAAAAAGCACCCTAACGGGTGCTTTTACCGGATACTTGAAATCTTTATTCTTTTGTCACATCTTTCATTCTGAAAGTTCGAACATATTCAAACCATGGTTTATCGCCCTGTGTTAATTGTGCAACCTGACCAACTGTATCCCCACTGTCATCTACTAAGTTATAAATACCATTGGTATTATTATCATTATCTTTTATATAATAGATTCTAGGATATTCTATAGGCAAATCGTTGGAATTTTTTAATATATCGTCAGTAACATCTCGCATATATGTATTCCATGCTATTGCAAATTGTGGTTTTTTATCTCCCGGATTTTCAATAACTCCGACGTCATAGTGCATATTAGGGTCTAAGTCTCTAAATTCAATTTGTTCACCGTTACCTTTTACAAAGTCTTTAACTTGAGTTCCTGTTTTTGTGTCAAACAACCCGTAAGCTCTTTCAGGCTGCGCCGGATTAATTCTAATTGTTCTCGGTGTGGGAATTAAAATAACTTGCTCGGGTGCATCAAAATTCTTTTCCATAATCATAGTCCTTTCTTATTTTGTTATCGTTACTAATACAATATTATTATTTCACATATTTATAATTTAGAAAATAATATTAAAAAATTTAGTTACAAATATTAAAAAATGGTGTTGCAAATTTTTAAAAAATAGCCAAAAGGATAATTTCTTTATTAAATTTAATCTATAAAATATTTATATGAATAGAGGGAGTACGCCGACTATATCTTATAAAGTTTTGACTACGAGAGAATTGGAAATTCTTTTACTAGCGGCTATGGGGTATAAAAGTAAAAATATTGCCAAAATTTTATTTGTAAGTGTCGCAACAATAAAAAAGACTTATGGGAATATTTATCTAAAGCTTGATGCAAAAAATAAAACAAATGCCGTCGCTATTGCAATTTTACACAAGATGATTGATATCAATATGATAAATCATATCACTGCGAAATATAACTTAAATATGGAAGATTATGCTAAATAGTTTGCAATTTGGGGTTTTTACCCTAACAAGCTAAAACGATTTTGTATCTTGAAATTGTTGGGCAATAATGCCCAACCAACTTGCAGCCATGTTTTATCGGATTGGAATTGTACATAATCAGATGGTTTATGGGTGACAATTCCCATCCTTGTATCATGAATTTGTAAAAGAATATTAGAATAACAATGAATTAAAAAACGGAATAAAGCTATACCCATCCAAAGTTGTTCAAAACTGATTCGTAAATAAGTCCCCGTTTGTAATTCTTTAAAGCTGAACATTATCTACTTTCTATTTGCCAATCAGCCAATCCAAAACATACATTTGTTTTATCCCGTTATGCGATACATTGGGGACATTATCCATTGTTAATAAGTATTTTGGATTATGATCTCTTATGTCGTTCAGTGACTTTAGTTCTCTATCTAAAGTTGTTCCGCCCATAACCGTGTCTGCAACCTGATAGTATTCGGTGTATCCGTCTTTTATTGCTACAAAATCAACTTCTTTATTGTCAACTTTTCCAATATATACTTCATATCCGCGTCTTAAAAGTTCCAAATATATAATATTTTCCAAAACATGACCCAAATCTACATATTTTGTGCCAAGCAAATAGTATCTTAAACCAATATCAACAAGGTAATATTTTCCGTTTGTTTCTAAATACTGCTTGCCCTTTACATCATATCGGTTTGCTTTATACAAAATATAGCTTTTACATAGAGCATCTAAATAGTTTTCTACGGTATGATTTGATATTTTTTTATTCATCGAGGTCATTGTATCACTGATTTTTTTAGCGGAAGTTGAATTCCCGATATTATCGAACATAAATTTAACAATATTTTCTAACCCAGTTACATCAGATATTTTATTTCTCTGGACAACATCTTTAAGTATAACCGTATTGTAAATTCCACTTAGGTATGTTCTTATTTGTTCTTTTTCATCATTTAGCTGTAATACATAAGGAAATGAACTGTTTTCTAAATATTTACGATACCTTGTCTGAATATCGCTATTGTCATTATAAAATGATAAATATTCCTTAAATGACAGGGGCAGCATTTCAATTTCAACATATCTGCCGGATAAAAGAGTTGCCAGCTCTCCTGACATAAAATAGGCATTAGAACCTGTTATATAAATATCAGTGTTTTCTTTTATATATAAACCATCTATCGCTTTTTGATAATCCTTTACATTCTGAATTTCATCTAAAAAAATATAATTTTTTTCATCGGGCTGAAGTTTTGATTTTATGTATTCATAAAGTTTTTTATAATCAGTTAAATCTTCGTTATCAGGGTCTTCAAAATTAAGCGATATTATTTGAGAATTTTTAATGCCATTTTTCAATAAATAGTCTTGAAATAGCATTAATAAGGTTGATTTACCGCATCTTCTTATACCGGATATTACTTTTATCAGTTTTTTGTCCTTAAAACTTATCAGTTTTTGCAAATATTCATTACGTTCTATCATACATACATTATAAACTACTTTCTTAAAAAATGTCAAGTTTTGGAAATGTGTTTCTAAAAATATGTAAAAATAAAATTTTTTGGAATGAATTTATTAACATTCAATATAACTTTATAAAAAAGTATCAGAAATCCTAAGAATGAATTATCAGGGAGCTTTAAAATGCATCCCTCTAAATGGCATTAAAATTAAGAGCTCTCTAAAATTTACGACACATTTTTCTCAATCTTTCTGAGAATTTTTATAACTGGGCACGATAAATACAGAAGAAAAATCGGAAGTTATAAGTAAATTATTTGAAATTATCTTGCCGAAATAATCAGCTGACGCATACAGGCTCAGCCATCCTCACTTCGTTGCGGTGTTTCGCTTTGTAAAACTAAGTGATTCAAATAATCAAACTAAGTGTCTCTTTACAACTTCGTATAAAGTGAAATGAGAAACCAGAAAAAGTACCAAGAATTTCCAGAAAACCACGAATGGTAATTATGTATAGAATTTATCTCTAAAGTATGTAGGATTTTATCAAAATAAAAATTCTTATTTGTTTTGGATTAGTGAAATATTGTCTTTTTAAATGTATAAAATATATTATTGATTTTATTTACTTTTTTTATTACCAGTTAAAAATTTACCAATCGTTCCCAAAAAAGATAATTGACCTATTCTTTGATCCGAAATTAATCGTAAATCTTGTGTAATAATATTTTGATGTGGTTCTAAATTTAGTAAACTTAATAGTACCTCAATATATTCTTCCGAAGCATTTTCTTCTAAAATCAATTTTTTAGCTTTTTTATCTATCTTAATTCTTTTTTCTTCTGGCAACGCTTCATTTGCTTTTATTACATTATTGAAATTATTAATTACTTTATCAATTTTATTTTGAGTAAATATATTTGCTAATTTTTTGATTGAACGTTCTCTATTGACATATGGGAATGTTTCAAGGTTCACACCGGATATTATTGATTTATTATGGATTATTTCAATAGCAGATTTAGCTCTTTTAATATATTCTTCTTTATATTTAAACATTGTTTCAAATTGTTTTTTATGAAAGATTATAATTTTACTTAAGCTTTCAATATATATACAATCAAAATAATTTGGAATGGAAATTAAGTTTTCTTTAAAATTCTTAACTTCATACGAATTCTGCAGTATAAAAAGTTTTTTCCCTTTAAATAAATTTAAGGGATTATAACTTGTAAAACAGATTGCACGATCACCATTATTTGTTGTGTATGAAACAATAACCATATTTGTAGTTATATCGTTTGATGAATTATCAGTTAATTTTTTGACATCTTGATTTTGTATTGCGTCTAAGAAAACATTTAGAAACGGAACCTCTTTTGCATCGATAGAATATATACAATCAATTTCTGCTGTATCGATATCAATGGAATAAGGACTAATTGTCTTATATCGGAAATTTTTTATTACTGATTGTATTATGTTAACTATTTCAGGTCTGATTTGTTCATTTAAAATTAATCTATAATTACTTTTTATAATTTTAGTTTTATTTTGGTTGCATCTATCTAAATAATGCAAATTAACAGATACATCCTTTTGTGTAAATTTGTCTAATGTTTTAAATGGCATAAATTGACTCCTATTTATTTTGCATGTTACTACCGGCTATCAGTATTTCTTCGTCATATTGTAAAAAATTTACGATACTATTCTCAGATATTTTTTTTATTTCTTTAGGGGTTATTATGAAAACATCTTGTACTTCTTTTCCAAGATTTAATATTTTACCTGAAATTTTAAATGCTTTATAACCAAAAGAATTAAGCAATGGATTTATATACAACATATCAGAATTAATGTATATAATACCTATCGTTGTAATCAGTACAATAATACAGTATAAATTAATAGTAGAATTTAGATTCAAGGATAAAAATGGTACTAAATATGTAAATATATAGGTCATACTTTCTGAAGTTACATTTTTTGTTTCAGATACTTCTATTTTATCTTGTATAAGTTGGTTATGTTTATTTAATAAACATAAAAGGAAACAAATCCCAACAAGAAGCAAAATTAACAAAATAGTTACAGGGTGAATAAATATTTTTATAATAATCAAAATATCAAAAATTGAATAGATATGTCCTTTCTTGAAAATATTAAAAAAATCTAGAAAATTTTTCGTAATGGTATTATGATTCTGAATTAGTATGATTAAAAACAAAGGAGCATAAGAACTACAAAACAATAATATTTTAGATTTCAAATTAATCATGCCGAATTCTCCTAACCTTATTATATAACATAAAAGACGAATAATTGGAAATAATAGTTATATTATTATTGAATATAATAAAATAAGTTTGTAGATAATGTCTTGAAAGTCAAGACATTATATTATTGTATCTTTTCAAAGGGTTGACTTAGTTCAATTTCAATTCTATTGGTCAAAAACGCAGCGCCACCCAGTGTTTTTCCATTCTTGGTTTTTACTATCTTTAAAGTCAAAATTATGTTTGGCTTCATTAAATACAGCTTGTATGTAATCCTCTTTAGTTCCTGTAACAGCTATTTTTTCAAATCCTTTGTATCGATTTAATATTTTAATCAAGTAGGATGAGTGGAACAATTGTCATTCCACCCATTTTACATTCTAAGTGGTTCAAATAATCAAACCTAATACCTTTTTACATTTACATCAATTTTATACTTAGCGGCGACATGGTTTATCATATTAATATCAATCATATTATGTAAAATTGCAATCGCCACGGCATTTGTTTTATTTTTGGCATTAAGTTTTAAGTAAATATTTGCAAATGTCTTTTTTACGGTCGCAACACTTACAAACATAATCTTGGCGATATTTTTACTTTTATAACCCATAGCCGCAAGTAAAAGAATTTCCAATTCTCTTGGTGCGAGAACATTTTCAAGCATAGTCTTCATATATTTCCCTATCCATAAGAATATCGTATAAATTAAAAATGCTATGTAAATTATCCTTTTGGCTACTTTTTTGAAAATTCGCAAAATTGACCCCCTAATTTTGAAAAAGTAACAAAAAGTTTTCAGAATTTTTTAAAACAGTATTTAGGTTTTAACCCAATTTACCAGTCTTCATAATACCCAAAAATTGAAAAATTTATTTTTTGCTGATTTTTAATATTTTATCTTTAAAAAAATATACGCATTATTAGTTTGTAAATCTGATTATCCGACGAATCTATTTGTCAGCTTGCAGTTTTGGATTTCTTGCCAAAATCACTATAGAAAATTTTGTAACTGAATTTTAATATTATTTTCAAAAATAAAAATATATGAAATAATAATATTATGTTTAATTATGATGAAATTTATAGAAAGGACAAAGATTATGGAACAAAACAAATTTTCAAACGATGCACCGGAGCAAGTTATTTTAATTCCAAACCCGAGAATTATTAAAATTAATCCAGCGCAGTCTGAAAGAGCTTACGGGCTTTTTGATACTAAAACAGGAACTCAAGTCAGTGAATTTGTAAAAGGCAACGGCGAACAAATTGAATTTGACAACTTAGACCCAAACATGCACTACGATGTCGGGGTTATTGAAAATCCGGGAGATGAGAAGCCCCAATTTGCAATAGCGTGGATGCCAAACATGCGGGATGTTACTGATGATATATTAAAAAACTCGAATGATTTGCCTATAGCATATCCCAGTACTTACACAATAAGATATAAAGACGGCAATGGGGTGTATGATTTAGTAGACGACAAAGGTGAAGTGGTCGGTCAGGTTGCGAATCTGACACAAACGGGCGATAAACCATGGTTTAATTGTGCTCACACTTTCAGAATGAAAGATGTACAATAAATAATTTAGCACAAACAAAATAATTAAGAAGCACCCTAACGGGTGCTTTTTTTTGTAAATTTTTATAAAAGTAGCCAAAAGGATAATTTCTTTATTAAATTTAATCTATAAAATATTTATATGAATAGAGGGAGTACGCCGACTATATCTTATAAAGTTTTAACTCCGAGAGAATTGGAAATTCTTCTACTTGCGGCTATGGGGTATAAAAGTAAAAATATCGCCAAGATTTTATTTGTAAGTGTTGCAACAATTAAAAAGACTTTGGGTAATATTTATCTAAAGCTTGATGCAAAAAATAAAACAAATGCCGTCGCAATCGCTATTTTACACAAGATGATTGATATCAATATGATAAATCATATCGCTGCTAAATATAACTTAAATATGGAAGATTATGCTAAATAGGTTGTAGATTGGGGTTTTATTTTAACAAGCAACAATTTGGCATTTAAATTGTTGGACGAGAATGCCCAACCAACTTGTAGCCATGTTTTATCGGATTGGAATTGTACATAATCAGATGGTTGATGGGTGACAATTCCCATCCTTGTATCATGAATTTGTAAAAGATAGTAGAATAACAATGAATTAAAAAACGGAATAAGGTTGTACCCATCCAAAGTTGTTCGAAACTGATTCGTAGATAAGTCCCCGTTTGTAATTCTTTAAAGCTGAACATTATCTAGAGAGTAAACTCGTATTTACAAGGTAAGCAAAGTTTTCGTACAGACCCGTTTATTTTAATTCAGAAAGGAGTTCTATGAATAACAAATTCTACGAACTATAATAATTGTAAACAAATATATGTTTCTTTTTTTATAAATATTATAATTTTAATCCTTCTCCGATGGTATATGCAATAACACGCTTTTGTCTTCTAGAATAAGCAGTCCATACGACTGCTCGATTTCTCTTTTTTTTACATAAGTATATATTTCATCTAACTCTATTACGTCAGCTTTGTCTGATACTAAAGGATTAAAATTTTGTAAAAGCTCTGTTAATAATTTATGTGAATTCTTTATCCATTTTAATACTGCAGTAGGACTTACTCCGAAAAACAATGCTATTTTTCTTATCCCTACATTATTTAAGTACATTAACAATGCTTTGTACTTAACTTCTTTTGAAAACCTTTTAGGTGTCTGTGCAAATGCCTTTTTACAAGACATACACTGCATTCTTTGTGTGCCTCTGCTTTTCCCATTTTTTCTTACCTTTGTACTTTTGCAATACGGACATTCCATAACTTTTTACCTCCGTTATTAGTATAGCACAAATTCATTATTATTGCAATGAAAAGTTTACAAACTCGTTTTGAAACGGGTGGATAAATTCAAATTCATAATGAAAAACACAACTTTTTATAAATAAGTGAGCGTCACTTGTTTTAAGCCATTCAACTAAATCCTGCATCATAAGTTTATGAGCTTTCAATAATATCTATTATTTGTTTTAGGCTTAAACTATTATTTTCAATCGCAAGCGAAGAATGAAGTTTTTATCCGGTTTTCTTTCCGTAATTGAATATGATAAGGACCATTTTGCAGATAATTTACTTCTCCGATTTTTTCCGAAATATTGGAGATAAGTTTAATTATTTTTGATGTAATTTCAAACGGCGGTTTATACATATATTTATAAGTACCTCTTAACCCCCTTATTTTAGCATAAATAAAAGATTTGTAGATTTAGATATAAGGTTTGAGTTCTAATTGTTTTGTCATGGTAGAATAATATAAATCATAAAATTTAAAATCTTCTCTATTTGTGTTTTCGCAATGTCTATTTATAATTTGAATTATTTTATTTTTGTCTTTATCTGAAACCTTTTGCCCAAATATAATTGCTTCCAAATCTTCAAATTTATATTTTGCTTTTCTATCTTCATCATTAGTGAATAACGAAAAAGTATCCCTAGTGAATACTCTATATTCTTCTTCATAATCCCATTCTTTAGATTTTGTACATATATATTCTACAGCTTTTTTATGATATTCAGTTCTCCAACAATCCATATTTTTATAGTTTTCAATACATTTACTGAATTTAGTCTTGTCATAATTGCAAAGCCAAAAACCATCAATTACTGACATTGGAATACAGCCTAAAGAATTAAAAAAATCTATTTCTGGATAGTTATCAGAGTAATTTACTTTATGTATTTCATAAGAAACATAATTTTTGGTTGCTATTGTTTCTTTTAAGCCAAAACTAATTCCATTTGATATGTATAAATCAATATTGTTTTTTAAATTTTTTGTTTTTGTTTTGTATTTTAAGCATACTCCGTTACCACCATTTGCATAATGTCCCCACATTAATTTATTATTAAAGCTATTTGTAAAACATGCAATATAATGTTCATCATATAGAAGTCTTTTTAGTTGTTGAATGTATAACTCGGTAAAATCAAATGTTAAAAGTTCAATATTATATTTATTTTTATCAAAAAATTTAATATGAAGAGCTTTTTTTATTTCTTTATGCGTATATTCAGAAAAGTTCATCAATAAAGCAATTTTTTCTTTGTCTTTGCTATTAGTTATTATTTTCAACAACTCTGTATAGTGTGCTGTTGTTTTTAAATGATTATATATAGTAGCATATTCTTTAGATTTTAAAAGATCATTTTGGTATATGTGTTTTTTTACCAAAGTATTTATTACTAAATAGGCATATAAGTGTATTGATTTTAAAATAAAACCTATTTCATCTTGATTGAAAGTTTTTTGAGATTCGCTCATAATTTTGGGGATTCTTGCAATTTCTGAACTACTGAAAAACTCATCAAAAATATCTTTAAATAAAGTTTCCATTTCAGGATATGATAATGATTCATATGATAAAAATATTGGAAGATTGTTCCTATCTAATTTCTCACTAGAGTTTATTATGGAAGCAATTGCGTATAAATGATAAAGAGAATAAATATAATGCTTTAACATACATTGAAAAGCAATTTCATCGCCTTTCCACACTATATTCATATATTCTTCCATTTTATCATTTAGTTCTGATGGTTTGGAAAAATAAATTTCCAAGTTTTCAAGTTCTTTATATTTAAATAATTTATCAATTGAACGATAACGATATATGTATTCTAATTTTTCTGTCATAAATTTTACTTAACTCCTAATTTACCACAAATCTTAATAAGCTCTTCGACTTTATCAACAATACGTTGTTGCTCGGCAAGTGGAGGAAGGGGAATAAGAGCATTTTTCCCATCTTCAGTACCCAATCTTGGCATTTTTACACCATATGTCAACTGGTTAACATATTGTAAAAATGTAGGGCTTTTTAATACCCATCTTAAATAATAAGGATTTAGATCCGCATAAACTCTTAATGGCAAAATTTCTGTAGTGCATATTCCATTTTCATCTGCAACTATAACTTTATCTAGATATGGTCGTAATTTTCCATATAAAACATCCCCTTTTTGAAAACACTTCTTTGTGCTATTAAAAGATTTATCTTTAATCCGATTTTTAATAAGTAGTTTTGAAGAGACTTTTTCGATGTCTTCTAAATCTAATATCCACATATTTTTATCAAGTTCTTCGGAATAATCTAGACTACCAGTAGCCCCATAATTCACAATTTCACCCAACCTTGTCCATTCCCAGCCTTTTGGAAGTTCAAAAGGGATTTCATCTTGGGTAATCGGTGGCATGGGTTTTTCCTTTTTGATTTTACCTTGTTTTATCAGTTCTTCTTTTTCTGCTTTTATTCTTTTTAACAATTCGCTAGCGGGTTCGTCGTTCGGGTTTTGAGGAACGAGTTTTCCTTGAACTGCGTGCTGAAGGATTGATTGTTTAATTTTACTAGGCAGAGTTTTATTTAATTTCTCCAATTCTTCTTTGTTTTTGCCGTATTCTTCCACCAATGGAAAAATTTCTTCCAATTTTTCAACAATACGTTGTTGTTCTAAAAAGGGAGGGATAGGAATAATGGCATTTTTTAAATTATTTTGAGTGATTTGATTTATTGTAACTGTACTTACGGATTCTAAAGTTTGCTTAAACAGGGGAGAAATAAGATAAACTTTTATCCAATTATTTATATCTGACCGAAAAATCGCCATAAACGCACCAAAAGTCATTGGCTCGTCCAGTTTTTCAATTATAGCTGCTTTCCCAACTAAATTTTTGCTTCCGTTTCTTGCACAAATTAAAATATCCCCCTGTTGTACAAATAAATTTTCACTTTTTATTTCAGTTGTTACTCTTATTAAATCGTTAAGATTTATTTTGTCATTTTGTATATTACTAGAGCGAAGAACGGGAATTCCTTTCTTTGTATTTGTAATATCTGTAGGTTTATATGTAAGACCGATATTTGATGTTCCAACATTCCTAAGTCTTACCCACTCCCAGCCTTTTGGAAGTTCAAAGGGGATTTCATCTTGACTAATCGGTGGCAGTGGTTTTTCTTTTTTGATTTTGCCTTGTTTAATTAATTCTTCTTTTTGCGCTTTTATTCTTTTTAACAATTCGCTTGCAGGCTCATCATTAGGGTTTTGCTCAACCAACTTCCCTTGCATAGCATATTGTAATATAGCTTTTTTAAGATTTTCTGCTTTCATTTATTTTTTAATCCTATAAAATATAAAAATGAATTTACTTTAAACAGCAATTTTTTATTAAATAATTTTAAATAATCTAATATATTGAGGCTTTTTGTCCAAGAGTTTTCTATAATTCCCGATAGGTTTATAACTTCAGGAAATTGATTAATGTTAGGAACAAAAGAGTCAAAATTATGATTTATAAAAATATCCCTATCATCTAAATATAAAAAATTAAAATATAAACTTTTACACTTCAGTAGTTTTTCCCTTAATAAAAGCAAGTATGAAATACTTTTATCGATATAAACTTTTGTTAGTTCAAATGTTTCAATTCCGTATTTAATGGTTTGCTCGGTTAAACTTCCATTCGCTCTATAGATGTTTCTATTGTCTGCATAATGTTCTTGACATAAATTAATAGATTCTTGTGTTAAAAAAATCTGCTTTTCTATTTCGCTGAGTAATAACAAAAACTGAAAATTATATTTTGCTAAAAATGTATTTTGTTCTATATTCGCTTTGAATGATATATTAGGTGGGTATATTGTTTCTTGTACAGCATTTTGAGGATTTTCGCATAATAATTTTTCTATTTTTGATAGATATACTATTTTATAATTTAATAATGCAATCCAGACAACATTAACTTGATTTAATAATATATTAAACTGTTTAAAATTTTTTTCATCTTGTTTTTTATTTTCGCTATTCATATTAAATTTATAAGCAAAATATGCACCTGCAAATGCACAAGCAAATGGTATTATAATATCAGTTGCATTAAACAACATTTTTACCTCCGATTAATTCTTTAATCTTATTCAAAACATCATCAATATTTTTATCAAGTTCAGCCCTTTTTTCTTGATATTGTTCTATTAGTTCTAATGGCGGTAAAACAACTTCTTCTTCATAAGGATAACCGCATAAATCAAGATTATAATTTCTCTGTTTTATTTCATCAATTGTGTATTTTTTAGCCTTAAAAAAGCCGTCCAATTCTATTTCTTTTCTATCTTTCCACCAATCTTCAACAGGTTTTAGGTGTTCTCTTTTCATTGGTTTTGTTTTTGAAAAATTCTTGTAGCCCTCTGGCATATCTAACCTATAAAACCAAGTTTCTTTTGTAGGTTCACCTTTTATAAAAAATAAAAGATTTGTATTAATTGAAGTATAAGGAGCAAATACACTTTTGGGAAGTCTTATAACTGTGTGCAAATTGCATTCTTGCATTAATTTTTCTTTAATCCTTGTTTTAACACCTTCCCCAAATAGTGCCCCGTCCGGTAATACTATTCCGCATTTACCTTGCGGTTTCAATTTCGCAATTATATAGAGCAAAAATAAGTCTGCCGTTTCTTTCGTTCTATATGCAGACGGGAAATTTGTTTCAATGCCGTCTTCTTCTACACCTCCAAAAGGCGGATTAGTTATTATACAATCAACTCTATCAGCAGTTGTTATATTATTTATAGGTTTTGATAATGTATTATCTCTTTTTATATTTATCGGAGTGTCAATCCCATGCAATATCATATTTGTTGTGCATAATTGGTGCGGAAGCGGTTTTTTCTCAATCCCAAAGATATTACTGTTTAGCATTTCACCGTCTTGTGTATTTTTAATTTGTTTTTTTAAGTGTTCAATTGAACAAGCTAAAAATCCACCGGTACCGCAAGCAGGGTCAAGAATTTTTTCACCTAGTTGTGGGTTTATCGTATCAACAATAAATTGGGTTACGGCACGAGGAGTGTAATATTCCCCTGCATTGCCTGCTGATTGCAGACTTTGCAAAAGTTGTTCATAAATATCATTAAAAAGGTGTCTGTCTTCTGATGAATTAAAATCTATTTCATTTATTTTATTTATAACCTGCCGAAGTAAAGTTCCTGATTTCATGTAGTTATATGTATCTTGAAATATATTTTTAATAATTAAAGTTCTGTCATCTGAATTGTTTTCAAGGTTTTGCAGATATGGAAATAAGTCATTATTAATAAATTCAATTAAATCATCACCCGTCAGTCCCTCATCATCTTTAGCCCAATTTTGCCAACGGTATTTTGCTTCTATGGGCGAATTATAATTATCCTGCGTAAGTTCTGCTTCATCTTCTTTATCTGCAAATATTTTCAAAAATAACATCCAAACAATTTGAGAAAGTCTTTGAGCATCTCCGTCAACTCCCGTATCTTTTCTCATTATGTCTTGTATTGCTTTAATTACACTTGATATATTTGGCATTGTTACTCCTCTATTCCTAAATCTTTCTTTAATAAAGTTACCAGTTCTGAAATAATTTTAATATACTTTTCTACTTTTTGTTTGTTATTGTCTAAGTCATCTGTTGAATTAATTAATAAATTTTGATCAACATCTAATTCTACAATTTCTTTTATTTTTGTTTCAATATCATTATTGATGTACATTAAAATTTCTAACCCTGGCATTGATAGATAACCTTTGATTTTTGAAAATTCTCTATACAAATCAATTACATTGGTTTTTTGAATATTAAACTCATCTTCAGAATTATATTTTTTTGCATTTAGTAAATGTAAGTTTGCAATCGTTTGTCCGGAAATTTTCCAAAAATCATCACAGATTTCAAAATATTTAGCATAAGCATTGTATTTCTTTTCATATAAAAATTGTTTTTGATGTTTTTCTAATTCCAAATTCTTGGTGCAAAATGGTATTATTATAGATGCCATAATTGTAGACAGTGCTATTGCAGAATCATATTTTGTATAATATACCATTATTACAACCGCAATTGCTAATACAAGCATTGATAAACCTAGAATAATGTCCGTTGCCTTTAAATTTGTCTGCATCATGCCACCTCGTTATCATTAAACAATTCTTTTTCAAGCTCTCTGATTGCTTCTTCGTACTTTTCTTTGCCGCCAAATTCCTTTATTATCTCCATAGGAGTACCAAAAGAATCAAAAGGCTGAAATCTTAATATTTCTTTGCTTTCAATTTCCATTATTCCGCTATAAGCAAATTTGTCTATTATTGCATTTAATATAGTTCTTGCTTTTTCGGAATATTTACCAAAGTAGTTGCGTTTTTTAACATTTTCGGCACGCTCTTTTCTTGAAAGCGGTGGCATATCGAAAGCAACATGGCAGATTAAATCAAAAATACTTAAATCTTTACCGGTTTTTTGTTTAACCTCATCCGATAACTCAGAAAACATTACCCCTTGTTCTTCAAGTTCTTTTATAATAGCCGTCTTTTTATCTGTTTCAGACCACTTTTTAATAAAATCATTTAAAGTTGCAAATTGAGATTTTAAACTTTTCTTTGTATAATCAATTAAACTTTCTGTTATTAATTTCCCATCATTACCATAATATTGAACACGTTCACCGACCTGAACAACCTCAATGCCATTTACATAGAATTTTCTTGTAGGATTTTCAATCTCGGTTATATTAATATCAGGAGGGAGCTCAACAACTGTTTCATCTTCAGGCAGTTCGTCAATCAATTGTTCAACTTCTTCTTGTGTTTGTTCATCATCAGAAAACTCTTCACCCTCTTTGACTTCTTTTATTTTAACCGGTTCTCCGTCAAATTCTTTATCTTCAAAAAGTCTTGTAACACCTCTGAAATCCAGAATAGTAAAATACCATTTGTTATAATCAGGTCTTAATCGAGTACCACGACCGATTATTTGTTTAAATTCGGTCATAGAATTAATATTACTATCTATTGCAATTAATTTACAAGTTTTAGCGTCAACTCCCGTTGACATTAACTTTGAAGTGGTTGCAATTACAGGATAAGTAATTTCAGGGTCTATAAAATTATCTAATTCTTTTTTCCCTTCGTCATTATCACCCGTAATCTGCATTATATATTTAGAATTTTCTTTAACCATATCAGGATTTTCATTCACCAAAGCCTGACGCATTCTGTTTGCGTGGTCAATATCAACACAGAATACAATGGTTTTATCATATCTATTATTATTCTTTAAATATTCGCTAATCCGTTTTACAACAAGCTCAGTTCTTTCATCAACTACAATTTTTCTATCAAAATCTTTTACGTTGAATTCTTCATTTGGTACAGCATTACCATATTTGTCAATAGTACCTTCTTTAAGTTTTAAACCGTCAAGGTCAATGTTTATAAGTGGTCTGATTACTTTATAAGGGGCAAGAAAACCATCTTCTATCCCCTGCTTTAAAGAATATGTATATATGGGTTCTCCAAAATATTCAATATTTGAAACTTCTTTTGTTTCTTTAGGTGTTGCAGTTAAACCTAAATGCGTAGCTGAACTAAAGTAATCTAAAACTTCTCTCCATGCAGAATCTTCCTTTGCACTTCCTCTATGGCATTCATCTATCACAACCAAATCAAAAAAGTTGGGAGAAAACTGTTTATAAGCATCCTTATCTTCGTCGTTTCCTGTTAAACCTTGATATAGTGCAAGATAGATTTCATAAGATTTATCAATCTGCCTTTTTGTAATCTTTGTCATTTTATC
>CANQML010000010.1 GCA_947624935.1 Candidatus Gastranaerophilales bacterium
GTTTTATTCTCCAGATAATGTTCAGCTTTAAAGAATTACAAACGGGGACTTATCTACGAATCAGTTTTGAACAACTTCGGATGGGTACAGCCTTATTCCGTTTTTTAATTCATTGTTATTCTACTATCTTTTACAAATTCATGATACAAGGATGGGTGAAACGATTTTCATTTCACCCATCAACCCCTTTTCAATACCTTAACCCTACCCTATGATAGCTTCCAAAACATCTTCGGCTGTGATTTTAAGACAATCCAAACTTTCGCAGGTTGTTTGGCGTTTTTGCCAAAGGCATGGCTTTAAAGGACAGTTATCATTTGCTTTTATTGCAAAAACAGTTGGCGGAACAAGCTTTTTGTCGTCCGTTGGTCCGAAAATCGCATAGGTTTCAACCCCCATTGCAACCGCTATATGTAATGGCGCAGAATCGGAACACAAAAACTTTTCGGATTTGCCGATAAGCTGGGCAAGTTCAGCTAAATTCTTCGTTTTGCCGTACATATCAACAAAGTTTTCGCAAGGCTCAATTTCGCCTCTAATAACTTTTATCACGTCTTCATCGTCAGGTCCGCCCGCTAAAATAACCTTTTTGCCCGATTTTAGCAAAAGTTTTACCGTTTCTGCCCAAGTGTTGGCGTTAATTGTCTTTATCATCCCTTTATTAACGCTCATTTTGCTCACCCCTGGGTGCACAAGAACAGAATTTGTAACCTTTTCGGACGGTTTTATATTGATTTGGGGGATTCCCGTTACGTTTTTTGTAATCGGTGAAACCAAATCGTGATACATTTTTGCGGCATATTGGTTTTTGTTTAAGCAAATGGCTTTGGTCAGCAATTTTCGGCTTAAAAATCCCGTATCATAGCCATAGCGTAATTTTGCGCCCGTCAAAAACAAAATTATGCTCATAAATTTGTTTCCGCCCGAAGTTATCGCCAAATCGAACCCGCGGGCTTTTATTATGAATTTTATCAGTTCAAAATACTTGTTTTTTTTGACGTTGACCAAAATCACATCGTCAATAACATCGGTCAAATCTTTTACTCCTTTGCTTCTAGGCTCAAGTGCAAGCGTGATTTTTGCATTAGGAAATTCTTTTTTGAGCGAAATAAGCGCTGGCAAAAACAGTATTTCGTCGCCTATTCCTCCAAAATTGACCGCAAGTATTTTGTTAATATTTTTCATAAATCAATTATACCCCAAAAATTTGTAGTATAATTAGCTTATGGTAAACAAAGTCACAACTGCAACGATTATCGGGCTGAATGCCTATGAAGTCTCCGTAGAAACAGATGTTCAAAACGGTTTACCTTCGTTTTCGGTTGTGGGGCTGCCCGATACGGCGATTACGGAGGCTCGTGACAGAGTGCGTTCCGCCGTCAAAAATTCGGGGTTTACTTTCCCAAACAGGCGTATAGTCATTAATCTTGCCCCTGCGGATTTGAAAAAGGTCGGTACAAGCTTTGATTTGGCTATGGCAATCGGGATTGTGATTGAAGAAGGCGTGTTGGACGATGTCAAAGACTATGCCTTTGTCGGCGAACTCTCATTGAACGGGGATTTAAGAGGCGTTCGGGGAGTTTTACCTATTGTAATCGGGCTTAAAAACGCGGGGATTAAAAACGTCATTGTGCCTGTTACAAACGCAGAAGAAGCCTCATTGATTGACGGGATAAATGTTTTTGGCGCACAATGTCTGGGTGATGTTGTCAACCACTTTATTGAAACCCCTCTGAAACAATATAAATCCGACATAAACTCGTATTTGACGGATATAAACGAGAATTTTGAATATGATTTTAAAGACGTAAAAGGTCAGCAAAAAGCCAAACGCGCGCTTGAAATTGCCGCCGCAGGCGCCCACAACCTGCTCATGGTCGGCTCTCCGGGGTCGGGCAAAACTCTTATGGCAAAATGTTTTGCTTCAATTCTTCCGCCTTTAGAGCTTTCCGAGGCGCTTGAACTCACTCAAATCTACAGTATTTGCGGGCTTTTGCCCGAAAACAGACCTTTAATGACAAAGCGTCCGTTCAGACCGGTTCACCATACGGCATCTGCAAACGGGATTATCGGCGGCGGAAGCAACCCTATGCCCGGTGAAATTACCCTTGCCCACAGAGGTGTGTTGTTTTTGGATGAAATGGTAGAATTTCCAAGAAACGTGCTTGAAGTCTTACGACAACCCTTAGAGGACGGTCAAATCGTAATTTCACGTGCAAAACACTCAATCAAATATCCTGCAAAATTCATGCTGCTCGGTGCAATGAACCCATGCCCATGCGGTTTTTTGGGCGATAAAGAAAAACAATGCACATGCTCTGAATTTATGATTAACCGTTATCAATCAAGGCTTTCGGGACCCTTGTTGGATAGAATTGATATCCGAATCGATGTGCCAAGACTTACGGCAAATGAGCTTTTGACTATTGATGAAAAGGCGGAAACGTCCGCAGAGATTAGAAAACGGGTAATTGCCGCAAGAAAAATTCAATATGAGCGCTACAAAAATGAAAATATCCTAACCAATTCAGAGCTTACCTCCGAATTGGTAAAAAAATACTGCCAGATTGATGAGGCGTCAAAAGAGATTTTTAAAACGGCGATAGTGAAGTATCAACTTTCGGGCAGACGCTATGACAGGATTTTGAAGCTTGCGCGAACGATTGCGGATTTGGAAAACTCCGAAATAATCGGACAAAATCATCTCATGCAGGCTCTGCAATACAGATTGACTAATTTTTAAGATAGTCCATATTGCCTTTTGAAATTATCCATGCGGTACAATCGTATCCGGTTTCATCTATAGGACATGCTTGTGTCCAATCCGTTAAAAATCCGCAAGGTACGATTTTCCCATTGTTTTCATCAAATTCAAAGGTATCATAGCCCCATTGATTTGGACTGCTTTTTCCGTTTACATCAAATATTATTTCAAAATTGTATTGTTCATCCTGACCGCCGCGAAATATTAGTACCGAGCCGTCATTTAGTACTAATTTATAATAACGTGTATCGTTGTTATAATTATTAGTACTACGACCTGATTTAAATTTGTAATTTGTATCGGCTAAACAACTTAAATCTTCAGTTCCGCAGTCTTTGGCAATTTTCAAATAAGGTTTAAAAATTGTAGCAGCTTGTTCTGCGCCTTCTTGCGTATAATCAAAGAAATTTGTTCCTCCGTTTTCAATCTTGTACATTTCATAAGCATTTGATAATACGGAATACATCTTTTTAACTTTAGTTACCGTAACTTTTTCATTGTAGCTTTGAACCAAATTTGGAATAGTCATCGCGGCTACAATGCCGATAACGGCTAATGTGACAAGAATTTCCGCTAATGTAAACGCTACTTTTTTAGAAGTCGTTAAGTCGTTAAGACGATAAGACGTTAAGTTCTTTACTTTAATTAGGCTTTGTGAAGTGCCGCTGTTGTTAGGACATGCTCCCTCGCCCCTTGCGGGAGAGGGCTGGGGTGAGGGGTTTTGACTGTCAATGCTGACATTGACCCCGCCCCTGTGGTTGTAGCTCGCTTCGCTCACACAACCACTTCCCCGCCCGCAAGGGGTGGGGATTGCGTCACGACTACCGTCATGTCTTGTTACATTTTCATTAACTAAATCTTTTCTACTTTCAAGTTCTCTTGTCATGTTTTTTTATCCTTTCATTTTTCTGTTGGGCTGAAAGCCCAACCTACATGTTATATTTTGATTGTTTGTACACTTATTTCAGTTTATATTTTGTTTCGCACTTATTGGCTTATTCACTTTCGTAACCGTCTTAACGACTTTATAATATACTTTAAATTATTATTTGTCAATATAATAATAATTAAAAGTTATTAAAATTAAAAGTTTATTCCGTAAGATAATTAACATTATATGGATATTAAAAAGATTGTCGGCACTAACATAAAAGAATTTAGAAAGCGTAATAATATTACGCAAGAGCAGCTTGCGGAATTGGTTAACATTGAAACGGTCAGCCTTAGCAAGATTGAAACAGGTCGAAGTTACCCGACCTCCGAAAACCTCGCTAAAATTTCGCAGATTTTGAACGTTGAACCGTTTGAATTTTTTGTTTGTGAAAATGCGAAAACAAATGATGAATTGATGGATGAAATTCAAAAATCTCTGCTGTCGATTAAAAAAGATAGTAAAAAGCTTTTAAAATTAAATTCTTTTGTCAAGCATTTAACAACCCCAAAACCCCTACAATAAGCCCGAAAACGGCAGAAACTCCAAGATAGAAAAGCGGGTCGCGTTTTTGTTTTAAGCTAACTATAAACAGCCCCAAAAGCAATACGCAGCCTGTAAAATTGGCTCTTTGCGCAAACATTTCAACACCTACTGCAGCCAACAAGCCGCACCCCGCAGGCTTTAGCGCATATATCGCCGCCTGAACCTTTTTGTTTGTCCTATAAACTTCCAAAAACTTTGAAATTACAACAACAAATATATAAGAGGGCAAAACTATTGCGCTTGTTGCAATTAAAGCACCTAAAACCCCTGAAGTTACAAATCCCGCAAAAGTTGCAACGTTCACTCCGACAGGACCGGGGGTAATTGACGATACCGCAATCATATCGGATAACTGTTCAACCGTGTACCATTTCAGGGTTTCCGCTATATGGTACAAAAACGGCAGTGTCGCATATCCGCCGCCAAATGAAAAAAGTCCGATGTGAAAAAATTGCAAAAACAGGCTAAGATAAATCATCTTCACCTCTCAAAATGTTTTTTTCGTACTTTTCTTTGTAGATAATTCCCGATATTATCGCTAAAACTATTATTATCGCAGGCGAAATTTTAAAGTTTGCTGATAAAATAAATGCCGCCAAAAATACAACACATGTAAATCTGTCGGTTATGCTTTTTGCCCACATCTCTTTAACCGCCAAAAACAAAAGGATTATGACCCCTATTCCCACGCCCCAAAAGATGCTTTGAATAAAGTTATACTGGACAATTTCTCTCAAAAGCGACGCCAGAACGATAATTGATAAAAATGCGGGAGTTATAATGCCTAAAATAGCGGCGATTGCGCCGAGTTGTTTTTTGAGTTTATATCCGACAAAAATGGAGGTGTTTGCGGCAATTATCCCCGGGATTGACTGTGCCAGTGCATAATATTCGCAAAGCTCGTCGGAATTTATCCATTTCTTTTTTTCGACAAGCTCCGATTGTAAAAGCGGTAAGATTACGTAACCGCCTCCCAAAAGCATCGTCCCTACTTTGAAAAAAGTTTTATATATTGTATAAAACGATTTGTCCATGGTTTTTATTGTACCACAACAAGTTTGTTGTGGAAAAGTTTATTGAAAAATCATCTTAATTTAAGTTATTCATTTTAGCTTTAAGACGAGCCATGGCTCTTGCAAGTGCGGCTTCGGCACGTTTTGCGTCAATTTTTGCCCCTAATTCCGCTAATCTCGCTTTTGCCCGCTCCATAGCTTTTCTCGCTCTCACTTCGTCTATGTCGTCCGAACATTCCGCACATTGGGTTAAAATCAGCCCTTCATCATCTTTAAACTGAAATACCCCGCCCATTGTTGAAAAATATTTGGTATCCTTGCCTTGCACAACTTTTGTAACGCCGATGTCAAGCACCGTCATAAAAGGAATATGCCCTTTTAATATGCCAAATTCGCCGTCAACCCCTTTGGAATAAATTTCGTCAACATCTTCGTCAAATACTGCTTTTTCGTGTGTAATTATTTTTAAGTGCATATTTACCCTTCAAGAGTTTTGGCTTTTTCAACCGCTTCTTCTATCGTTCCGACCATGTAAAACGCTTGTTCGGGCAAGTTGTCGTGTTTACCCTCTATAATTTCTTTAAAGCCTTTTATTGTGTCTTCAAGTTTTACGTATTTGCCTTTTGTGCCTGAGAATTGCTCCGCAACAAAGAACGGCTGTGATAAAAATCTTTGGATTTTTCTTGCTCGGTTAACCGTTTCTTTGTCTTCTTCCGACAATTCGTCCATACCCAAAATCGCAATAATATCTTGCAAATCTTTGTATTTTTGTAATATTTCAAGCACTTTTCTTGTGACGTTATAATGCTCTTCACCGATAATATTGGGGTCAAGCGCTCTTGAACTTGATTCCAAAGGATCAACGGCAGGATAAATACCTAATGACGCAATCTGTCTTGAAAGAACGGTTGATGCGTCAAGGTGAGAAAACGTTGTAGCCGGCGCAGGGTCGGTTAAGTCGTCTGCAGGAACGTAAATTGCCTGAACAGATGTGATTGACCCGTCTTTTGTCGAAGTAATTCTTTCCTGCAATTCGCCCATTTCGGTTGCAAGTGTAGGTTGATAACCTACCGCAGACGGCATTCTTCCCAAAAGCGCCGAAACTTCCGAACCTGCTTGAGTAAATCTGAATATGTTGTCTATAAACAACAAAACGTCCTGTTTTGAATAATCTCTGAAATATTCAGCCGCCGTAAGTGCCGAAAGCCCAACACGCATACGTGCTCCGGGCGGTTCGTTCATCTGACCGTAAATCAGAGCAACTTTGTCGATAACGTTTGATTCTTTCATCTCGTTCCAAAGGTCGTTACCTTCACGGGTTCTTTCACCAACACCGCCAAATACGGATACGCCCGAATGCTCCATCGCAATATTGTGGATTAATTCCATAATCAAAACGGTTTTGCCGACACCTGCACCGCCAAAGAGCCCGATTTTACCGCCTTTTTGATACGGTTGCAAAAGGTCAATGGCTTTTATCCCCGTTTCAAGAATTTCAATTTCAGTGTTTTGATCTGTTAAAGCCGGTGATTTTCTGTGGATAGGTAAATATGTTTCGGATTTTATTTCGCCTAATTCGTCAACTGCGTCACCCGTTACGTTTAATATTCTTCCTAAAATTTCTTTTCCGACAGGGATTTTTATAGGTTCATTTGTGTTCAAAACCTTCATCCCGCGTCTTAAACCGTCGGTTGATGACATTGCAACGGTTCTTACTCTGTTTGACCCGAGCATCTGTTGAACTTCCGCAACAATTTTTTTGCCGTCATCATTATATATATTCAATGCCGTATAAATTTCAGGCAAATCGCCTTCATTAAATTCCACATCGATTACCGGTCCTATAATTTTGGTTATCATGCCCTCGTTTGTACTCATATTTAAACCCCTTTTTATTAAATTATATCAAGAATAATTTTCTTGTAAATTATTTAATATTTTTTAAAGAAAAATGCAAAAATTTTTTTTCTCGTGTATTATATCTATACAGTTTATGGAAAATATCATGCATGGACTTATTGAAAAAGAACTTTTATCGGATGATAAAATCTTAAAACCGGATTTTAATTCAAAAACCGGACGAGAACTTCTTGCGTTTTATTTGCAAACGAAATTTAAACAGATTTTGGCATTTGATAAAAAGTATTCAATGCCGATTTTTGTTGATGTTGACCCCAATTTCACCATGCGTTTTTCAAAAAGATTGATAAATAATCCGGACAAACGTTTTTTAATAAGTATTACAGGGGAATCCGCCGCCGGAAAATCTACGATTTGTAACGAAATAAAAAATGTAATCGAGCAACTTTCAATGCCTGTAACCATTTTGAGTACGGACAATTATTTTAATGATATATCAAGTTTAATTGCAAAACACGGCTCATTTGACGCACTTCGTGACAGCGGATATGACGTCGATGCCCCGACAAGTTTTCAGCTTGATATCTTAAAATCCGATTTGCAGGATTTAGCCGACGGGCTTGACATAAAATGCCCGATGTATCTTCCAAATGGTACAGGCGTTTCCATGCCAAAAGCCATTGATGTTAAATCTTCAAAAATTATTATCGTCGAAGGCATTGCCACTATGTACGTTAAAGATGTTTTCGATGTTAAAATATATGTTGAAACAGACAACGAAATAAGAAAGAAATGGTTTATCGACCGTGCCGTGAATGAACGTAATCAAGATGTTAATAACGCTTTGAAACATTGGGATTACATAACTTTAGCCGGTGAAAAATACGTAAAACCCTACAGAAATGAAGCAGATATGGTTATTAACGGAAAAGCGGATTTGAAATATTTTGCAGGAATTTTAGAGTATATTCATACAATCACAAATAATTTTCAATAAATGTTGCCACATTTTTAATCGTATGGTACAATTATTTTAGTAGTAATTTGAATTAAATACATTAAATAACCGATACGATAAATAACGGAATAAACTATAATTCTGTTAAAAGGATAGTTTGTGAAAGAAAAGTTTTATAAAATAATTGAGAGTATAAACGAGAAACTGGATAATTATTTCAGCCCGAGGGGCAAGAAAATATTTATTGCTCTTGTTGTAGTTGCGTTTGCGGCGCTGTTGTTTTTAATTTTTGCAGGCGGCAAAAAAGAAGAAGTTGTTGTGGTTGAGGAAGAACAAACACCGCTTGAAGAAGTTAATGAAATGGTAGAGATAGAAAGTATTGAGCCGAAAGAAGAAAAGCTTGTGACAATGGATGTGGACGATTTTGGGCGTGCTGATCCGTTTTTACCTTCCAGTGAATCATTTACAGATACGGGCAGATACAGTTTTGAGCTTTTGGCACCGCCGGAAACACTTATAACCGAAAGCGATGCGGCAAAAGTTGTATCTACGAAGGTTTCAGGTATTATGTACGAGCCGAGGAACCCTTCCGCAATATTGAATATAGAAGGAAGTGATTATTTGGTACGCTCGGGTGATTATATTAACAATTATAAAGTTTTATCAATCGGAAAGGATTTGGTAACGGTTCAATTAGGTTCAAATATTTATAAAGCCGGAGTTGGTGAAGTGATTTCATCCGGTGAAATAAATCATAACGATGTTTATAATTTGGAACATAAATTTGGCGGAGCAAGAAGATAAAGGTGCAAATCATGAAAAATAAATTCACAAAAAAAATTGTAGCAGGTTTAATGGTAGCGGTATTTGCGTTTTCAAATACGTTGGTATTGGCAGATCAACCTGAATTGAGAGAGGACACAATCAGGCTGAAAGCCGATGTTTCCATTACGAAGTCGAATTTCCCCGTAAATTTAAGTCTGAGAGATTCTGACGTAAAACAAGTTTTGAGAATGTTTGCCGACAAAGCCGGCATGAACATAATTTTTGACAATAATGTGTCGGGAAATGTTACGCTTGATTTGGTTGATGTGCCTTTAAATTCCGCATTTGATATGGTGCTTGGAATTGCGGGATTGTCGTATGTTGTTCAAGACAATACCTTGATAATTTCATCCGATACAGCTAATATGAGCGCCGCTAAATCCGAAATTACGCTTATTCCGATAAAATATGTCGATGCGGCAGTTATAGCAGATTTTTTGAATAAGAATATATTTTCAATGAAAAAGCCGGGGCTTTCAAACTCGGATATAGTTACGTCAAATCCGATGACAAACGAGATTTTAGTATTTGGTAATAAAAACGATGTCGCAATAGCGAAAAAAATCGTGGAAAAACTTGATAAGAAACCGCTTTCGACCTGGATTAAAGTAAGTCATACAACACCTGAACAGATGGCGGATTTGGTATGTGAGATGCTTCTTCCGGCAACATCATCAGGCGGCAGCTCAACCGGCGGTGCCGCAAGTATTAAAGGTGTTATGACAGGTGGCGCAAGTTCATCATCAAGTTCTTCTTCATCATCATCAAGTTCGTCGGGCGGAAGCACTGATGAAGTAGAGCTTGGAGGCGGCGAAGTTGCATGTACCGTTAGCGCAAGCAGCTCGGGCTCACTTACTCCTATGCCGTTGCAAAGCCTTGCAATTGCATACTTTACCCAACAGGGAACTATAGGTATTATGGGCGGTTCTGAAAGTCAAGTTGAGATGATAAAAGAATTTATCGCGCAAAATGACAGAAAACAACCGCAGGCTTATTTGGAATTATCTATAATAGAACTTAGTGAAAGTGGAAGTAAAACATTAGAAAATACTTGGCAGTATTTGAGCAAACATTTCACATTTAACTTTGCAGATGGTACGTCAAGCAACAATCCTAATTTCCCGTACTTCATAAACGGCGGAAGTTACCCGCACTATGCAGGTCCCGATTCTACGGACAGCCCCGATTATACTGTTCACAGATACTTAGGTCCGCAAGCTTTGACTTATGCAATCAACTATATTCTTGAAAACAGAAAAGGCAGAGTTGTAGCAAATCCTCGTATATTGATTACCAACGGTCAAGAATCCGTAATTGATTTAACATCCGACTATATTAAAACCGTAACATCTCAGGTTATTGAAACGTCATTCACGGGGGCTGTTCAAAGAACTTATGAAACAGGCGATGATAACGGTATAAAGGTTAGTATAACTCCGTTTATAAGTCCCGACGGCTATGTAACTTTAAACATCAATCCTGATTATGCGACTATTAAAGAAACTGTTTACGGTTTGTCTGCAGACGGTCAAACCCAGGATTTGGTTGCAACATTATTACAAAGACGTAACTTGGAACTTAAAAATGTCCGTATTAAAGACGGTGAAACGCTTGTTATCGGCGGTTTAATTCAAGAAGAAGAAAACAAGAACGTCAAGAAAATCCCGTTCTTAGGTGATATTCCGGGACTTGGAATGTTCTTCCGTTCTACTTCGACAACAAAGTCAAAGTCCGAAATGATTATTATGATAACACCGAAAATCGTCGTCGATTCGGATGATATCGCAGAAACCACACTATGAACGAACTACTTAACAGATTAAAAAACAGTATTGATAAAGAAATACTCAACCATGTTGATAACTCGTTGATGAAACAAAACAATTTTATTCCAATCAGCGTGAAGGATAAGTTTTTGTTCGTTGCGGTCAATTCTTTTTCGGATAAAGATAAAATCAATACAGTTTTAAAGGGGTATTTTCCTTATCCGATTAAGTTTATTCAGGTCCCCGATCAGGATTTAAAGGATTTGGTATCAAGTCTTTCAAGCGACAGTGAAGAAACTAATCATGAAGAAAAGCAGATAAAACTCGGTGAAATGCTTATCCAAAAAGGTTATATCACTGATGTTCAACTGCTGCAGGCTTTGTCTGAAAGTAAGCACCAAAAGGTGCCTATCGGTTCTACGCTTTTTAAACTCGGATTTATTTCGCTTGACCAATTGAAAGACATTTTGCATTTGCAAACCGGTATTGACATGGTCAGCAACGAGCAGCTTGCAAAACAAGATAAATTTGTAAACATATTGCCCGAAGATTTTATTAAAGCGAACAAAGTTATCCCTGTTTCATCGGACGGGAAAACGTTGACACTGGGCGTCGTACAGCCTTTAAAGCCTGATGTAATAAAAGAAATTATTTATTTGACGGGGCAAAATCCCAAACAACTTTTGATGACGCACTATGAATTTCAAAACTCTTTGGATATGTTCTTTAGTGCGCAAAAGAAAGAAACCCAAAAGATTATCCAACAGATTGAAACTGAAGCGGCGGAAATTGAAGTCGAAGAATCTCTGTGGGAGCAGGTAGATGCGGAATTAAGAGATTCAACGGGTTCTGTTGCAAAATTTGTAAACCAAATTATTACAAACGCAATTGACGGTAAAGTTTCCGATATTCATATAGAACCTCGTCTTGAGGGTTATATTGTAAGATACAGAAAAGACGGCATGCTACATAAAGTGCTTGAAATTCCGTCTAAGGTAGAATCATCTGTCATAGCGCGTTTTAAAGTTATGTCACGTATGAACATCGCCGAACACAGACGTCCGCAAGACGGTACGTTTTCTATCAAGTATAAAAAACAGTCTTACGACTTTCGTATAAATACGTTGTCTGTTTCCGGTAAAGAAAAGATGGTAATTCGTGTGTTGGCGCCTGCCGTCAGTTTGAAAGCGGAAGATAAAAAGATAAATATTGTTGGTGCATCTGATGCCGATTTAGCCAAAATAAAGAATATGATAAGCTGTCCTAACGGTATCATTTTGACATCAGGCCCGACAGGTTCAGGTAAAACGACTACGTTATATTCGGTATTAAAGAGCTTGAACGAAGAACACGTTAATATTACGACCATTGAAGACCCTATAGAAATCAAACTTGAGGGGGTTAACCAGTCGCAAGTTAACCCAAAAGCTGGTATTACGTTTGCGTCGTGTATGAGAGCTATTTTAAGACAAGACCCGGATATCATACTTGTCGGTGAAATCCGTGACTATGAAACGCTTGAGATTGCAATATCTGCGGCACTTACGGGGCACCTTGTGTTAAGTACGGTTCACACAAACTCTGCTGCCGCAACGGTTACACGTTTGATTGAAATGGGTGCAAAGGATTATCTTGTATCATCAACTTTGTCAGGTGTAATTGCCCAGCGTCTTATAAGAGGGCTTTGCCCCGATTGCAAAGAACAGTATTACCCGACTTACGAAGAAGCAAGACAGGTTGTTTCAACGGAAGAAGAAATCCAAAAATTAATGAAAACGCCGATTTACCGTGCAAAAGGTTGTAACAAATGCGATTTTACGGGGTATAAAGGTCGTATCGGTGTTTTTGAAATAATGCAGATTACAAAAGAAATCAAAAAGCTTGTTGCACAGGGTGCACACGATTTGGATATTGAAGAAGCTGCCGTAAAAAATGGCATGACAACATTGAACACAGCTTGTTTGCAGCATATTATCAACGGTGAAACAACCATTGATGAATTTGTCAGAGTACTCGGTATTGTAAACGAATAACAGGTAATTGAATGACTATATATAATTATACCGCTTTAAAAAATAATAAAGAAATAGTAAAAGGTAAAATTGAAGCGAATGATTTGCGCCAAGCACGTGAAAATGTCCGTAAATTAGGCTTTATTCCTACCCGTATAGAGGAAGAACACTTAAGAGGCGAAGCTAAGGAGCAAGTTAAAGCGGCAAAAAGAGGAAGAGTTTTAAAACTCAGTTTGCAGGAAAAAATTGATTTTACTTCAACCTTACAAATTCTTGCGCAATCCGGTATTCCGATAATCGAATCTTTGCTTTTTATAGAAAATGATGCCGCAAAATTAAAGATAAGACTTGTGGCGCAGGAATTAAGACGGCAGATTATGAACGGCGGTACTTTTTCCGATACAATTGCCAAATACCCCGAACAGTTCGGGCAGATATACATAGGCTTGTGTAAAGCCGGTGAAGATTCCGGTGAATTGGAAAAAACTCTTGAACGTTTGTTGGATTTGCTTAACAAACAAGCCGCTATTAAAAGTAAAGTTATAGGCACATTGATGTACCCTATTTTTGTCATTTGTTTGGCGGTAGTTATCGTGTTAATCATGCTTATGTTCGTATTCCCCGTATTTAAAGAAATGTTTGATACCATGGGGAAAGAATTACCATGGATTACTGCAAAATTAATGGATTTGGGTATATTTTTGAAGACTTATTGGTATTATGTTCCATTGATGCTTGGCGGTGTGGTTGCGTTTATAATGTTTCTGTTCAGGTGGAAGCCTACCAAAAGGAAAATTGATGAAATTGTTTTGAAAATTCCTATTTTATCTGATTTGATGCAGTTTTCCAACTTTTCAAACTTTATTGCGGTATTACAGGTTGCCTATGATGCCGGTGTTCCTATTATCGAGTGCTTATATTTGTCTAATTTAACGCTGACAAATTTCATATTAAAAACAAAAATTGAAGAAGCGACAGGCAAAGTTCAACAGGGGCAGCATCTTTCATCGGCGTTACGTTCAACGCATGTCGTACCGAAAATGATTTTGTTCATGATTGCAACCGGTGAACAATCCGGACGTTTGGGTGATATGCTGATGCAGGCGACAAACTTTATTGATAAAAAACTGGACAATATTATTGATGTAATGACCAAGATGATTGAGCCGATAATGCTTATCGTAATCGGAAGTATCGTTTTGATATTGGCACTTGCATTGTACCTGCCGTTGTTCGGTTCTTATATGGCATTTTAAACTTATGAAAACTATTGTTATAACAGGTTCGACATCAGGTATAGGAAAGGCTTTGACAGAATATTTTGCCAAAACTTGCAGAGTTTTTGCAGGTTACAGAAACGAAGATTATGTCAAAAACCTTGAAAATCTCGGGGTAATTCCGTTTTATATTGACATGAAAAAGCCTGAAACAATAAGGCAGGCTGCGGCTTTTATAAAATCAAAAACCGATAAAGTTGACACTTTGATTAATGTTGCAGGATGTGTAGTTGCGGGTGTGGTCGAAAAACTTGAGGTTGAAAGAATTAAAGAACAGTTTGAGGTGAATACGTTTTCGCATCTGGATTTGAGCCAGAGGCTTTTGGATATAACGGATAAAATAATTAATATAAGCTCAATGGCAAGCTTTGGAATATTTCCTTTTATTGCTCCTTATTGTGCTTCAAAACGGGCGATGGATATACTTTTTAATTCACTTTTGAATGAAACAAAAAGGGATATCAAGATAGTTTCGGTCAAACCCGGAGTCATAGCAACTCCGTTGTGGGAAAAGTCCTTAAGCCTGAATAAATCTTCAATTGATAACTGTAAAGGTTTTGAAAAAGAAATGAATTATATGGTTAAAAACGCAAGAAAAAATCAGCGGCATGGCTTGGATGTTTCAAAGGTGGTTGATTTGATTGCAAAAATCGATGAGGACAAGAACCCTAAACCTTCTTATACAATCGGATTGGATGCAAAAATTGCGCAAATTATTTCACTTTTGCCCCAACAATGGATAAACAAAATTGTTAAATATAAGCTCTCAATATCTTTACAAAGGTAAGATTTTAATATATGATTTAGATATGGAGTAAATATATGAAGTATAAACGTGTTTTATTAAAGATAAGCGGGGAAGCTCTTTTAGGAAAACAGCAATTTGGGATTGACCAGGAACCTGTAAAAATGATTGCGGGAGAGATTAAAAAAGCAGTCGATTTGGGAGCTGAAATCGCCGTAGTTGTTGGCGGCGGAAATATTTTTAGAGGGATGAAAAACAGCGCAAAATTAGGCATGGATCAAGCATCGGGCGATTATGTCGGAATGCTTGCAACGGTTATGAATGCAATCGCTTTGCAGTGCGCGCTTAATCAAATCGGTGTTCCATGCAGAGTTCAAAGCGCAATTTCCATGAACCAAATTGCAGAACCCTACATTCGCCATCGTGCAATAAGACACTTAGAAAAAGGCAGAGTGGTCATATTTGCGGCAGGTACGGGTAATCCGTTCTTTACAACCGATACGGCAGCGGCTTTGAGAGCATCGGAAATCAACGCAGAAGCCATGCTTATGGCTAAAAACGGTGTAGACGGTGTTTACTCGGATGATCCAAAAACCAATCCCGAGGCTAAAAAATTCGATAAAATTGTTTATGACGATATAATTAAAAACGGGCTTAAAGTAATGGATACGGCAGCGTGTGCTTTATGTAAGCAAAACAATATCCCGATTGTCGTATTTGATTTTGAACTTAAAGACGGTATAGTTGATATATTAAACGCTAAAGATTTAGGAACTTATATAAACTGAAAGAGGTAAAAAATGGATGAATTGTTTTTATTAGGTGAAGAAAAAATGGAAAAAGCGATTGCGCAATTGAGCCGAGAATTTGGTTCAATCCGCTCGGGTCGTGCAAATCCGGGGATTTTGGATAAGGTTATGGTGGATTACTACGGTGCACCGACACCATTAAGACAAATGTCGCAGGTTACGGTTCAAGACGGTACAACTCTTGTTATTTCGCCTTACGATAAAACGATACTAAAAGAAATTGAAAAGGCAATTATTAAAGCTGAAATAGGCATTACACCTAACAGTGACGGAATTTGCATAAGATTACCGTTCCCGCCGTTGACCGAAGAAAGACGCCGCGAAATTGTTAAAGACGTCAAAAAACTCGGCGAAGATGCAAAAGTCGCAATCAGAAATATCAGACGCGATATGACCGACGACTTGAAAAAACTTGAAAAGTCGGAAAATCTTCCCGAAGATACGGTAAAAGATAATCAAGATAAAATTCAAAAATTAACCGATAAATATACAGGCATAATTGATACCAATGTAGCGCATAAAGAAAAAGAGGTTATGACCGTATAATGAATAAAAATGCAACAAGGATGCTTACGGGATTAATTTTCGGAACAATTGCCATGGGTTGTATTATTCAGGGTAAGTTGGCACTCCTTGCTTTGCTTTTGTTTATTCTTTATTTTGCGTCAAGAGAATATGTAAAAGTGCTTAATCACAAAGGTTTTTACCCGAGTTTGAAAATGATTTGCATTGCAGAAGTTTTACTTGCGGCAATTGCGTATTTTCAAAGATTTGATTTAGTTGCGTTTGCGCTTACGGTGTGTGCCATAGGCGCTTTTATGTGGGTACTTTTTAGAGGACGTCAGCCTTATATTGCTAACGTCGCAACAACTTTGCTGGGCATGATTTATTGCGGCTGGTTTCCTTTGCACCTTTTGTTTCTGAGAAATCTTGAATCTTCAAGATTTCATGACGGACTTGCGTTCGTGGTTATAATGTTTATAACGGTACTTTTGACGGATACGGGGTGCTATTATGCGGGAAGACACCTTGGCAAACATAAACTTGCGCCCGTAATAAGCCCGAATAAAACGATTGAAGGCTCAATTGGCGGGATTATTTGCGGTATTTTAGGCGCTATGGTAATCGGAACTTATATCGGGCTTGAATGGTATCTGTCGCTTGCGGCAGGCATATTATGCACTGTATTTGCTCAAATCGGTGATTTGTGCGAATCTCTTATTAAACGTGATGCGGGGGTTAAGGATTCGGGCGACAGCCTCCCCGGGCATGGCGGGTTCCTTGACAGATGTGACAGCTATATTCTGACTATTCCCGTTATGTATTATTTTTGCAAGTACTTCATCTTTTCAAACGAACTTGTAAACAATTTTTCGGCATATATTAAGGGCTTGTTTTAATGAAAAATTTATCCGAAATCTTTGGTATAAAAATTGATAATGAAGGGCTTTTTAAAGAAGCACTGACGCATTCTTCATATTCAAAGGAAAATAATTTAGAATACGATTACGAACGGTTGGAATTTTTGGGTGATGCGGTTTTGAAGCTTTTAATTTCTGATGTTTTATACAAAAAATACCCGAATTACACAGAAGGTAATATGTCGAAAATCCGCTCTATTGTTGTGTCGGATGCCATATTATTTGAGATTTGCGAAAAGATGGGGCTTTCAAATTTTATTATACTCGGACGGCACGAACAAAAATACAGACAATTAGAATCCGTTTGCGCATGCGCATTTGAGGCGGTGCTCGGCGCGTATTATTTGGACGGGAAATACAAAGAACTGATAGGTTTTGTCGAGAAAAATTTCAATTCATACATAGAAGATGTCGATAAGAATTTTGAAAAATTTAACGCAAAAGCCATGCTGCAGGAATTTACACAAAGTCAAAGCAAAACTATTCCCGAATACGTTGTTTCAAACGAAACGGGACCTGCCCACAACAAAACTTTTGAAATAGAAGTTTTTTATGAAGGCAGTTTAATAGCAAAAGGTTTAGGCAAAACCAAAAAAGAAGCCGAGCAGCATGCCGCATATAACGCTTGTCAAAAATTGGGGGTGATAAAGTGACTATCATATCTCCTTCAATTTTATCGGCTGATTTTGCCAACCTTGAGCGCGATATCAAAGCGGTTGAAACTGCCGACTGGCTGCATATTGACGTTATGGACGGACATTTTGTCCCTAATATCACAATAGGTGTTCCTGTTGTAAAATCAATCAAAAAAGTTACAAAACTCCCGTTAGACGTTCATTTGATGATTGAAAATCCCGAAAAATACGTTGAAGCTTTTGCGCTTGCAGGCGCGGATATTATAACTTTCCACTTTGAGGCGGTCAAAGATGTCAAAAAAATCATTGATTTAATCAAATCTTTCAATATAAAAGCCGGCATGTCAATCAAGCCGAAAACTTCACCCGATGAGGTTTTAGAATATCTTAAATATTTGGATTTACTGCTTGTTATGACAGTCGAACCCGGTTTTGGCGGGCAAAGCTTTATGCACGATTGCGCGCAAAAAATTCCCCTCATAAAAGAGTATGCCCCAAAAGATTTAATTATACAGGTTGATGGGGGCATAAATGCCGATACGGCAAGAATTTGCACCGAACTTGGCGCAAATTCTTTGGTCGCCGGAAATTATATCTATAATTCCGTTAATATTAAATCAGCGATAAACTCTTTACGAAGCCTCTCCGCGTCTTAATTTACGTTTTAAAATTTCGTTCGGGTCGGTTGTTATTGAAGGATCCGCCAACGTAACGTCATCTTCCGGTATTTCAGGTTTTATAATCGGCTGTTCTTCTTGCGGATTTTCATTTTCCTGCCCGATATTGTTTTCGGTTTCATCAGGCGGCGCAATTTCAATCTCGCCTGTCACTCTTTCTTTTCCCAAAACTTCTTCTAATGCACCGATATCGGTTTCACCGTTCACCATTTGGTAAGTAATATCGTCTTGTGTATCCAAAACCGCCGTTATTGCAGCAGCCCACTTTTGATACTCGCTCGGTACCTCTTTCCCTTCATCTTGATACTTCAAGATTTCTTTCGCCGTCAGTTTTTGCCAGTCAATTCTTTGTTGATTTAATCTTTGTATATCCATAGGTTCTCCTTTTCTTTTATATTATCGGTCGTTTTTCAAAAAACTTTAATAATGTAAAGTTATGTAACAATTTTTATATAAAATGAATATAAAAAGTCAATAAATTTTTATAAAAATTTTTTATATAAGTACGAGAGATAAATAAAGAAATATAAGAGAGAGGTAAAAAACATGGCAACTATGCTGTTATTTTCTAATGCAATTTCAGACACTTATAAGACTACATCAGATGCAATAAGAGAAGTAAAATTGAGCGATAAACTTGTGATAAGAAAGTCATTGACCGAATTGATGAAACAGTCATTCTTTCACGGTGCAAACAGATTTGGAACAAACTTTATAGCATAAAAGTTGGATAAATAGGATATAAGCGGTCTGATGACCGCTTTTTTATTTCTTTGAAATTATAATAGCAAATTTTTATATTTATATGTTTTAAACCCGATATGGATAAAGTTTCATTTACTTCCCGAATAAGACTTGTTTCATTGGATGAATTTGGTGGTGCATTTTCAAAAATGAAGCCTAAACAGCGTGTTGATTTCCCGTGGACGATTAAACAAAGTGTATTATCACACAGCGCTTTTACCACGGATATTTTAGACTGTACCGTGTGTGGTTTTACTGACGGCAGGCAGGTCTTGTTAAACCATATCTGCCCGACAAATCCTGTAAACTATAACTTTAAAAGGATAAGTGATTTTATTAAGAAAAAAATTGATTTGACAAACCCCGATTTACAAGGTTTTATTTTGGGCGCAAAACTTAATAACCAAGCAACTCCTTTCAGCGGTGAACTTTTTGAAAGGTTTGAAAGGTTCATGGAAGAGTTTAACATCCCGTATTCAAAATTTAAAGGCGGTTTGTTTGAGAACCATTGTGCCTATTCGTCCTCAAAAGATGAGTGGTTAATAGGAAATTGTCTTGTCACAGAAGGGGTAAAAGAGATATACAAAAAGCCGTTGCAGATTTTAGAGAGAATATTTGATGAGGTCAAAATCTCATCAACAGACGAAGTAAGCTGGTAAGATTTAGAAGGGCTGCATAATTATTTGTCGTTTTATCCATTCCATTATTATTGAAACCAAATATTCTTGTTCGGATTGCGTGAGCTCACGATGCTGAGGGATTTTGTGCCATTTTTCAACGCATCCTCGACAACATGTGGCTGTTGCATGCTGCGCAATAAAAACCGGATGCCCCCGCATCGGGGTTTGTTTGCCGTCGTTATTAGGTTCTGCCGGAGCTACTCTATCCCTAATAAAATCACGGGCATGTGTTTGAATCATATCAATCCCTTTGCTTTTAATATATTCAAGCTCATTTGTCCCAAGCTTAAATTTTGCTCTGAATTTTGATGTTGCAAGCCTTTCTAAAATTCCCATAAATATATTATAGCACTTTGCGTTGCAAATCGGCAAATTTTGGGGTCACCAAATGCTCAAAAAAAGACAGAAGGTACATTATGATTCTTGAAATTTACAAAAAGTTTTGATATATTTAAAAGGTATGAAAAAAGATAACAACAATGGTACAAAAGGTGTAATTTATATTGCGAAAACAATAGTTGACGGTTTGATAAAAATTGGCAAAACTCAGACCGATAGTTTTGACAAAAGAATGTATAACTTAGAACATAACGGTTATTGGCAATATTACCGGATTAAAAAGAAAATTTGCCATTGAGGTTGATAACTATAATGATAAAGAATTGCTAATTCAAGAAGTATTTGAAAAAAGCAGGGTTGGTGAAACCGAGTTATTTGCTCTGGACATTAATATTGCAATTCAATTATTATCATCATTTGATGGAAAGATTATATATCCGAAAGAAAAAAAGAAAAGAGAGATTTTTGAAGAAGTCACTGAAAAAATCAAAAGTAAGTCTATTCAAAATGGTATATATTCTTGTTTGATAGGTAAATATAAAGCAGAGGTTAAAATTGCTGATAATTGTTGGACATTACTGAAAAACAGCGTTATAAATACTGACCCAAAACCGAAACTAAAAGGAAAATTGTTACCGGTTTTAAGTTCTGTAAAGTGTGACGACAAGGGAACGGTAATGGAAGATTGTCTTTTGGGAGAAATTACACCAAGTTTTGCCGGTAATTTGGTATGCGGTAATTATTGTAATGGTTGGTTGACGTGGAAAGATGCAAACGGCAGAACAATAGATTGTTTTAGAAACTCCTTACCCCGTGTCATATAAGTCCGTTTATGAAATAAATTTCTCCGATATAGATGATGGATTTGGTAAAGGTTTTAAAAATGGGAAATTACCGAATTTCCAACGATTATATAGCCTTTATGAGTATTTAACAAAAGAGAATATAATAAATATAAAACAATATTTAAGTGAAAATGATTTTCGATTTTTAAATAAAATGTTTCAAGTTAGACATTTGTATGAGCATAATTTGGGTGTAATTGACAAAGATTTTATCTCAAAGACAAGGTTATCATTACAAGTTAGGCAGAAATATATAATAACCAAAGATGAAATTGACCAACTTTTACTTTTAATAATAAACCTAAGCACTAAAATATATGAATGTTATTTGAATAAATAGTTTTGTGCTATAATCAACTCATGACAGAACGCACAACAGCATTGGAAGTATATTTTTACGCAACAAGTTCCGGAAATGAACCTGTTCGTGAATGGTTGGAAAGTCTGCCTAAAGAAGATATGCGTACAATCGTTTTGATATCAAAACCGTTCAATATGGTTATCCTCTCGGAATGCCTTTAACTCGGGTTCTTCATGGTACAGATGGCTTAGAAGAAGTTCGCTGTAACATATCAAACGGTATAGCACGAGTTATTTTCTATGTTGAAGATAATACAATGGTACTTTTGCATGCATTTATTAAGAAAACACAGGAAACCCCTAAAAAAGAATTGGATGTCGCAATTAAACGTTATAAGGATTTATGCAAAAGATAAAACAATCTTTTTGCCAAGATATTTGGCGACTTTTTCGATTGTGTTCAAAGTGATTGATGTATTTTCGGGGTCTAAAATACGACAAATCGCTGTCCTTGATGTTTCAAGTTCTTTCGCCAAACGATTGACAGATATGTTATCAGCTTTCATTTTTTGTCATAATAAAGTCCGGTATAAATCTGAGCAAATCGCTAAAACTCAAATACACTCTATGTTATAGCGATAATTAAATTAGGACATGATAGTCCCTTTTGAAATGCTAAAATGTTAAGTCGGAACTAAGCCGGAAGTGTTTATTACATTTGGATAACAACAAAATTCAAACTTAAAATACATTACAAAACAATAAAAATACTCTCTAAAAACTATTATTTTCAGTTAAGAATTATTATGCATATGCTGTATTAATTACCATGTTAGATTTACGAATTTTATTTTTTAAATCTGGCATGTTCATTTTTTCAAAGATCGAGCATAGCGTTGTAAAATAATAGTCTGGAGCAAACGGCGATACAATAATTTCATCTATAAATTCATTTAGATTTATATTTATATTGATATTAAATACATTTTCTCTATTAATAGAATTAGTTTCTTCTAATTTATGTATATATTTTAAAGATTCATATTTTTTTGTAACTAAAGAACAAGGTCTTTTAAAAAATAAAAGTCTTAGTTCATTTTCATACGAATAGCAAAATTTTTTAATAAAGAAAAAATAACTTGGATCATCTTTTCCTGACTGTAATAATTCGTGGCTGGGCTTGTTATTCACATCATTAAATAACAAATTTTTATCTTCATATATTATACGATTCATAACTACTTCATAGCCTTCTTTTTCGACAGTAGAAAAATCTAAATGTTGTTCCAATTTATTAATAGTTGTTTTAATGGCAATCCCCCTTTTATTTGAATATATCTTCCACATAGCATCCGATTCAGTATCTGATATATGCCAACAACTAACAAACGTATTATTTCTATAAAATTCTTTTATATTCCTATTTACAAAACTTTCACACTCATCAATTTCTAATAAAATATTTCTAATGTCCTCATAATTTTTATTGACATATGCATTAGTAAGTTTTTGCGTATAATCTCTTATTAAATTTGAAATTTCAACATTAATATTTCCCAAGTTAGATATTACAGCATTATATATTTGTATAAATATGTACATGAAAATATTTTCAGGTTCTTCATTTGTAGGTTTGTTTTTTAGTATTTCTATAAAAGCATTTAAATTTTTTGAAACTCTTTGAATCCTTAAAGATTTTAGCAATGAAGCCGTTTCTTCTTGTATCTTTGTATATTCTGGGATATCACAATCATCTCCATCTTCAAAAAGACATGGCTTTACAAATGTAATTTTACTGGAAGTTATTAAATTTAGGAATTTTGGATAATCCAGATATTTAAAAACATTTTGATTGTCAGATTTTTCTAAATAATTTTTTATTGGCATGTTATCTCCTATTTGTTTATGCTTTTAATATTTTGCTTATTAATTTATTAACTTTTAGTATACCACACCCCACGTGTTTTACCGTGTTTAGTCAGGTAATTATTTTCAACCAAATTCGATAAATGTTTTTTAATTGTATTTATATTCGTTTCGGTTAATTCAGACAGTTCAGATATTGATGCTCTGTCTTTTGTTTCAAAAACTTCCATGATTTTTGCAGAAATTTCAGGTAAATCCAAATTTTTCTGAACGGTAGTATTTGCGTGTTCAATTTTATACTCAAGTCTGATTTTTTGTTTTTGCAAAGTTTTTAAGAAAAACATTAGCCATGGCTCATAGTCAGGTACTTTACTTAAAGTTGCTTGAGTCTGCCTTAAAGCTCTATAATAACCTTCTTTGTTATCCTCAATTATTGATTCCGTTGAACTATATGGAACATAAACATAACCTGATTTTAGCAATAAAAGATTAGTTAATGCTCGTGATAACCTGCCATTTCCGTCTTGAAAGGGGTGGATTGCAAGAAAATTAACAACAAAAATTCCGATAACAATCAGCGGATGATAAAATCTATCCGACAAATTCTTGTTAGTCCATTCAACAAGCTCCTGCATTTTTAATGGAGTTTCAAACGGAGTTGCGGTTTCAAAAACAACACCAATTTCTTTGCCTTCACTATCATAAGCTGCGACTGCATTAGAAATTTTTTTGTATTCTCCTTTGTGCTTTTCATCCTTTGAAGAATATTCAAGCAGAATCTTATGCAGCTGTTTTATGTAATTCTCTGATAACGGAATAACTTCCCAATCCTCAAAAATCGTATCGGCAAGTTTTGCGTATCCTGCGACTTCCTCCTCATCACGATTTGCGAAGGATTGTTTTTTTATTCGGGATAATAATTCTTCAACCTGTTTATCTGAAAGTTTGTTTCCTTCAATACGGTTTGAAGACCCAACACTTTCAATCGTTGCAACCTTTTTTAAAGTTCTTAATTTTTCAGGAGCCATTTTGCCTAATAACTTCCATGAACCCTTAAATTCATCTATTTCGGAAATTATAGTAAGCATTTGATTATTGATTTTTATATTGATATTTTCAAACATGTTTATACCTAATTAGACCTAATATGACCTAATAATATATTATTTTTATCTGATTGTCAAGATTACAAAACCTTAAATCATATTTCATATGTTTTACTTGCATAACCATTGAAAAACAAGTTTTTCATTGTCTATGCTTCGTAAATCATCAAACATGTAATTTGTTAAACCAAGTTCCTGCTTGATTTTGTAAAAATCATTCCTGATTTTTCTTTTCAGAGATTTCTTTTCTTGTTCACTGCCTGTTAAAATACTGTTCAAAGGCTGTTTTAATGTAATTAAATTTTGAATAATCGGTGTCAGGTAAGGATATTTTCTATTTGTAATTTTAAAAAGCTGTGCCAATTGCGCCTGAGTCAGAATTTGTATTTCCCTTTTAGGGATATTGGCAATTCTTTTTACTTCAAAAACACAAATTTTATTTATATAGCCTTCATTTTGAAAATGTTTTATTATCTGATTAAATAATACAAGAATATTTTATATTCTGCGTTCAGATATTTGTTTATTTTGCATATACGTCCTGAAGCTCTCAACATCAGAAACAGTAATATTTTTAAGTTTAAATCTTTTAAAATATGGGATAATATGGGCATTAATGAAAATTTTGTAGGCTTTAACAGCATTTTGTTTTATTTTTCTGTTTTGACACAAATTTAAGAACAAATGACAGGCATCTATTACTGTAATATCTGAATTTTTACACGGAATATTTTTATCAACAATTTTAAATTTATCTTCAAATTTTACTGTTTCAATATATTCAAATTTATCCCCACAGGATTTTATATTCTCCGATTCTTTCAAAAACTTTTTGGCATTTTCAGTGTCTATATCGCAAAACATTAAAATATCTTCAAGAGTAAATGTTTTCAATCTTCTTGCGACTTCTAAAATTTTATCCATTTAAAATCTCCTGTGCTATATTTTCATCAATTTGCGTAAATCCGTTTGCCTGCGCTACATTCTCAAATGTATCAATTGTATTCACAATCTGTCTGAAACTTTTAGCTTTATTGTGGATTAAATGCACAGCCTCTTTTGTAATCTCAACTTCAGAGATTTCCTCTGTAATTTGCTTAATATCTGAATATTCAAATTCTGTAAAATTATAGATTTCTGAAATTCTGTCAAACAAATGCGTGTGTTTTTCAATTTGTGTTTTGCAAGCTGCATTCCGACCATGATTATTGGAACAAATGTTTCATCGTGTAAATCTCTTAATGTTTCTATTGTTCTAAAAGCAGCAAGCAGATAATCAATCTCATCAACTATAATCATCTGAGGATTTGTTTTAAGTGCATTAACGCACTGCCTGAAAATATCCGAAGTATAAAATCTTAGAATTTCATCAAGTTCCTTTGCTATTTCTTCTAATAACCACTTTGGACTCATAGAATTTGTTGCTCTGACATAAATAGCATCATATTGAATAGATAAGTACAAAGCCGTTTTAGTTTTCCCGAGACCCGCATTACCATAAACCAATCCGATTTTTGTAATATTTTCAGGTTTATTTTTTAAGTTGTGAATCAGGCTGATAAAACCTTTGACATTCTTTGTTTTAACAAATATCGGTTTCATATTGCTTATACTCCTTTGATTCTTTATATTCTGTAAGCCAAACTCTGTCATCATTACAAGTACAACCGTGCACCATTAAGTATTCATATCTTTCTCTGCTCATTTTGAATAAAGGTTTAACCGCAGGGTTATATTTTTTAGGCTTTTCTTTTTTGTTTTCTATCTTTGGAACAATCGGCGGAGGTAAAAATGTATCTTCGTCTTTTTCTAGCTCGCACTCTAAAATTTCCAAATCATCAATATTCAAAAACTCTTTACAGGCTTTTATTGTCTTATTTTTAAGCTGTTTTTGTTTTTGAATTTTCTGCTTGTAATCCTCAATATCCTTTATTTCGCCCGTGTAATGAGCAAGCGGATGAGTCAGGGTAATTCTTTCTGCTCGGCATAAAAATTTACCGGTAATTGTGTAAACATTGATGTAACTTAAATCAAACAGGCTGTATTTTATTATTACTTTCTGTCTTAAGCCATAAAGTGCATCGTTATAGTAATCAGATTTTAAAAACCTTATTCCTTGACTTGTTATAGTTTTAATCTCCTGTGCCAGCATTAAATCATCTAATTCTCTCTGATTTATTTCTTGTTTTTCAATGTTATCAAGCATTTCTTTGATGCTTTTTGTTTTATCATTAGGACACGGCAAAGAATTTTTATACTTAAGCCAACTGTTTATCTTCTGAATTGTATGCTGAATCGTGGGAATAAATTCCTGATGTATTTCACTATGAAATTTTTCATTCCTTCTTAGTCTTGCAGGTTTATTTTCTATATTTGTTCCGATATAACTTAGCAGTTTTTCAAAACTTTCCTGCATTTCTAAAAAGAACCTTTCAATTACTTTGGCTCTTGCGTTATACGGATTTGCAAATACTGTTGTTATACCAAGTTTTTCGTAAATTCCTTTTATGCCAATCTCATTGAAATTAGCACTTCCTACAAAATATTTACCCCTAAATGCTCTGCCGTTATCTAAATATACAAATTTTGGAATTTTTCCTAAATTTAGTATTGCATTGCGAAGTGCTGAAGCAATATTCTGTGTATTTTCTTCTATCATTATTTCATAACCAACTAATGCGGATGATTTCCAATCTATGAAACCGATTAAGGTTGCTCGGCAAGGTTTTCCCGTAAACGGGTTTATTACCTGAAAATTTAATCTTTTCCCGTCAGCGACTAAAACTTCTCCGACTCCGATTTTAGAAATATCTCTTTTTATGTGAGGCATAACTTCTTCTTTTAATGCTTTTTTTCCGTCACGCAATAGCGTCCATTTATCAAAATAATTTGCTTTATACCAGTTAGCAAATCTCCTGAACGTCGGCGCAGCTGGAATATATTCAGAATCTTGAGTTCTCAGAACATACTGCGTTAGAGATATTGCTTTTCCTATGCTGAATTTATTCGGGTGCAATAAAAGTTTTAAAAATATTTGTTTTTCATAATCCGTAAGACAAGTTCTCGAATAATCTTCATAATGATAATTCGGGACTAATAGTTCATAATTATTACTGTTTCCTATAATTCGTTTCCACCTTTGAAGTGTCCCTATTGAAACATTTCCGAGTTTTGCATAAATCTCCAGATACAAAACTTGTGCGTTGTATGCACCTAAAAAATCATTATCAAATTGCGTTTTATTTCGCTGATTTTTTCTTTCATTTTTCCAAATATTCAATAAATTCAATCGAGCAAGTGCAATAATTTTTGCTTTATCGGGTTTGTGAAAATCAGTTGGTGTGAGAAGCTGTTTTTTAGTATAAGTCGGAACAATTTTGGAATAATACTTTTCCTGAAGCTCCGGTTCTATGCTTGATAGCAAAATCTCAAAACTTTTTCCGCCTTTGACAGTTATTTCTCTGGTTACATATTTTTTCAAAGATAACCTGATTGCTCGGGTGCTAACACCTTTAAGTTCTGCTAATTCTTTGATTGTAATGTATTTTTCTTTGTTCATTGTACTTGTATTCATCACTCAGAACTCGGAAAATTGGAACATTTTCCGACTAACTTTGTATCATTTCGACACGGTTTGTATTGGATTATTGCTCTACACTCCGCTGTCGTTCACTTCAGCCTACGCAAAATCCAACTTGCTTTATTACGAAACAGAGTTAAAATGTGTGTACCCCAATAATTATCTGTTTATTTTAAGGAGTTTTTATGCGTAAAGAATTAAGAAAACAGCTTGAATTACTTGAACAAAAAATGTCAAAAAGCCCAAATAATATAAATAATGGCGGGAGTCATTTTCTGTATCGCAGAGAAAGAATGATACGTTTCAAAATGCTGCAGAAAAATATGCCGCAAAAATGCTTGCTAAAAGGTTAAACCTGACCGAAAGCTATATCTCAAACTCATTACCGACAAACGCTATAACCAAGATTTTGAAAGATATATTATCCATATTTCAGATGTTAATTATTGTTGTATTTAGTTGAATACCATTATAAATATATATTGTTAATATTTTATTATAAAGAGATTTTTCATCATTTTCATGTTAAACTTAATTCGTATTGGAAGAAGAATTTGTGAATTCAATACACCAAAGAGGTAAATATTTTGTGGTGCAAATCTTGTAATAGGGAAACTGAAAACAAAATCTGCGAAGTATGTGGGGAAACAACATTTGAGGATATACCGATTGAAATATATTGGTGTAACCATTGTAATGTGCCTATTATCAGACCTAGCAATAGCAATATGGACATATGCCCTGAATGTGGCAATAAGATAAAATATTTTGCTGCAGATTTGCGACCAGTATTTCCTCAAGAACGCTTGTTAATGGAGATTGTGAAAAAAACTCCACTTAAATATATAAATAGTTCCGTATGGTGTGCGAATAATCGTTATTACATAGATGGAGAATCTATTTCTGTTTCTTTTTCGAAATGTTTGCAAATGGACACGGATAGTATCATAAGAGAATTAGGAAAATATGGCATCGCTAACGAAAATAACAAATTTTCTGAACTTATACAAAAATTTATTAAGGTAAATAAAGAAAGGCTTTCATATCTAAAAGACGAAGCTTTTAATTTTATACAAGATGCAGTAAAAGATTATCCTGCTGAGAATATAGTTATATCATTTTCTGGAGGAAAAGATTCAACAGTTGTTGCTGATTTAGTTGTCAGAGCATTGAGCAATCCTGGTCTTGTGCATATTTTTGGAGATACTACATTAGAATTCCCTCTTACATACGAGTATTTAAAACGTTTTAGAAAAGAAAATCCTAAAATCATATTGAAAGTTTCTAAGAATAAAGAACAAAAATTTTATGATGTATGCGAGGATATTGGACCACCATCAAGAGTTATGCGATGGTGCTGCACAATGTTTAAGACAGGACCTATAACTCGGATACTATCTAATTTATATCGCGATAAAAAACTATTAACATTTTACGGTATAAGAAAATGCGAATCAGTAAGCAGAAGCAAATATAATAGAATTGAGGACAATGCGGAATCAATAAAAATCAAAAAACAGGTCGTTGCTTCGCCTATATTTTATTGGAAAGATATTGATATTTGGCTCTATATGCTTGGAGAGAATATTGATTTTAATGATGCATATAAACTTGGGTATGATAGAGTAGGATGTTGGTGCTGCCCTAATAATAATGATAGAGCCGCGTTTTATCAAGAATATACATGCCGGAAGAATCAACTAAATGGAGAAATTTTTTAGTTGATTTTGCTAAAAAAATTGGAAAGCCTGATGCAGAAGTATATGTTGATACAGGGAAATGGAAAGCCCGACAAGGTGGTAATGGTTTAAAAGCTGCAGAAGATGTAAAAATCAAATATACAAATTGTACAGCAGAAGAAAATGCAAAAATATATCAATTAAACAAACCTATAACAGACGATTTTTATACCCTTTTTACTCCTTTTGGTAAAGTATCAAAAGAACTTGGTAGAAAATTGTTAAAAGAGGTGTTAGTGCTTGACATTGCGACAAACATACCTATAATGTCATTGCAACCGTTTCAACAACAGAATTACGAGTATGCAATAAAAGTAAAAACGATGAACGTTCAAAAACATGATGATTTACAAAGAATGATCGGATACCAAATTAGAAAATATAATAGTTGTAGAAAATGTTTAAAATGTGAATCTGTATGTAATTTCGGAGCAATAACAGTAAACAAAAATACATATAGAATAGACACAAACAAATGCAGACATTGTAAAATGTGCGTAACTGCCAAATACCTCGATGCGGGTTGTTTAATGGCTGGTTATTTAGTAACGAAAGCAGAGAGTCAGGAGAAAACATATGAAGTTCAGAGCGCATGATACTTTTGCAATCAGAAAAGGCTGGTTGCACAAAGGAATGAAACATATAAAAGATAATCCGAGATTATTCGTTGACAAGAATATTAATCCCATGGATGAGCTTGGTATTGGTTCAAATATGGTCAAATCTCTTCGTTATTGGTTGCAAGTGTTTGGTCTGACAGAAGAAACTGGAACTACCCAAAAATATCAAGAGTTTACTAAACTTGGACAATTAATATGGGACAATGATTTATTTATGGAAGAAGATGGGACTTTTTGTATTCTTCATTATATGTTGGCTTCCAATAAGGACCAGGCAACAGCTTGGTACTACTTCTTTAATATTTACAATATGAATGAAATTACAAAAGAATCATTTGTAACAGATATTCAATCATATATTAGTGTTGAAGAGCCAGAAACACAGGTATCGGAAAAATCGTTAGGAGATGATTTCGATTGTATTATTAAAACTTATTTTAAATCAAATAGTAGTGATTTTAATCCCGAAAGCAATATCGAATCGCCATTAAGTGAATTAGGCCTTATAAAGCTATTAGATAAAAAGAATAAAATATATTCTAAAATGACCCCAAGTTTTGCGACAATTAATCCGCTTATAATCTTAGCAATAATAATTAGAGAAAATGAAAAAGAAAAATCAACTGATATAAAAATCTCTAAAATAGAAAAGGATCCTGGTAACATTGGTAAAATCTTTAATCTTGATAAAATTCAAGTTGCTCAGTATTTAGATAATCTACAGAAGCAAGGATTAATAAAGGTCGTAAGATCCGCAGGACTTGATATTGTAAAATTACAGACAACAATGTCTTTTATAGAGTGTATTAATAAATATTATGAAAGTTTAAGTATTTAAAGGGTGAAAATATGGATTTAACAAAAAATATTAATATTATGCAAGATTTCCAATATGCAATAAACGTTGCATACGATATTAACAGCGATGATAAAATTAAAAACTATATACCAACACCAAGTGCAATTGAAATCATAGAAGATATTATGTTAAGCACATCAAATACTTCAAACGATCGTGCAAAAATATTTGTTGGGGCATATGGTAAAGGTAAATCCCATTTAGCATTGATTATTGCCTCATTATTATACAGAAAAGAACCGGAACTATTTTCAAATTTACTATCATATATCTGCCAAAGCACACAAAATGCAAAAGGTGAATCTGAATTATGCACATACACAAAAAATTACTTGGATAGCAAAAAGAAAATGCTACCAGTTATTATATAAGGCAGTAGTATGGGCATAAGACAGGCTTTAATGTCTGGTTTAAGTATTGCATTAAAAAATGCAAATTTAGATCATATAATGCCTGACACATATTTTAAATCTGTCATAACAACTATTCAAAATTGGCAAGAAAACTATAAAGATACATATGATGAATTTAAAAAACATATTGATTGCAGTGTTAAAAACTATATTACAGAGCTAGAAAACTTTAACATAGATTATTATGAAAATTTCAAAGAAATTTATCCTAGCCTCACAGCAGGAAGCGAATTTAATCCTATATCAAATATAGACGTTATTGAATTATATAATTCTGTTAATAAATCTCTTAAAAAAGAAGGTTATACCGGAATTTATGTCATTTATGATGAATTTAGTAAATTTCTTGAAGGGAATCTAAATAAAACATCTGCTGCTGAAATAAAAACGTTACAAGATTTTGCTGAAAATTGTTGCCGTACTAAAGAACAACAGTTGCATATTTTATTAATTTCTCACCAAAGCATTTTAAATTATGTCGATAAATTACCTAAGAATAAAATTGATGCCTGGAAAGCTGTATCTAATAGATTTAAAACTCTTGAGTTTAATACTTCTTTATCGCAACAGTTTGATTTAATGTCAAAAATTATATGCCAGGAGTCTAAATGGTACAAAGAATACTTGAAAGATAATGAAAAACGTTTTAATAATATGTTGAAAAAATGGGAAGAAGCAAAATCTTTCTCAAGAATTATATTTATAGTTCCTAAAAAAAGAGATAAAATTAACGAACAAATTATTAAGTATGATGCAATAAAATACTTAATTGATAATACAGATGACGAAATATTATCGGAAGAATTATCATATTCTTTGAACGCTTTATCTGATGTCATTTCAAATTTTATAGATATATATTTAAGACCTGAATTAAATCAATCAAAATATTACTATAATGGACACGAAGAACTAATTAATCGTCGTTCTGCACTGTCTAAAAAATTATCTGAGATTTGTGAAGAAACGTACAAAGATTATCCGCTAATAAATAACGAAGTATTAAATAAAAATACTCTTTCAAGTCAAGCGATAAACAGTAGGAGTAAGGTTGTAGCAGGAATATTAGAAAATCACATAAAAGAAAAAGTAAATGATTTCTTTTCGACAGTATTTTCTAATGCATGCAAAATAGATATATCACCTGATTACAAAGTAAAAATGATTGATAGTGATGGAGAAGTAGTTGGTACTGGTGGTGCACAAGGTATTACACTAGTTTTAGCATTTATTGTTTCTTTACTTCGATTAGCATATGATATACATAACGAAGATATAGCAAAACAAGGTGAAAATATATTAAGTGCAGAACCATATCCTTTAGTTCTAGATGCTCCATTTTCTAGTTTTTCAGAAGCAAATATGTTAGAAGTTGCTCCCAAAATTGCTAATTTAACGGGTCAGGTAATTATCTTTTCTAAAGATCCTGAGTGTAGAATTATAATGAATGGGGATATAAAACATAAAATAGGTAAATTTTATGAGTTAAAGCCAAATGAACTGGTTGACGAAGAAGATATTGATAGGATGTGTAGCACGCACATAGAAGGAGGTAATGGTGTTATTTAGAACATATAATTTTTATGGAAAACATGCAAATTATATGGAGGCTTTAGTTACTCCTATAACTGAAACATTACCACCTTTCTTCAAAAGGAATATTGATGTAATGTTTGCTTCTTCCGTTATTGGCTTTAAATTTAATAAAAAAGCTGATATAGATAATTCAACTGAAGCGACAAAAAAAACAATTATGGTAGAACAGATATACAACGAAGAAGAACTTATTAAATTTTTGTATAGATTGATTTTATTATCTGATGACTCAATAGAACCGGATATAGAGAAAAGGATAAAAATTGCTTTTTCTAGTGATGTTAACACTAGTACAAAGTTATCAGAACAAAATGATGAATTAGATTCATATTCAAATGATTATGAAAAATTATTCTATCAATACATATTAGGTGGCATTGAATATTTATACGAAAATTTAATTGGGAATGCTAAAGATCCTATTTCTAATATGGGCAATATAATTAATGAACTTTCATCTACTGTTGATTCAATAGATTCTTCTGTTCCTGATATTACATTAGATGATTTAAGTTAAAGCAACGATACATTGTTTTGCGAGTAAGACTTTACTTTTTATTTATTTAGCGTGATGAATATGGTACGTTCAAGAAGGTCGTATGGAAAAAGTTGGATTGAATATTACTCCAAAAGAGTTTAAGCAATTAAGTAAATGGTCGGAGAATATTTACAATACTGCCGTTGTTATTGATTATTTTGTTGCAAATCAGCCGGAGATTGAGGAATGCTACAATCTTTCACCAGTAATTAAACACTTACGAAATGATGCAGATGTTTTAAATACATTTTTCATTGATCACGAAAAAGAGATTGAAATTTAAAAGCTATATAAATAGAGTTTAATTACCGTTCAAATTGTGTTTAAATATGTTTTAAAAATTTATGCACTATATCACAAAAGTCCTTTAATACGTCTTGGGGTATTCCATTATAAATAACATCACGCAATTTTTTAGCTTCGATTTTATTTGTGTGATTTAAAAATTTATTTAATTTAACAAATAAATCCACATCTTTTGTTTCAACTGTCGTTCTTTTAA
>CANQML010000011.1 GCA_947624935.1 Candidatus Gastranaerophilales bacterium
AACGAAGTGACGAAGCAATCCATTTGACCCCTCACCCCGTCGCTACGCTCCTCCCCTCTCCCGCAAGGGGCGAGGGGGCATGTCACAATAATAGTGGCACTCCACAGAGGTTAATTAATGTAAAGGGCTTAGCGCGAGCGAGCAGAGGGCGAGCTTTGTCGTCGAAAATGACAAAGTCATTGCAGACGACAAGCGCAGACCCGTTTAACGCGAGCGAGCAAGACTTCACTTATTCGCCTATTCGCTTATTCACTTCAAAATGCGCAGCGTTTACGTTAGCGGAAATCCTCGTCACGTTAGCCGTTATCGGTATAGTTGCAACCATGACCATTCCGAATTTGGTCAATAACTACAAAACTCAGGTTAATGTCGTTAAGATTAAAAAGTTTTATTCCATGTTCAATCAGGCAATAGAGCTCTCTGAAGCTGATAACGGACCTATTAATAGCTGGTTTCTTGATTGTGGTACCACAAGTGAACCTACATGCACAATCGATGAGGTTGAAGATTGGTATAATAATTATTTAGGCAAATATATAAAAACTACAAAAGTAGAAAAAGATTCTCAATCAACTCCAAATCGTTTGTATTTGTATTTTGCTGACGGGAGTGTAGTCGATTTGTTTGTTTCTATGAGAGATGTATCGTTGTACACGTCTAAAGGTGACTACTATTTTGCATTTATATTTAACGGTAAAAGTATGACCAATGGGCCTGAGCAGTGGGAAAATTGTTCAAGTTATTTGGATACATATTGTTATTATTGGGACGGGACAAGAGAAGGGTTAATTGAAGGACGTAATTATGCGGAGGCAGCTGCGAAGAAGAACAGTGCGTATTGCACAAAACTTTTGCAATATGACGGCTGGGTTGTAAAAGACGATAACCCTTGCAAATACTATTGATCGCTTTCGTGCCGGTCGTTATCCTTCATCAGCTTTGCAAAGTCCGACGGCTTAATGCTTTGTACGAAGTTTTTGAACTCTTGCGCTTCTTCTTCGTCTTTTGCCGTATCTGTTGAGACAGACCCGCTTGATAAAACCTTTGCAGAAATAAATATTGGCGCATCAACCCTTATCGCAACCGCAATGGCATCCGAGGGGCGGGAATCTATTTCAAGCACCTCATCATTTTTGTCTTTTAAAAATAACGTTGCGTAATAGGTTTCTTTTTCAACATCATTTATTTCAACTCTATCCAGCGTATAGCCAGCTTTTTCAATAATATTTATAATCAAGTCATGCGTCATGGGGCGCGAAACGTTCAGGTTTTCGATTTTTCTTATAATCGCGCTGGCTTCTGCCGAACCTATCCATATCGGCAAAGCTTTTCGGTTGTCTTTATCGTGCAAAACAACAATCGGTGAACCTGTTCTCGTATCAAGGGCTATGCCCATTACTCGCATTTCTATCATAAAACCTTCCTAATTCTTTCCTACAACGCCGACTAACGGAGATGATGCCGATGCAATTTCTTTTTTTGGTATTCTGCCTGCCTCATACGCCGCATGACCTGCTATAACGCCATATTTAAACGCTTCTGCCATTTTTACGGGGTCTTGAGCTTTTGCAATCGCTGTATTTATCAAACAGAAATCCGCACCGCATTCCATAACAGCCGCCGCATCTGACGGAACTCCTATCCCTGCATCCACAACGACAGGGATGTTTGACTGCTCAATTATAATTTTAATGTTTTCAAGTGTTTTTATCCCCTGACCTGAACCGATTGGCGATGCCAACGGCATTATTGTGGCACATCCGATTTCTTCCAAACGTTTTGCCAAAATCGGGTCTGCATTTATATAAGGTAATACCGTAAATCCTTCATCCACCAGCACTTTTGCAGCGTCAAGCGTTGCAATCGGATCGGGCATCAGGTATTTCGGATCGGGTATAACTTCTAGTTTTATCCAATTATTTATTCCCATAGCACGTGAAAGTCTTGCAACCCGAATTGCTTCTTCTGCGGTTGCGCAACCTGCTGTGTTAGGCAAAAGCCAATATTTATCAAGGTCTAAATGCTCCATTAAGCCGACATGCCCCGGGGCATTCATATCGACTCGGCGGATTGCAACAGTTACAATTTCCGCTCCGCTTGCATCAAGCGCTCTTTCCATTGTGTCAAAGTCGCTGTATTTGCCTGTTCCTACCATTAAACGTGATGTAAATTCTTTATCTGCTATTTTCATTGTTTTTTCTCCTTAATTTAATTATAATCTAAAAATATTTTTTAGACTGCTTTAAAAATAAAATATTTGTGTTAAAATAAGTCATGTGGAGTAGTGGCCGAGTGGCTGAAGGCGGCACCCTGCTAAGGTGTTATGTGGGTCTAACCTGCATCCAGGGTTCAAATCCCTGCTACTCCGTTTTTTTATGAAAAAGACACACACGTCGAACTTTTGCAAACCGTAAAAATTTTTTGTTGATTTTTGCAAAATGTAATAAAACGATTACATTTTTATCCAAACAACTTCGTAGGGTTTTAGTCTTACACTCAGTTGTTTATTCTCAACAGATGCTTTTACCATTTTGTCCGTTAAAAGGTCATAGAAATAAACTTCCTTGGGCTTTTTGCCAAAATCATCATCAATCATATTTATTGTTGCTCTTACTTTATCATTTGACAGATTGTTTATAACAACAACACGCATTTTGTCGGTTGCTCTGATAAATGACAGCACATTAGATGATTCCGATTTTGCCTCTACAAACGAACCTCTTGTCATAACAGGATATTCACGTCTTATTTTGATGAGCTTTTTAACTTGTTCATAGACCCTGTTATTGTAAGACCCTTTTGTATTAACCGCATCATTAAAGGCACTTTGCGGTATCGGGCCTCTGTTTATGTCACGACTGTCAAAACTCGTTAGCATATCGTCTTTTTTGGATCTGTGTTTGGCAGATTTTTTGGCGTTTGCAAAATTGTTTTGAACCCCTATTTCATCGCCGTAATAAATTATAGGAACTCCCGGAAGTGACATTAAAATTGAAAAAGCCATTCCTATCCTGTCCGGATTGTTATCTAAAAAGTTTGCAAGTCTGCCGCTTACGCCAAATCCTTTTCTAAATCCCGCACCTTTTGGCGCCAAATCGTCATATATCAACTCTCTTATTTTTTCGTCTGACATCTCAAGCGTTAATTCGTCATGAACCCTCAAAAAAATTGCCCATGCCGCCGATTGCGGGATTTGAGGAGTTTGTTTGTATGCTTTCCAAAAATAAGAATTGTCTTTTGAAACCAATGACGCCCAAATGGCGGGCATATAAGGGAAATTATACGCAAGCTGGACTTCATCCGTTCTGGTTAACTCTCTAACCTGCGCATTTATAACGGGTTTAACTTTTCTTTCGTCGCCAAAGTACGGTAAAATCTTATCCGGCATCTGGCATGCTTCCGCCTGTATAACCGAACGCGGTGCAACAGCTTGAATGTAGGCGCTCAAAAGCTTTATAATCCTGTGGGTTTTTTGCAGATTTTCGGCATCCGTTCCTTCTTCTTTTATAAGGTATGGAATTGCATCCATTCTGAATATATCAATTCCTAAATTCGCCCAAAAACTTATCGTTTCAAGGTTGTAATATAACACGTCCGGATTTTCCCAGTTCACGTCAAGTTGAAACGGATAAAATGTATGATAAATCCAATAATCCTTGCCGTTAACAGTTATTTTCCGGTAATGATTATCGCTAATTTCCGGAAAAATAAGCCGTCTTTTGGAAATTTTCCCGTTCGCCTCTTTGTATTCAACCACATATCCCAGTTTGGAATCCTTGTATTTCTTATATTCCGGCATTGTATCTTTTATTATAAATCTGTTTAGCATATTCAAATCGCCGTTTTGTAAATTTTTAAACCACTCGTGTTCTTCAGATACATGGTTTAATACCAAATCGGCTTTAATCTTAAATCCCTTTTCTCTTGCCGTGTTAATAAATTGCTTAAATTCGTTCATCCCACCCAAATCCGCTCTTACGTTTGTGGGATTTTTCACGTCAAATCCTGCATCGTTCATCGGCGAATCCGCAAACGGCAGTATATATATGGTCGTCACACCAAGGTTTTTTAAATAATCCAGCATTTTAATGTCATCTTTGAATGTGTTTGCAGAATTATTTTTTACCCCGAACTGGTCAGCGTAAAACATATAAATAACTTCATCTTTGTACCAGTCGTCAACCCTTGTCAAATCCTGTTCCCGTAAGCTTTGCGGTCGGGTTATTTTTGTCTTTAGCGCAATTCTTTCAACAACGGAATATATCTCGTCAACTCGTTCGGTTCCGTAAATCTTTGATATAGATGTGCGAATTTCCTTTTCAAGTTTTGACGGGATTATGATATCAACGGCTTTGTGTTCTTTGTATGCTGTTGTGATAGGTTTTGCATAAGACATCGGACAGCTTATTAAAACTGCCGATAGAATTGCTGCCGTTAATTTTTTCCAATCCATAAGTTAATTATACACTAAACACGAATTAATCGATATTTAAATTATCCGCCCATGCTTTAAGAGTTTGCATATCAGGGTTATGATTAAACAATTCGCCTTGAATGATTTCGGTTGAATTAGCAACGCTGTTTTTGAGGTTTTCTACGGTTCTTCCAAACCCGCTACCGCCTGAGGTTGCAAAAAGAATAATCTTTTTGTTTGAAAAATCGTGTTTTTCCAAGAATGTGTTAATAATAGTCGGTGCAATATACCACCAAATCGGAAATCCCAGAAAAATGACGTCATAATCCGTTACGGAAAAATCATCATCAACCATTTGTGGTCTGGAATTGTAATCTTTCATCTCAACGGTGCTTCTGGCGTTTTTGTCCATCCAGTTTAAATCCGCATCGGAATAAGGAACCTCGGGCTTAATTTCATAGATATCGGCGCCGATGGCGTCTGCTAAATTTTGTGCAACGTGTTTTGTAACCCCGCTTGCCGAAAAATACGCAACTAAATTTTTACTCATAATAACTCCTTAAGATTATTATATCTTTTTTCAGCGTTTAGTCAATAGCGAATGATGTAAGGTGTGTTTTGAGTTGCCCCAGTTAAAATTCCTTAATATATGACTAAAAGTCATTGACTTTTGGTCAGCATATTGTATAATAGAAATATGGCAAACAGAAAAGAAAATGCTCTTAAAACCCGACAAAAATTGCTTGATACGGCAGAAAAACTGCTTAAAAATAAAGGGTTTAATAATGTATCCGTTGAAGATATTACAAAAAATGCCAATGTCGCAAAAGGCACTTTTTATGTTTATTTTAAACATAAAGAAAATATTTTGACGGAAATTTGCAGAGGATATTTTAAGAAAATCGAATTACAGCTTGACGAAATGAAATCAAGTAATATTGAAGAAAAATTGACGGTGTATGTTGATGAATTTATGAATGCGGTTGAAATATATGGAATTAATATTTGCAGAGAGTGGATTAAAGGTGTAATTGACCCAAATCATGCTAATGAAGATATGGATAAAAGCAAATGGAAATACGATTATGATATGTTGGAGGGAATCTTAAAAACCGCAATTAAAAATAAAGAATTAAAGAAAAATACACCTGTTGAGCTTTTGACGCATTTAATCATTTCCGAATTATACGGAATGATGACGGTTTGGTGTATGTCAGACGGGGTTTTTGAACCAAAAGATTGGACAAAGAAATTTTGTGAAATTCAATTAAAAGAGATGTTAGGTAATTTTATTATAAAGAAAGGCAAATTATGAGCAAAAAAGTTTTAATTTTATCAGGCAGCCCAAGAATTGGCGGAAATTCGGATATTTTGTGCGATGAATTTAAAAAAGGTGCGCTTGAATCGGGTAATGAGGTCGAAAAAATCAACATCGCAAAAATGAAAATAGATTATTGCAAAGGCTGTTATTATTGCACAAAAAGCGGCGGGGTTTGTGCAATAAAAGACGATATGGCACAAATTTTACAAAAAATGATAGATTCCGATGTGATAGTTTTATCAAGCCCTGTTTATTTTTATTCAATTGACGCGCAGTTAAAAGCGCTTATAGATAGAACCGTTGCACGCTGGACGGAAGTCAAAAACAAAGACTTTTACTATATTGCAACATGTGCCGACGGCATTGAAGGCTTAAATCGAACTATAGAATGTTTCAGAGGCTATGCCGATTGCGTTCAAGGTGCAAGGGAATGCGGAATAATCTATGGGCATAGCGTTTATGAAAAAGGTGAAATTTTAGATAAGCCCGCAATGAAAGAGGCTTATGAAATGGGAAAATCTATAAAATAAGGAGAACATATTATGCAAACAGTCAAATTAAACAACGGGATTGACATGCCGATTTTAGGGTTTGGTGTTTATCAGGTATCAAACCAAGAAACAGAGCGTGCGGTTTCGGATGCCATAAGCGTCGGTTATAGAATGTTTGATACCGCTCAAGCTTATGCAAACGAAGAAGGTGTCGGCAATGCCATTAAAAAATCAGGCATTGACAGAAGTGAATTTTTTGTTGTAACAAAAATTTGGATTTCAAATTATGGCGAAGATAAAGCCTATCAATCAATTTTAAGGTCATTAGAAAAATTACAGACCGACTACATCGATTTATTATTGCTCCATCAGCCTTTTAATGATTACTACGGAGCATATAGGGCTATGGAAAGAGCTTACAGGGAAGGCAAAGTCCGTTCAATCGGTGTATCGAATTTTTACGCCGACAGATTTGTTGATTTGGCACATTTCGTTGAAATTAAACCCGCGATAAATCAAATGGAAACACATGTTTTTAATCAACAATCGGAATTAAAAAAATATTTGGATAAATATAACACTCATCTTATGGCATGGGGACCTTTTGCCGAGGGCAGAAATAATATGTTTAAAAATGAAACACTTGTCGCAATCGGTGAAAGATATAATAAATCATCGGCTCAAACAGCGTTAAGATTTTTAACTCAGGAAGGCGTAATTGTTATTCCTAAATCAGTCAGAAAAGAGAGAATGGAACAGAACTTTAACGTATTTGATTTTAAACTGATGCAGGAAGAACTTGCTCAAATAAGAGCATTAGATACAAAAAAGAGTTTGTTTTTCTCTCATCAAGACCCGCAAACGGTTGAAATGATTATTAATTTAATAAGATAAAATAAAGACAAAGGCGTAACACCCGCTCAAATATCCGGATGATAAAAATGATTTTGTAAACCCTAATATGAGATTTTAAAAGCTGATAATTTATCAGCATTTATTTTGAAACCAAATTTTAAAACCTAAAGTAAATAAACGGATTATATGTGCTTGATGCTATCGTTGCGGCTGAGGTTAAAAATAATAATAAAAGCCAAAGGTTTATCATCGCCATTTTGATTTTGTTTTTTACCTCAAGCATTTTGCCAAATATCGGTGTTGCGCACAAAAACGCACTGACAAAAATAATTACCTCGTATGTGTCTATATAATACGGCAATTTATAAGTTATTTTATCCGTGTAAATTTCCAAAATTCCAAACATATTCATTAAATAATGAATTGCATAGGTCATATTTTCCGCTCTAAATATTACCCACCCGATTACAAATATAAGTATGCAGTATACGTGTTGGATTACCTTTACTCCCCAGCTGGTGTGTTCAAATTCTTTTATGTTTAATAATTTTTCAACAACGATGAAAAACCCGTTCCATATCCCCCATATAACAAAATTCCACGATGCGCCATGCCAGATACCCGTCAGTAAAAATACTATCGACAAATTTCTGACAGTCTTTAATTTTCCCTCTTTGTTCCCTCCAAGCGGGATATAAACGTAACATTTAAACCATGTGGAAAGCGATATGTGCCACCTTCTCCAAAATTCCGTCAACGATTTTGAAATATACGGATAATTGAAGTTTTCCAGGAATTTGAACCCGAAAATTAATCCCAAGCCGATTGCCATATCGGAATATCCGCTAAAATCAAAGTACAACTGGAATGTGTATGCTATTGCCCCTAACCACGATGTTAAATGCGTGAATGTGTGCGGGTCTTGTACAAAAATCTTATCCGCAATCGCACCCATAGTGTTTGCTATAAGCATTTTCTTAGAAAGCCCGATGATAAATCTTTTTACCCCTAAATTAACTTTATCAAAATTCACCTCTCTTGATTCGATTTGTTCTTCTATATCGTGATATTTGACGATAGGCCCTGCAATCAATTGCGGGAACAGGCAAATGTAGAGCGCAAGTTTATATATGTCTTTTTGTACTTTCAATTCTTTTCTGTAAACGTCAATTACGTATGACAATGCCTGAAACGTGTAAAACGATATCCCGATTGGCATAACGATTTCCAAGATGCTCAAGTTTGTGTGGAAAATATTGTTAAAATTCTCTATTAAAAAATTAAAATATTTGAAATAAATCAAAAATCCCAAATCGCCGATTATTGTTAAAATCAGTGCCGATTTTTTGTGCTTTTTAAACTTGTCTATTGCAATTGCACCAAAATAATTGATTATTATTGTGCAAAGCATTATCGCAAGGTATTTAGGTTCACCCCATGCATAAAAAATAATACTTGCAATCAACAGTATCGGGTTGTGCAGCTCTTTTTTCGTAACAAGATACAACAGCAAAACCGTCGGTAAAAATATAAATATAAATGTCATTGAACTAAAAAGCATTTATTTATCCCCTATTCCATATTAAACATTTCGGTTATTCCGTATAAATGATCAACCAGCAAACAAAAGATTATAATATCCGGTTTGTAATCAAGCATTTTCTTTTCGAGATATTTCATTATTTTGTTTTCCGGGATGCTATTTGTTCTTAATCTGTAGACATGCTTGAATGTAAACGGTATAAATTCGGTTAAATTCTCATTCATGCTTGTGCCGAGCATTATCACCCGTAAATCTGCACCTTTTGGGTAATAAAAGAATTTTTCACGATGCATTTCATCTTCAATAACTTTTGTTTCCAAGGTTTCAAAATCTTTGTGTCTAAAATATTTATAGTCTGTATTTGAATATTTTTTGCAAATCCTGTATGGTATTTTGTAAGTTCTACATGTATTTCCTGTGTGAAATTCTCTTGAAAAATCCCCGCGGACTTTTTTGTTGTAAAAATAATCAAAATCATTTTCATCAAGTACTTTAACATTTGGAAAATCTTTTTTTATGAGTTTCATAATTTCTTTGTATCCGACAAATGCTCCACTGTCTGTCCAATGATGTTCGGTTTTAAAATATACGTATTCGGATTCTTTTTTAAGTTCATCTGCCGGAAAGATTACTTTTAAATGATTGTTTTCTCTTTCATATTTTACAATCTCATTAAATTCTTTATCATTGTATTTTACCCAAGACATGGGGTATATCGCTGTCTTGACCGGAGTAATTAATACATACAATTTTATACCGTTTTGCTCACAAAATTTATCAAATTTTTCTAAAGTTTTCAGACTTTCTTGCCCTTTTTTAATGTCAATAATTTTTGTTTCAAATGGGGCATAAATAAAGTTTCCATTCGTAAAATACTTGCCTGCCGAATTGCTGCCATTCAATGATATGAAGTCGAGAACATCCTTTCGGGCTTTTATAACAGCTTTTCTTGTTAAAAACCTGTCTGAAAACCATTTGTCAAATTGAACGCCGAATTTATTATTCAGTTGATTGTTTTCGATAAGCGGATGGAATTTTTCAAGCTCTCTGCTGTCAAAGTTTGAACATAAACTTTTGTCTATGTGCATCATCGGGATAAATAATATCGTGAAAAATAATGTCAAGAATATAATTTCAATTCTTGATTTGTTTTTCAGAGTTTTAAATTCTGTCAGGTAATTTGTAATTTTGTACGCAAGCAGATATCCGCATACAAGAATTGTTATAAAGATTTGCAGTTCAAAATGGGCATGCGTGTTCAACCATATTTTATTTGTTGCCGCAAGCACCGCCAAGGTTATTATTAAGCTTATACTTTCTCTTTTTTTCATACTTCTGTTTAATTAAGTCTATAGACTGTAATCAATAGATTATAATCAATATAATCTAAAATTAATAAATATGCAAGATGCAGATTTTGAAGAACAAAAATTAAAGAAAAAAGAGTTGCTAAAAGCTTTTGGTGCTTTGGTTTATACCAACAGACAAAAGCTTAACAAAGGTATAAATACTTTTTCTTACGAATACGATATCGGGAATGGTTTGTTGTCGCGATTGGAAAAAGGTTTGATTGATACAAAAATAACGACTTTGTGGAAGTTATCGAATGCGTTTGGGTATAAGTGTTCTGAATTTGTAAAGATGATTGAAGATTGCCTGCCGGAGGATTTTAATTTTTATAATTAGGGGTAAGCGTAGAATCTCGGGACGACAGGATTTGCACGACAAACAAGGCGAATAGCCGTAGTTTGACGGGTCGGGAAAGTAGATTTTCAAGGCGATTAGCCGTAGAAAATCACTTTCGGGAAACCTGCGAAGCAGGATAAAGTGTACAAAATCGGGACGACAGGATTTGAACCTGCGACCCCCTCGTCCCAAGCGAGGTGCGCTACCAAGCTGCGCTACGTCCCGAAAAAATAATTAATATAGAAGTGCTACGTCCCGATATAAAATTGTCAAAATCAAAAACTTCGTTTTTGAAGTGCGCTACCAACCTCTCACAAACGATACTCAATCGTTTGTTCGGCAGAGTGCTACGTCCCGAAAAAATAATTAATATAGAAGTTCTACGTCCCGTTAATTCGGCTTTAGCAAACTAAAAGCCGGTAAGCCGATGCCCACCGACTTTAATTTAATATAAAAATCTCTTTCAGTCAAGTTTAATCATCCGTGCAATTTTCATCAATCAATTCAAAATTATCGTGGTTTGCAAGGCAGATAGGACATCTCCAATCCGACGGCAAACTGTCAAAAGCTCTGCCCTCTTTTGCCTCATCGTATATCCAATTACATACCAAACATCTAAATCTCATTTTTTCTCCTTTCGTGTTATAATCCTTTTATGAAACATTCGTTTGAACAAAAAGTTTTTTATTCCGATACCGATGCTTACGGCGTTGTCTGGCATGGCGCCTACCTTCGCTGGCTTGAGGCAGGCAGGGTTCTTCTTTGCGAATCTCTCGGACATAACCTTTCCGATTTGACCGCTCAAGATATCCTTTTGCCTGTTGTGAACATTAACATCCGCTACAAGGCATCGGCAAGGCTTGACAATATCGTAATTATTGAAACAGTTATCGAAAAATGCAATCCCCTCTCGGTTACTTTTAAACAAACTGTCAAAGATAAATTCACCGATAAAACCTACATCGAAGCTGCTGTTGATGTCGTTGCAATCCACAATGACGGCAAACTTTACCGACGCATGCCCGATATCCTTGCAAAATCATTCAGCGAGGCAATTTTATGCTGCGTTTAAATAAATACATTGCATCTTCAGGACTTTGTTCCAGAAGAAAAGCCGACGAATTAATCGAGAGCGGTTTGGTTTATGTAAACGGTAAAAAAGCTACAGAGCTTGGCTTTTTGGTTAATGACAAAGACAAAGTGGTCGTCGACCAAAAACTCATAAAACCTGCAAGTCATAAATATTATAAATTTTACAAGCCCGCAGGCTACATTACAACATCCGACGATGAAAAAGGCAGAAAAACCATTTATGACATTTTGCCCAAAGAATTGTATAACCTCAAACCCGTAGGCAGGCTTGATAAAGATTCCACGGGGCTTTTAATCCTCACAAACGACGGCGATTTGATAAATTCCTTAACTCATCCGTCCGTGAAAGTTCCAAAAGTCTATCTGGTGTCGGTTGATGCTAAAATGCAAAAAAGCGATTTTGAACAAATGGCTAATGGTATTGAAATCGAAAAAGGCAAAATTGCTTACGCAAATGTGTCGGTTCTTGAACTCGATAACAAACACACATTAATGCAAATAACGCTCTATCAGGGCATGAACCGTCAAATAAGAAAAATGATTGAGTATTTGGGCTATGAAGTTAAAACGCTCAAACGCATTCAGCATGCAACAATTACGCTTGACGGGCTAAAACGCGGTGAAGTTAAACCTTTAAAACCGCAGCAGGTAAAAGAATTGAAAGGATTTTTGCAAAAATGCGAACGGCTTTGACAGGTAACATTGCCTCGGGAAAATCTCAGGTCGAAAAAATTTTAATCCAAAAAGGTTATAAAGTCTTGGATACGGATTCTTGCGCTCATGAAATTCTCTCATCCGACGATGCAATCAAATCGGCGTTTAAAAATTATGATGTTTTTGAAAATTCTCAAATCTCTCGCGAAAAACTCGGCAAACTCGTATTTAATGATAAAAAGCTTCTGGCTGAGCTTAATTCACTAATCCATCCCAAAATCAAAGAAAAAATTTTGGAATTTCAAAAGAATAACGAAAACGGCGTCGTTTCAATTCCCCTTTTATTTGAGACCGGCATGGAAAATTTGTTTGATAAAATTGTTATGGTGTTTTCAGATGACGAAATAAGGCTTGAAAGGCTTATGAAAAGGAACGGTTACGAAAGAGTTTATGCAATTCAAAGGATTAATTCTCAAATGCCGCAACAGGATAAACTGTCAAAGTGCGATGCCGTGATTTATAACAACGGAACGCTTGAAGATTTAAAGCATCAGGTGGATTTGATTTTCTAAACCGGTACAAATACTCTTGCTCTATCTGAAGCTTTTGTAGTATCTGATGCAAACTGGCTGATAGAAGAACCGTCGCCTCTTGTGATTAGAATATGACCGTAAGCTCTGCTGTAAACATCATTTTGCGGATATACAACGACACAACCTGCGGGAAGATTTTTCAAATCGTTTGCTGCAACTTTAATTTCCTGGAAGTTGCTGTTTTGAGCCATAATATCACCGCACTGGTAAGCGTGTCCGCTTATATATTCACCCAATCCGGTACGTTGGATTGATTCTTTAACGTATGCTGCGCATCTTCCTGTTTCACCTTTTCTGAGAGGTGTTGTGCGTCTGTGTGACATTGCGTCTTGAACCAATCTATTTGCTTTTTGTTCATTATAATCTACTTCTGACAATGTTGGCAAATTCTGTCCGGAAACTTTTGCGGTTGTTTTTTGGCATGTAGTTTGCGGTTTAACTTGTTTATCCTCAGAAACTTTTGTGGCTTTTTTCTTTGGAGTAGAAACTACTGATGTAGTTTTTCTTATCGGTGTTGAAGCTATTGGTTTTACTGTTTTTTCTGTGTTAATTGTTCTAACAGAGTTATTTTTTGTCAAATTAAGAAAACTAAAAGGTTGTTGTGGTGCAGTTTGTCTTAAATTCCATATATTTTGGAATGCGTTTTGGAAAACATTCATAAAACTGAATTGATAAGGCATAACAGGCGTAAACGGAACAAACGGCATAATAGGTTGTTGAACGAATACGGATGTCGGCATAACGATGGTGGGTGTCATCATCATCGGTCTGCAGCAACAGTTATTGAACGATATAAATCTCTGAACAAACATTAATTCCCCTTAATCCTCGTATTTATATAAAGTATTTTGTTAAGGGAAAATTGCCTTTTTGTAAAGAAATGTTAATACATTATTACGGAAGCTTCTGCTTTGCCCGAATCTACTTCGTCAAAGGGCTGGTTTTCGTCCTCGGATATAACGTAATCGTTTTCGCCCAATTCAAAAGATTTTGTTAAAAGCTCTTTTATGTTGCAATTTGTTGCGTCAAAAAGGTAGAATTTGTTGACGTTTTTCATATACAAGCCAAAGCTTTTGCTTTCTTTAAGCTGTTTTAAAAAGTGTGATTTTAAGATTACTTTATTAGAACCGTCAAAGGTAAAATCCTGCATAGTGGCATATTCTTTGATGGTTTCCAAAAGTTTGTAAGGTTCAATCCATTTTCTGATAATTAAATTTAGCATAATTCCTCTTGTTTTTTAAATTGCATTTCGTATAAGTTTTTGTAAATTCCGTCGTTGATTTTCATTAATTCATCGTGAGTGCCGAGTTCAGCCAGTTCGCCTTCGTTGATTACGGCAATTCTGTCGGCGTTTTTAATGGTCGATAGTCTGTGAGCGATAACAAAGACTGTTTTATTTTGCATAAGGTTATCGAGTGCTTTTTGAACGATAGCCTCGGATTGGTTATCTAAAGCGGAGGTTGCCTCATCAAGAATAACGATGGGCGCGTTTTTAAGCATTGCTCTTGCAATTGCGACACGTTGTCTTTGACCGCCGGATAAGGTTGTTCCCCGCTCGCCCACATAAGTATCAAGCCCGAGTTCAAGTGTTGATATAAATTCATCCAAATGCGCAAGCTGTACGACCCTGTTAATTTCTTCATCGGTTGCTTTTTCGTTGCCCATTAAGATATTATCTTTTATAGTGCCCGAAAACAGGTAATTATCCTGGAACACGAACGATATTTGATTTCTGAGTGATTTTAGTGTGTAATTTTTTATGTTTACTCCGTCAAACTCAACGGCGCCTTGAGTTACGTCATAAAATCTCGGGAGCAAGCTTACGATTGTGCTTTTGCCGCCACCTGAATTTCCGACGAAAGCTATTGTTTCGTTTTTGTTAATTTTAAGAGTGATATTTTTCAAAACCGGAATGTTGGGTTCGTATTCAAACGAGATGTTATTGAATGTTATGTCGTCATAAAATCCGGTGAGTTGAAGTGCATTCGGTTCATCTTTGATGTAGGGAACAAGGTCGAACAATTCAAACACACGTCCCATAGCGACAAATGTTGATTGCAGACCGGTCAAAGTGTTACCCAAATTTTTAACGGGTTTATATAATAACAGTAATGAAGTGACGAAAGACATCATGCTTCCGGCAGAAAGAGTGCCTGTCAAGATAAGGTGAGTTCCGTACCAAAATACAAGTGCGATACCGATTGAGCATACAAAGTACATAATCGGTGACATCCAGCCGACGCGCTTTGTTAAAGACATCGCAAGGTCAAATTGCTGATGAATTTGACCTTCAAACTTTTTATTCTGGTCATTTTGCAGGTTATAAGCTGCCATAATTTTGTTACCTGCAAAAGTTTCGTTAAAGTTGGTGGTCATATTACCGCCGACGACCATAGATGCGTTAGAAACGCTTTTAATTTTTTTTCTGATTAAGGTGACAGGGGTGATAGCGATAGTCATGACTGTGACGCCGACAATTGCAAGCTGCCATGAGTTGTATAATAACACAGCGACCAAACCGACAATGCCGAATGCGGTTGAAATAAAAGTATTCAATGTTGATATGACTGTTTTGGATGCGGCATCGGGGTCGGATAAAAACCTTGTAAGAACAAGCCCTGATGAGTTTACGTCATAAAACTGCGGGTCAAGCGAGGTCAATTTTTTGAACAAATCTATTTTAAGTGAGTTAGAAATTTTTTGACCTGTCCAATCGGTGAGGTAGTTGCTCAAATATTTCAATATACCTTGAAAAGCGGCGAACAAAACAATGCCGATAGGAATTATAGCCGCAAAACTTGATTGCAGGTAAATTTCATGCCCCATAATATTGTATGTAACCGACGGGTTGCCGTTTATGACCAAATCCATATATGGTCTTAGAGAAAATGCAACAACGCCGTCGAGCAATCCCAAAGGTACTGCAATAATGAGGTTAATCAATATTCTTGCCCAAAAGGGTTTGACATAGGGTGCGATTTTTTTTATAAGATAACCGTATCTGAAAGCATCTTTTGCGGTGGTATTTTTAAGTCTGTATTCCATAATCATGTATTATTACATAAACCTGCGTAAAATACAAAAGTTTGATTGTAAATTAATGTTAATAGAAAAATTATTATTTGGAACTGATATTAATTTTTAAAAATTATTAACAAATCATACTTTTATATGTAAAACTTTATTGGATTTGTTATAAAATAGAAGTGCGAATTAAGAATAATTGGAGAAAAAATATATGTTTAAAAAGGCGCTATTTATTGCGGGTTTACTTTCTGTAATGTCGGTATCAAATTCGGCTTATGCAGATAATAGGCACGTCTTATCGAATGATGAAAGTATTCTTGAAGGTATAAAAGATGTAGTAACGGTAGAAGAAAACGCTCGTGGTGGTGCAATACAAAACGCTGGTGGATATAATTTAACCGTTGGCGGAACAATCAGCGGAAATCAGCTTAAATCAGCAATAGCAGATCAAATCTCATTAGGCGGAGCAATCTTCCAGCAAGGTGGTACATTAACAGTAAAAGACGGAACAACCTTTGAAAATAATACAGTCACAGGTTATGAACAGTCTTACCCCGGATATCCGCAAAATGACTATCCGTCTGGTGGCGCAATCACACAATATGGTGGTACTTTTAGTGCACAAGGAACTGTTACATTCTCTGGAAACGAGGCTACAGGAAATGAAGGTTATTCTACAGGCGGAGCAATATTTTTTGGCAGTAACGCAAATGCAACTTTCAATAATGCAAATTTCTCTGATAATAAATCCGGATTTTACGGCGGTGCTATATATGCCGACAATTCAAACGTTACAATAACGGGCAAAGGTGATTTTCAAGGAAATGAGTCTTGGCACGGCGGCGGAGTGATGATGCTTGGTGAGGAAAGCAATTATTTGCATATTGGTGCATCTTCAAACTTCCAAGGCAACAAAACGACTGGCGGAAATGGTGGTGGAATTGCAAATTACGGTACGACTGTTGAAATAGGAGAAAATTCAACCTTTACAGGTAATGAGGCTGTAAAACAAGGTGGTGCAATTTTTAATGCCGGCGGTAATGTAGAATTGGCAAAAGGCGCAACATTTTCGGGCAACAAGGCTAAAGACGGCGGTGCCATTGAAAACCAAATATATGAAGAATATAATGCCACTTTGACTATTAACGAAGGAACTCAATTTACAAATAACAGCGCCACAAGCGAAAGTGAAGGCTATGGCAGAGGCGGTGCAATCCATACAAACAGTACTGTTAACATTAATACAGGTGAAAGAGATATCGTTTTCTCGGGTAATACTGCAAACAAAGGCGGAAACGATATATATCTTGAAGACGGAGCTAACCTTAATATAAGCGGTTCGGGTAAGGTTTCGTTCCAATCAGAAGGCGGCTCTATTGCAGGTGGCGGTAACATAAATTTAAATTCAGGCATATTTGAAATAAAAAATAACACTGAGGACAATTTAAAGGGCTTTACAGGTAAATACACTCAAAACTCAGGTAAAACAATTCTCGATAATTCGGGATTTTTCAGCAATTTCGATATCCAATCGGGTGAGTTTGAACTCAAAAACGGCTCTAAAGTTACGCTCGACGGTGTGACCAAACAAGTCGCTCAGTCGGGTTCGGTGATTTTGACCGTTGGGTCTGATGACGGCAGCAAAAGCACTTTGACAATCGGCGACGAACAACATAAATACAATTTGGGCAAAGATGTTCAAATTGTACTCGGCGAAAGCGGCGTTCTTGATATCGTAAACGGTAAAGTGACGTTTAACGGCTCTGCGCCAGCAGGGATAATGCTTTTGGCTGATTATTCAACCGATGACGATTGGAAAGGTACTGTTAAAGTTGGCGGTGAAGGTGAGGCAGAGCTTACGCTTAGCGGGTTTACTCACGACACGTCAACGGGTAGTTATCAGCAATCAGGCGGAAAATTAACACTTGAAGAAGGCGCAAAACTCTCAATTACAGATGAAGAAAGTTCTATCACGGGCGGTGATATCACCGTAAATAGCGGCACTACGTTGGATTTCTCTGCCGGTAGTATGACAGGCGGAACGGTCGATTTGCAAGGTGATATGATTGTTACCGGCGGAACATTTAATGAAAAATTTGACACTCAAGTCAAAGAGCACGGCAACCTTTCCATTTCGGGGGGGGGTGAGTATCAAGGCAAAGCAGAAGTAGAGAGCCAAGGTCAATTAAATGTCACAGGCGGTACTGTTTCCGGTGAAACTACCAATAACGGCGGTAATATAACCGTAAGTGGCAATGGTTCAATCACAGGTAACTTGACTAACCAAAGCGGTAATGTAAATGTCAATTCGGGCGGTTCTATTACAGGTAGTGGCACTCTTGATTTGCAAGGCGGAAAACTTACCGTAGAAGGCGGAACAGTTGACAAAGAAGGTCAAACCAAAGTCGGCTCAAGTGCCGAAGTCGATGTTAAAAGCGGTAGCTTTACCATGCAATCAGGTGATGAATGGAGCGGCAGCGTTAAAAACGAAGGCGGAAAAGTAACATTAAACGGCTTTGACGCTTCATCAAAAGGAGGTCATTATCAAGGCACGGGCGGAGAACTCGATTTGGAAGGCGGAGCTAAACTCAAATTAGGCGATGGTGACAGCGTATCAGGCGGTGACGTTAATGTTAAAGGAAATTCTCAACTTGAAGTCGGTTCAGGCTCATCCGTTTCAGAAAATAATTTCACGGTAAGCGGTGAAAGCAGTGACCTTAAGGTTAGTGAAGGCGGTTCAATTTCAGGCGGCACTATCACGGCAAGCGATAACGGAAGTTTAACCGTTGACGGCGGAAATATCACAGGCAGCGCTGAGTTGACGGCTGACGGCGGTCAGATTGATGTCAAAAACAACGGCAAAATCGAAGGCGGCTCTATTGATGTAAAAGGCGAAGGCGGTTCGCTGACTGTTGAAGGCGGCGGCTCCGTTTCGGGCGGTACTATAACTTCAAGCGGTAAAGGCAGTGTAACCGTTGGCGATGGCGGTTCTATATCAGGTGGTTCGGTCACGGCAAAAGACGGCGGAAGTGTCAATGTCGGCGAAAACGGTTCAATTAAAGACGGTGCAAGTGTTACGGCAGAGGCAGGCGGAAGTGTTGACGTTAAATCAGGCGGTACAATCGAAGGCGGCAACATTACCGTTTCGGGTGAAGGTTCAAGTTTTAAAAACGAAGGTACAATCACAGGCGGTGAAATCACTTTAGGTGAACACGCGTCATTTGACTCTACGGGTGAAATCGATGGCGGAAGTTTCACATTTGAAGGTAAACTTGAAGGAAACGCTTTAATCGAAAGTGAAATTAAAAAAGAAGCCAAATATAATTTAGGCGGCGGAAATACTTTTGAGATAAAAGATAAAGGTAATTTGACAGTAAACAGCGATGAAACTGACGGGGATAATTGGTTAGAAAATTCAACCGTTCAGTTGGGTTCGGCTCCCGAAGAAGAACCGTCAGCTAATGGCGGTACGTTTAACTTTGAAGGTACTAAAAACGGTACAAACGGAGTATTAAAGGCTTATAGCGGTAATTTAAAAGTCAACGGTAAAAATCCCGATGGCGTTACATCTCAAGCATTAAAACTCGGTGAAGGCAGTGTTATTGCAAAAGAAGTTAATACTACAATTGACTCCGAACTTGATGTTGATGCGGGTTCAGAGGTTACCTTAGATAGCTCTGACGAATGGAATGAATCCGGTCATGTCGTTGTCGAAGGCGGTAAGTTAACGCTTGAGGATGTAACCGACAAATCAGGTTACTTAACTCAAACAAGCGGTGATACTACTGTTAATGGCGAATTTGATATGAATAATGCCGATGATTCATTCACAGGCGGTAACTTACATATCACAGAAGGTTCAACACTTAAACAAAGCAACGGTACGATTACAAGCAATGCTGAATTAGATATACAATCAGGCGGTAACCTCACATTGTCAGGCGGTGAAACTCATATCAATGGCAACGACAAATGGACAGGAGAAATTGATGTTAGTGACTCGGGTGATTTGCAGATTGCAACCAGCAAAGGCAAGACAGGTGCTTTGAAACAGTCAGGCGGAAAAGTTACCGTTAAAGGCGAGTTTGACTTAAATAATGCGGACGATGATATTTCAGGCGGTGAATTTATTATTAAAAACGCAACAAACACCCCGACCAACTTAACCCAAAGCGCAGGTAAAATAGAAAAAAATGCAAAAGTTACGCTTGAAGATAACAGCACATTGACCTTAACGGGCGGTACAACAACACTTGACAGTTCTACTGATTCTGCCGATACTTGGGCTGGTAATGTTTACCTGTCTGAAAGCGGTAATTTGACTTTAGAAGGATTTTCGGGCAAAGAAGGCAAATTAATGGCTGACGGCGGTTCGTTGACAATGACTAGCGGCAGCTCTATTCAACTTGGCGCAAATGAATATATTAAAGAAGCTACTAAATTTGACCTTGAAGCCGGTAACACCTTGGGTGTTACAACCGGTTCAGAGGTTACATTTAATGAAGGTGACACGTGGCAAGGTGATGTGACACTTAAAGGTGGTACATTGACCTATGACTTAAAATCTAACGGCAAACTCGATGCGCAAACAGGCAGTTTAAACACTGTTAAAGAAAGTAACCTTACTATCGCAGGTGGCAGTAAGATTGGTCAAGATGTCGCGGCTGATATTCAAGGCAAATTGACAATTTCAGGCGAAAGTGCCGAAAATCGCGGTACGGTTTCATTAAACGAAAATGACACAGTTACAGGCGACATTACTATTAATAATCATGGTTTGCTTGAAATGGGCGACAATGTCAAAATGGCTGAAAGCGGTCAGACAATTACGTTTAGCGGTTCTAATGCCCAAATGGATTTGAACGGGCAGGGAAATCTCGATTTGAAAGCCGCACTTGTCAGTGAGACTGGTAATGGTATAATCAACAAAAACGGTGATGGTGATGTAAACTTTAAGGGTTTAACCAGCGGTTACAAAGGCAATTTTGTCGTTAACGGCTCGGGCAGACTTGATTTCTTTGATGAACAGGGGCTTGGCGGCAACTTGACCTTTGGCAATATCGAAGGCAAGGACATTACAATAGCTTCAGACAAGGTTATGGGCACAACCACACTTGATAAAAAAGCCACAATCACGTTTGAAACCCACACAGACGGAAAAGACTTAACTTTAGGCGAAGTTGATGTTTCAAATGAAGGTACAATCAACGCAAACGCAAAATCCGGCGGCTTGTCGTTTACTGACACGGTCAGTGCAAATAACGGTACGATTGGCGCATTTGGTAATACTGTCACTTTCTCAAACGGTATCACGGCAGAAGATAACAGTAACATTAATATCTATTCGGCAAATGAGGCATCGCTTGGCGCAGTTAATTTGAAAAACTCTGCTTTGAACGTTGCGGGTGCGGGCTTTACGGCAGAAAGCGTAACGTTTACCGGCACAAACTCGGTTAACGTTATGGACGGTGCAATGACCGATAACAATATGGGTCAATTAACACTTAAAGACAAGGCAACAGGCGAGTTTGGAATAGATATTGCGCCTCGTAATTGGAAATCCGATACTTTCTTAACGGGTGCTGTCACAGAGGGCGGAACGCTCCACGTTTCGGATTTTGCATTTATGGGAAAAGCTCCGATTGACAGACACATCGGCTTGCAGGTGTTCCAAGGTAGTTTCAGTGAAGATACTTTGTTTACCGCGACTGACAAGGAAATCTTTACGCCAATCGGCTGGTACGGTTTGACATCAAGAGGCGGCGGGTATTACACAGCGTCATTGAGAAGATACAATGATCAGGTATTCAGAGGTCAGGTAACTGCCGTTGCAAATTACCAAAACCAAATGGTATTAAATAATATTTTATTCGACCATATTCAATTAATAAATAATCAATACTTTAGCGATACGACGGCAAACAAATACGCAGCGGCATATCCGCAGTTTGCACCGTATCAATACAACAAAAAAGACGGTAGCCTTTGGTATAAGGGTTTTGGAACTTTTGAAAAACTCGACATGACCCGCGGACTTGATGTTAACAACAACTTCTACGGCGCTTTGGTCGGTGCGGATTTCCCTGCTATTGAAATGAAACACGGCTGGACGTTCTTGCCGACTGCGTATTTGGCATACACCGGCGCTCACCAAACTTATGCGAATATGGGTATGACCCAAAACGGCGGACAGGGCGGTGTCATGGGTTCATTTATGAAAAATGACTTTATAGGCTCTGTCTTGGCATTCGGCGGCGGTTACGGAAACCAAATGGATGTGGCAGGCTTTACCGATGACAACGGCAACTGGTACGTCGGTGCCGCAACCAAAGCCGCATACAACTTCCACCCGACAAAACACTTTATCATTCAACCAAATGCCTTAGTCGGTTGGAATATGTTTGGCAGGTCAAACTGGTACACCGGTTTTGGCGATATGAATATGAAAACGGGCTTGCTCAACGGTGTTAATGTTGCGCCCGGTGTAAACTTCATCTATGGCAGAGAAACCTGGAGCGTATACTTGACGGCTCAATATTTCTTCAACGTAATGAGCTCGGTCAACGGACGTGCGGGAAATGTTGATTTGCCTGCGATTGGTATGAGGCATGGCTATCTTGAATACGGTTTTGGTGCGACCAAAACTTGGAAAGACAGATTTAGCGCTTATCTGCAATTCGTTGTAAGAAACATTGGCAGAACGGGTATCGGATTCCAAGGCGGCATGATGTTCAGATTATAAGGCGGGTTTTAAACCCGCTTTTTTGCAACTTGCGGTCTTTCAATTTCTTTGTTATTCCATTTTGGAATATCAAGTTTTGAATTAATATTAACTTTCCCCAAAAATTTTGGAGGCTTTTTGTGCTTGTTTCAAGAGTCCGTAATAAAATTCCAGTTCTTGTTCGGTTGCGTTGTTCAAAATTTGCATGGATTTAATATAAAACGGGTTGTCATTTTCTGATACTTTTTCATAATTCAAACCGAGCTTATTAACTTCCAAATCGAGAGCGGTCAAAACTTTATTCAAGGTATCGAAACTGGGCTTATAGGTGCCCAATTCAAGCTTTGAGATGTGCTTTTCATGAACCCCTGCAAGCTCTGCCAGTTTTTCCTGTGTCAACCCTTTAGATTTCCTTATTTGCTTTAGTTTTTTACCAAAATCATTGTCGTTATTCATACACACCCTCCACTATATTTTATGTTGATTTTTAAACAAATTTAACTCCGCAATCTGGTACTTTTAAAAAAAAGTACCAGCCACTTGACATTTTTTTTGCTTTGTGTTATTTTACATGTGTTGGAATTAAAAAAAGGAGCTATAAGATGAAAAAAGAAAAAGCCTTATTGGCATTGTTGGTTTGTTCCGTGCTTTCGGTTCAAACTGTAATGGCTAATACTATTAATGGCGCTAGTAACCAGTTTAACAGTGATGGCAAGGTAGGTGGCGCAGGTCATACCGGAACAAGTGATTTGAGTGATTATCTCATCCAAGGTCAAACATTTGACAAGAACGGTGCTTTGCATGACGGTGGTGCATTAGGTATTTACGGTAAAGGTAAGACGACAATTGACGGAAGTACCTTTACAAATAACACAGCACAGCTTGAGCAGGGGGGGGGTAAGCTCAAAGATGGCGAGGTTGATACAAACCATCCAATAGGCGGTGGCGCTTTATCATTAGGAGCTTCTTCCAACACAGATGTAAAAGGTTCAATATTTAAAGACAATAAATCAGGTACGGACGGCGGTGCCATTTCAACAAGACATTGGGATACGGGTATTGATAATTCAAATGCACATCTTAGCGTTTCGGGTTCAACTTTTGAAGGAAACAGCGCAGAAAATAACGGCGGTGCGATATTTAACAGTTTTTTAAAAACAACAGTTAGCGGTAATTTCATGCGTAACTCCGCAAAAAGAAGCGGCGGCGCAGTTTTTAACCAGGCTGGTTCTGATATAACAGTCGGCGGAACATTTGAAGGCAACTCGGCTCTATATTCCGGCGGTGCTATACATAACAACGGAAATTTAACTGTAGAAGATGGCTCAGTATTCCGTAATAACACAACTTTGTGGCCGAATAGAGATACGGCAGAGGATTATCCTGAGGTTGCTTGTGAAATGGGTACGATATATTCAGAAGGTACAGAAGCGAAAGCTGCAGAAGTTCATATCGGTAACAACGTAAAATTTGAAAATAACACGGCAGGTGCCGGCGCAGGCGTGTATTTATACGGTAACAATACGGCGACCATAGGCGATAATGTTACATTTAGCGGCAATAAGTCGTTAAAAGACAATAAAAATGACCAAGGCGGTGGCGGTGGTGCTATATCTTTAGTCGCCGGAAAATCTAACGGCACACCCGAGTTAGAAATAGGTAATAATGCAACATTTGAAGGCAATGAAGGTACATATGGCGGTGCTATTACTGTTGGTAAGGAAAAAGATGCAACAGGAACAGCCCAATTAGAAATAGGCATTAATTCCGTATTTAGAAACAACAAGGCAGAGACTTTTGGCGGTGCTATACAAAACGAAGGCAAAACGACTATTGGAGATGGTGCCGTATTTGACGGAAACTCATCCCAAATATTAGGCGGTGCTATTGCCAATCAAGGCGACATGGGTACATTAAAAAATGCTACTTTTGTTAACAATTCGGCAACTAGTTACGGCGGAGCTATATATCAAAGTGGTAAATTAGATATAGAAAACTCTTTATTTAAAAATAACAGCGCAGGTGAAAAAGGCGGTGCTATTACTGCATTAAAGGGAATGAGTATTACGGGTTCAACTTTTGATTCAAACAGTGCAACTAGCGGTTTTGGCGGTGCAATATATAATTCTAGCACAGAGGACGTTATTGTAAAAAATAGTGATTTAATTAACAACTCTGCATATAGAGGTGGTGCTATATATGGCACGGCAAATACTAAAACTGTGGTTAACGGTGGTACATATAGCGGTAACACGGTAACCGGCTTAAAGGACGCCGCAGGCAATTCCTTATACGGACAAGGCGGTGCAATATTTACAAATAGAAATGGTGCTGAATTACAGGTAGAAGGTGCTGTTTTTGACGGCAACTCTGCCGAAAACGAAGGCGGAGCAATCTGGTCAGGTAACAAAACAAATATTACAGACTCGGTATTTGCAAATAACAGTACTACAGGAACCGCCTTTACGGGTGATACTCCCGATTATAAAACTGATGCAGAAGGCGGCGGCGCAATATTTGTCGGAAGTAACTCCACGGCAACCGTTAAGGGCTCTGAATTTACGGGCAACTCATCGGGTACGGTCGGCGGTGCTATCGCAACTCGTTCTAATGCGGCAAGCGGTTCTTCAAAATTAACCGTTGAAAGCAGTAATTTTAGCGGAAACAGTGCGGCTAAAAACGGCGGTGCTATCGCATCTTACGTTGAAGCCGATATAAAGGATTCAAGCTTTACGGGTAACAGCGCAGGCGAAAAAGGCGGTGCTGTTTGGGCTAACGGTGATGTAACGGTTACAGCTGACGGCAGTGATGTAGTATTTGCAGGTAACTCGGCGGCTGACGGCGGCGACATATATATGGACAAACTCGGTACTAAAGGAAGTGTAGGCGAATTGAAATTTGAGTCAAAAGCTGACAAAAATATTACGATAGCCGACGGTATTTCGGGCGCAGAGAAATATAATGTTGAAAAAACTGGTGACGGTACATTAACCTTCAACGGTGAAATTAAAAACGCTAAAATGTCGGTAGATAAAGGTACACTTCACTTGGCAGAAGGTCACTCGATTGTTGATTCAACAATTACTATGAAAAAAGATACGACCCTTGATACTACTGACGGTGCGTTCGAATCGTATGATAAAGGCGTTATTGAAGCAAAAGGTGCATTGAATTTGAAAGCTGATATCAGCTCTGCAACAGGTAAAACGGACTCATTTGAAGGATTAGAAGGCGAAGTAACACTTCAAGACTTCAACCCGGTCGGCGATTCTCTGTCAGGTAAGGGCGGTTCGATTTCTTTGGAGGAAATTAGTAGATCTTTAGGCATAGATCCGAGTAAGCTTAGTGTAGGTGAAGCCGCAAAACAAAACCACAGATTCTTAACACCTATCAGATACTTTGACGGCAGATATGATGAGGCAACCACTTCATTTATATCTACACCGACCGGCAACGGTTACAAAGACTTCAACCCGGCTGTTATGGCAAGCCCGATAGCGGCACAACTTGGCGGATATTTAACCCAGTTAAATTCATACGATGAGGCATTCCGCAATATGGATATGTACATGCTTATGACGAAAAAACAACGCCAGGCATTGAAATTAAGAAACAAATACGCGGCAGCAGACGGAAACTTAATCTTTGATCCTACAAATACACCATACGAAGATAAAGCCGTATGGATAAGACCTTACGCAACATTTGAAAATGTACCACTAAAAGGCGGTCCTCGAGTATCAAACGTTGCATACGGTTCATTCTTCGGAGCAGAAAGCGAATTGTATGACTTAGGCAACGGTTGGGACGGTATGTACGGAGTTTATGCCGGATATAACGGTTCTCACCAAGCTTACGACGGAATAGGAATATACCAAAACGGCGGTACTTTAGGTTTGGTAGGTATGGCATATAAAGGAAACTTCTTCACCGGCTTGACAATAAACGCAGGCGCTAACGTTGGCGAAGCAAGCACCTTCTACGGTCAGGATAACTTCACAATGCTTATGGCAGGTATCGCTAACAAAACAGGATATAACTGGGAACTTGCAGACGGCAAATTTATTATCCAACCGAGCTTGATGTTATCTTATTCATTCGTTAATACATTCGATTATACAAATGCGGCAGGCGTTCACATTGATTCAGATCCGTTACACGCAATTCAAGTTGAACCCGGTATCAAATTTATTGGTAACTTGAAAAACGGCTGGCAACCATACGCAGGCGTAAGCGTAGTAATGAACTTTATGGATAAAACGAAATTTATGGCAAACGATGCAACATTACCGGATTTGAGCGTAAAACCGTTTGTAAGATACGGCTTAGGTGTTCGTAAAACCTGGGGCGAAAAACTAACAGGGTTCTTCCAAACATACTTTACTAATGGCGGAAGAAACGGTGTAGGTTTCCAACTCGGATTTAGAGTCAACTTAGGCAAAAACGGAAACGCAATCAAAAAAGGTAGCGTTCCGGAAAGACAAAAAACAGAGTTAAAGTTGAGTAATATCAGATAGAAAAAAAAACAAAAAAAACAGGAGAAAATAAATGAAAAACATAATAACATACACAATAATGATATTACTCGGCTTTGGCATACACAGTGCAGCTATTTCAAACATACCGTCAAAGGTCGCGGTAATAGATGTCAACGGAGTATTAAGCCAATCCTCGCAAGTTATGGCTTTGAAAAAAGAACAAAAACGAAAAGCTGAGGAATTGCAAAAATGGATTACGACGGCGAGAGCGGATGTTGACAAACAAAAAACGCAAGACGGGAAAGAGAAGTTAATCCAAAAGTACGATGCAGAATACAACAAAAAGCAACAAGCGATGCAAAAGGAATATACGGCGCAACTGCAAAAGATAGACAGCGACATAACTGCGGTGATAGCCAAAGAGGCGCAGTCCAAGGGTTATGACGTAGTTCTATCAAAGAGTGTAGTGCTTTATGGTGGAACCGACCTTACCGGCGCTATTGCTAAATTGATTAAGTAAAAACTATAAACAAAAAAACTAAAGGCGATAGGATTAACCTATCGCCTTTAGTTTGGGCATGAAGAGACTTTCTTGCTCGCTCGCGTTTAACGGCATTTCGTATTTTGCTATTGTGATTACATCACAACCGCAAAATAGCTCCAGCCTCAGCTCGCTCGCGCGTCTTGGATTTGCTCCACGCTCACAGAGTTTCGCATATGTGGCTTTGCCACATTTATGCTCAATCTGTTCGCTATCCGGACTCGCTTCGCTCCGTCCGTCCGCAAATCCGCTCGAACTCTGACAAGGCTAACGCCTTGTGAGTTCTCGTCTCTTCCACATAAAAAAAGAACCTTCTTCAGGTTCTTTTAAACTGGGCATGAAGAGACTCGAACTCCCACGCGTTAGCACCAGTTCCTAAGACTGGCGTGTCTACCATTCCACCACATGCCCATATTGTCAAATCGGCGTTGCCGAGGCGTGTCTACCACCTCTCACAAACGATACTTAATCGTTTGTTCGGCAGAGTACCACATGCCCATATTGTCAAATCGGCATTGCCGAGGCGTGTCTACCACCTCTCACAAACGATACTCAATCGTTTGTTCGGCAGAGTACCACATGCCCATATATTTTCCGGCAGAGTACAAACATTTGCCCATATTAGATTGTCAATTGGCATCCGCCGAGGCGTGTCTCTCTCACAAACAATATTCAATCGTTTATGAACTCGCCTTTCTTATATTAATACACACTATCCCTAATGTCAATAAAGAGGTCTTTCGACCTCTTTATACCATGCCTTCTTTTACCGCTTTCACCGCCGCTTGAACTCTGTCGTTCACGCACATCTTTTGCAATATCGAGCACACGTGCGCTTTTGCCGTATGCACGCTCACGATTAATTCCTTCGCTATCTCCGTATTGCTTTTGCCCGTTACAAGATGCTTTAATACTTCGTATTCACGTTCTGTCAAAGGCACCCGACCTTCCCCGTGCGATTTGCTCGGCAAAAATCCCGGGTTGTCCGCCTTCGGTAAAGAATTTAATGCCATTTGCGCCACCACGGGGTCTATCCAGCAAACCCCTTGTGCCACATCCCTTACTACATCCGCAAGCTTTTGCGGGTCAATGTCTTTCAGGCAATATGCGTTTGCACCCGAGCTTAATGCGGCAATAACTTCTTCCTCTCTGTCATGCGAGGTCAATGCTATTATTTTAATCTCGTTTGAAAACTCTCTTATCTTTAACATCGCCTCTATCCCGTTCATTCCCGGTAATCCCAAATCCATTAAGACCACATCGGGTTTGAAACGCTCTATTAACTTTAAACCCTCTGTTGCATCTTCGGATTCGCCCACAACATCCATGTCAGGATTGGCATTCAGCGCACATCTTAAACCTACTCTGGTTAACTTGAAATCTTCCACGATAATAATTTTGATTGTTTTTGTCATTGTAAACACCTCTTTCTTTAATAAGTCAATTTAAGAATAGCCGTGATTATTAATCCATTACCCAATCAGGCAATATTGCACTTTGTTGTTTTTATTTATGCTAAAATTAAGTTATGCTAAACTTTCTATTTAAACGGGAAAACAAGGCGGATACGTTAAATGAGCTTTATTCAAAGTTACTTTCCGCATACGATGAAAATTCTATCGACAACGACAGAAAAGAGTATTTGAAAAATATTGTCGCCGACAACGGCTACTTACCATATCCGTATTTCAAAGCGCTGGACGAATTGACCGATGCGGAAACGCTTTTCGCACTCAAAGAAAAATGGATTAAAAATGGCGTTATGCAGGGCGGAAAGTTCGTGTTTGAAAACCAAAGCGTTTTATATAGAAACGGTGTGCAAAATTCCGATTGGATAAAAAAAGAAGGGCATGACATCAAGTTAATCAATCTTGCGGGACTTGGCAAAAACGGCGTCGGCAAGTTCTTTGACTGGCTTAAGCAGCTTTTAATTCTTCCGAGCGGAAATTTGGAAAATAATATTTATAACACGACTATTTATTTAATCCCGTTTCACCCGAGAGAATTTGGGTGCGCGTATTTGCCTAAAAGCTCCGAGGTTAGCAAAAATCTTTTGGATGAAAATATACAAAAAATCACCGGACTTGACGCCAAAGGTCAGGTAAAACTCTTTATTCATCTTGCACAGCTTGCAGGACACCCCGTAATTTATGATATATTGCCGCAAACGGGCAGATTTTCCAAGGCTGTTTTGGCAAACCCGTATATCGCACGCTGGTATGACATTAAGTCTTTGCAGGAACAAATTGACAAAAAAGTTGACGAAGTTGCAAAGTTAATGGATTGCGATGATGAGGATATGGAAGTCGTCAAAGGAATTTACAAGCAAAACGGCACGTCAGGCGATTTAAGCGAATATTATCAAAGTATTTACGACACTTTTGAAGAAAAAATGAGCGCTTATAAAAAAGAATTTTCCGAAAAGATGTGCGAAAAAGCAAATCAGATTAAAATTCAAAAACGCGCAAAAGAAATTGTGCAAAATATCGAAAAATCAAACAAAATCAAAGCTGAAGCAGATATTAAACATCAGCTTGAGGACATTCAAGAATTGATGAAAGAGGGCTTGTGGCCTGCACCGGGCGGGGCATGGTGCTCTGCGGGAGTTCCTGTTTACGACAAGATGAGCGATTGCGGAAGCTATCCGACCTTTAAACACTACGATTACAAGGGCGAGGATGTCACATGCTTTGCAAATTTGGATTGCCAAACGCCTTACTACTTTGCGTTTTTGGAAAACGGTACATTAAATGAGCCTGTTGTTGAATATTTTATTAATTATATGAAAGAATTGCAGGCGGAATACAATTTTGACGGGTTTAGGGTTGATCATATAGACCATGTCGCAGACAGAGTGTCCGAATACGAAGGTAAGCCGATAAGCTATCGTGCGCCGAGAGTGGTTCTTGGCAGGCTTAATAAGGCGATGAAAGAAAAAATCCCTTATTTTGCGACTTTAGCCGAGTACATGCTCTGGGATAATTTGTATAAAGAATACAACAAGGATATGGGTTTTGACCTCTTGTGGGGAAACGATATCGTTTGCCAGTCTCAAAAAACTCCCGAAAAAATCACCGAAGATAATCAATTTTTGACAAATTATAACGTTGAATTGAAAAATCGCTTGTCGATTTTAAAGACTTATAATAACCAAGACGGCGAATTTAGATGTATAGACCAGTATCCGGGGCAATTGGGCGAGGACGGAGCTTTGTTCAAGTGGTTTAAGTACAAGTTTTTGCCGGGCGGAAAGTTTGCGCAACGCCCCATGCTCTATATTGACGGCGATGAAAGCTTTACGCAAAAAGGAATTGAGCATGCGATAGGTGAAGAAACCTGCATGCCCAGAGAAGAAAACAGTGAATTTTACGAAAAATTTAATGCAATTGATGTATTTGTGAAAAATGAGCCGATTATAACAGACGGTGAGGCACAGATAATTGAGCAGACGGACGACGGGTTTTGCGCATGGCTTATTACTAAAGAGCCTATGAAAAAGGCTTATTTGGTTGCGGCAAATTACAAATATCCGATGGAAAAAATCACTAAAACCGACGACAACGGCGCAAGCTACAGTGAATTGGTTGAAGGTCAGTCGGTTTATGACAAAAATATTCAAATCCCCTCGGATTATACTATAGTTGGAGAACATGTACTAAAAAACGGTAAATTTGAAAAAATTATTTGCGATAATTGTACAAATTTTTTGTCCGTAAATGAGCTGAAATGTTCTGAATTTCGTGTGTTTGAGCTTTTAAGAAGTTGAAAATCTGAATTGTTAAATATCATACAAATGCTTGACACATTCAAAAAAAATTGATAATATAATTTCATTAGTAAGATAAAAATTGTTCATAGCTTATTAAAAAAGAAAGGTGAAAAGATTATGACAAAACGATTCGGCGTGCCTGAGGCACAACAAGACATGGGTAATTCGTCAAGTGCGGCGTTTACCTTGGCAGAAGTGTTAATTACACTTGGTATTATTGGTGTTGTAGCTGCGATGACAATCCCTACACTTATTTCAAACACAAACGGAGCACAATTTAAGACTGCTTACAAAAAGGCGTTATCAGTGTTAAATCAAGCTGCTGTTATGAATGTTGCGTTGGAAGACACTGATTTTTCAACAATCAAGGCTGATGGTGACAGTGATGACGATGAACCGAGCTCATTACGTTACATTTTAACACACCGTACAATGGGTACATACAATGAAGATTTGTATGATGGTGCTACAGCGCCTACACTATCTGGGGATACGGACTCACCGCTTAGTGGAAAAACTTTAAATGATGACACTGCTTTCCATTCAATCGAATTTCCGGATGGAACTTCGTTCTCCTATGAAGTAATTAGTGATGCTGATGGGAAAAAATGTGAATCTGCTGCTAGTAAATGTATTGGTTTTATCGATGCAAACGGTAAAAAAGGACCGAACAAAGAAATCACTTGTACAAACGGTACCAATAGTGTAGATGAAGATGATTGTTATGTTACAAACGACACAATAGGTGGTGGCGATATTTATCCTGTATATATTTACGGACAACAAATCGTACCTGCAACGGAAGCTGCAAGAGCAGTGTTATACGGAAACGACAAAGCTCCGTCCGGTACAACATCATCTGCTACGACTACTTCATCATCTGACTAAGTCGAGCTTATCAAATCTAATTAAAAAAAGCGGAGCGGAAGTTCCGCTTTTTTGTAGCTTTCAATGTGAGGTGGCGAAGCCATATAAAGTCGTTAAGACGTTAGGACGTTAAGTCGTTAAGTTCTTTACATTAAGTTGGGTTGTGGATTGTCGTCACGCAATCCCCACCCCTTGCGGGCGGGGAAGTGGTTGTGCACGAGTTCACGAGTGCTACAACCGCAGGGGCGGGGTTCGTAATTGTCATTTGTCATGGCATTTG
>CANQML010000012.1 GCA_947624935.1 Candidatus Gastranaerophilales bacterium
CACGGGTTCGAATCCCGTTATCAGCTCCAAAAAAGTGCCGATTTAATCGGCACTTTTTCTTTTTCGTGTTGCATTTTGTGTTGCATTTTTAAAATTTGAGTCAAAAATACTAACAATTTTTTTGGTTACAAATTCCTGCTTATCCTTTAAAGTATGCTGATAAATTTTCTGTAAAATTTCGACCGTTTCCCATCCGCCTATTTCTGCTATGTATTTATCGGGGACTCCATTTGCATGGAGTTCAGAGGCAAAATAGTGGCGTAGTTTGTGAAACGAGAAACGAGGAACATCCGCTTTGCTTACTAATCTTTGAAATTGACCGCTGAGTGTTGCAGGTGACATTCCAAAATATTGCCATTTTTTTACTTCGCTTATTACACCTTGAGGTAAAGGGACAAAACGAGTGCCTGCAATTGTTTTTGTGGTTTTTATTTTAGCAATTCCTTTGTTGTCATATACAACAGCTTTATTTACATTAACACCTAAGTCAGTAAAATCATTAATTGTCAAAGCACATATTTCTGACCTGCGCAAACCGCCTTGACTGGCAAGAAGTATTGGTACTCTGATTTTTTCATTTGCATTTTTCAGTATAGTATTAATGTCCTCAGTTGTTGGAATTGTATATTGCGGTTTTATTTTTTGCGGCAATGTTGTACTAAATTCAAAGTTCGGGATATATGACTTAATTACAGAATGCAGAAGTCCATGAGCGTTTCTTACAGTTTTAGGTGAATGGGTTGCTGAGAGTTCATTTACTGCGGTCTGAATTAATTTTGCATTTATTTTTGATAGCTTCATTGGCATAAGTTTTTGAAAATAAGTTCGTTTTGAATAGTCATATCCTGCAATAGTAGACGGTGAAAGCACCGCCGATTTACTATCTATGTAGCGTTGATATGCTTCTTTTAAAGTTAAATCCTCGTAACTTTCATCTTTGCGATTTAAGGCATATTCAGCAGCCATATATTCAGCTTGCTTTTTTGTAGGAGCGGTAATTGATTTGTAATGACGTTTTTTGTTTTCGTCTGTGTATTCGTAAACGAGTACACGCCAGTTACCGCTTTTGAGTTTTTTAGCTTTAGCCATAAAAATATCCTCCGTATTCAAATTTCTTGACACAGAGGCATAATTATTCTATAATAATTTAAGACTTGATACGGTCTTTTGGTAGCCTCTGTGTTACCGTCCGCTCTATCCTGTTGGCGCAGGGTAGGGCGGTTTTCTATTTTTATAATAGTTTAGCAAAATGCATCACTTATGTATAATACAAATTATTCTTTATTAATGCTCCAATTCCCATCAGCCAAAACCTCGAAGAAAATATCATCTCCTGATTCTACCTTTACTACACCATCATAATTCCCGATCTCGTTTACAATTGAGCCTATACGTCCCTCGTTAAGTCCATACTCAACAACAATAAAATTACTTTCTCCATTATGAGTTAAATGCCAGTTGCCGCCACTGTGAGAAGTAATACCTGTTACCATATCGCCTGTACCTGAAAAAGAAGTAGTGTCATCAATTTCTAATCCTGATGAAGTTATATCCCAACTACCATTACTTTTAACCTCAAGGTCAAATGTGCCAGAATGGTCTATTAATACAGTACCAGAATAATTTCCAATTTCATTTACAATTGAACCGACGCGTTTGTCACCTTCATAAACAACAACTATGAAATTGCTATCACCATAATTAGTTATATTCAAAATACCATAACCCGTTACATGCAGTCCCGTTGCAACATAATCGCCAGAACCGTTGGCCCAAAAGCCATCTGTTGAAGTATTATTTTGAATAGTTCTTTCAGTTGGTTTTTCTGTAGGTGGTTCAGTTTCCTTTTCAGTTGTTTCTTCTGCAAAATCAGATTCGCTAATTGTTAAAGTCTTTAAAAGATAATCCTGCACATCAATAGAATTTGATGATTGACTGTCACCCAAAGAATCAAATCTAACGGAATATATAGTATTTGCATTTGTAAATACAAACATATTCACATAATGACTATCATCATTATTGTCGGTATAATTATATTTTAAATTATCAGCTGTTCTGTTGTCATAAACAGTAACGAGTTTATTGCTTATCAGCTTGTAGTTGTTTTCTTTTTCAATATTTTTTATGTAATTATCAATGTCACTATCATCAACTATTTTAGATAAAACTTTTGCATCCACCATTAATTTATCATCGGCGTAATTGTTGAATAAATATCCTGAATCAGTTTTCTTATATAGCCAATCTGAATTCACATAAAAAGAAACTTCATTAATAACATAACAAATATAACTTTCCTGAGTAGTTGTACTGTCAAATTGTTCGTATGAGGTTTCATTAACATTGTCATTAGTGTTATTGTTTGCACCTTCACAAGCAACCAATACTAAAGTTATTAAAACAAAAATGAATGCAGCAATTACGATGGCGGATGCCCAAAAACTATAATTTTTATAAAATGGTATTTTGTTTGATTCATTATTATCATCTGTGCGTAACGCTGCCATACAATGAGAGCAGTATGTATCGTTTAAGTTAGTTTCTTTACCGCAGTTAGGACATTTTCCAATTTCGCTCATTGGCGGCACTTCTTTTAATTTGTCCTCAAATGATTTTATTTCGTCTACTAAGGTGTGACAGTATGGACAAAACACACGGCTTTCATCAATAGAATTTCCACATTCTTTGCATATAATTTTTTTGCCATTATTCTGTGAAGTATTATTAACTTCCGCTTCGCAAGGATTAACCTCGGAAACAACTTCATCTACCGTGTTAGCTTCTGTTTCATTTTGAATTTTTGTGCCACACTCATTGCAAAACTTATCTGTATCTCGCAATTCAAAACCGCAATTTGGACATTCCATTTATATTTACTCCTCTGCATTGTAAATAATAATTGTCACATATTGACATTTATTATTATATAATGTAAAATATTTTTTGAGGAGTGAAAAATCTTCTCTAAACCATTTCCTACCGTCCACTACCGCACATAGTGGGCGGCAATTTTTATTTTATACTTTCCAACGTTTACCACAGTTTTGACATACTGCATATGTTACAGTTTTTGATTTCGTGCCTCTAATTAAGCAAAAGAGAGCTATCCAGCCTATAATAGGTATGCATAGCAATACTATGTAAAAAAGAACGGTAAAGCAACCTCTCTTTTTATTTTCAGCAACAACTTGATTAGTCACATTATTGCTACCACATTTAGAACAAAACATTAAATATTAACCTCCTTTCCCTAAATTCATCTATATAAAAAGTTTTCTAAATCTCTTTCACATCTTTTACATAGTGTGTAACCTTGTTTTTTAGCTTGACTTTCCTTAATTGCACTAACATTCTTCATTCCTCCACATTTTGTATCGTAATGATATTTAATACCGTTAGCAACATAAACAATTCGGTCATTTTGCTTGTTATCAAAAGTTAAATTTTTTTAGCAACATTAATTTTAACTTGGGCATAATAACGCGTGGTTCCGTTATCGTCATTTATTGTGCCAACATATAGTTTAAATATATTTCGTAAATATTCTTTGTTATCAATTAAATATTTAACATTTTTACGAGGGATATTACCAATATCCATATCATTTACGACTATCCTTATTGCATTCTCGCCGTTATAATCATATTGTTCAAGCAAAATAACGATAGATTCACCACGATTTTGCATTTCTAATACAGTTTTAAGATATTCCTGTCTGTTGTTAAATGTCACCCCTGCCACTTTAAAAATTCTTGGATAAACGCTTTCTCCTTGTTTCGGAGCGTCAAAAGGTAAATTCGTACAAATACAATTTGGTAAACTATCAATATAGGATTTTATATCTTGCTGAATTTGTTGTTCAGGTTGTTCAGTGGAATATATTTTTTCTTTAGCAATTGATATCAATGCAATACCAACAGCGACAAAAATTATACTACCAACTATTATTTTTACTTTATCGTGGTCATATCCGAACGCACTAATAAACCCTAACATACCAACAATGATTAATACTATACCCACAACAAATTTTTTACTTCTTTTCATTTGCATTTACTCCTCTGCATTGTAGATAATAATTGTCATATATTGACAATTATTATCATATGATGTAAAATATTTATTGGAGGAGTGAAAAAACTTCCCTTATATCCTAATTAAGCCGCCTTGTGTTCCCAGCGCAGGGCGGCATTATTTTTGCAATTCTACTGATTAAACTGCATTTGCTTCAAGTTCGTTATGAATTACTGGTTCATAGTCATAAAAATGTTCTTTTTTTATGTGCGTGATTTCATGTTTTGTTGCCTTTTGTTGAGTATCATAACTTAATAATATATTTATGTATACATTGTAATTACCGTCGCTATCAAGGACCGTAACACCTTTAACAGTTAATGGAAATTCAATACCTCTTATATAAATATCACCCAATATCATTCATCCTTTTTTAGCGCTTCAATAATCTTAACAGCTTGCATTACATCTTCCTTTGTTGCACCTTTTGCGAGACTGAAAAGCATACGCATTTCACTTCTGTTTTTTAATTCTTCGAGGTATTCTTGGAGCTCTCCATTTAATTTTGCAGAAGATTTAGAATCCGTTAAAGTATTCATATCAACATTAAATAAATCGGCAATGGCTTCTAAAGTTTCAAGATTAGGCTCTCTTGTGCCACTTTCATACATACTAATTGTGCTTTTAGCGAGTCCGAGTTTTTTACCAAGTTCTTCTTGACTTAAGCCTGAATTTATTCTTAACCTTTTTAAAACATTTGAAAACATATTATACCCCTTTTTTATTTGATTTCACAATATCACAAATTGTGAAAAAAGTCAAGAAAAAATTTTCACAAAATGTGTTGACAAATTAAATACACTATGATATTATATAAATGTTCACAAATCGTGACTATGAATGGAGGTGTCAATATGGATGCAAAAAAGATTGGTCAGAAAATTAAAGCATTAAGGGAATCAAAAAATATTTCAAGAGAAAAGTTTGCAAATTCAGTAAATATCAGCACATCTGCTTTATCTATGTATGAAACTGGTCAAAGAATTCCTCGCGACGAAGTTAAGTTGAGAATTGCAAGATATCTTGAAACATCAATAGAAAATATTTTTTTTACTAATTGAGTTCACAAAATGCAAACAAAAAAATAAACCAAACATTATTTAATTTAAAGCGGGAGGTAATACCAATGAAAAATTCAACATCAGAACAAAATAAAATCAAATTAGATGTATCAGTAAATACAACTGATATTGATACAGCGTTACTCAAAGTTGAAAGACTTTGCACTTTGTTAAAAGAGGCTAACTCTCTGATTAAAGAATTAGCCTCTCCGAAGCAGTTTTAAAAATTAATATTTAATGTTAGCTCTACTATGTTGTTACAATGTGGGCACGTATTTCTTCCTGAGCGTGCTTTAAAGCTTTTACCACAGTGTGGACACTCAACATCATATTTATCGTGTAAAACTGTTTCACGTGTCTTTTTTATTATAGTATCTTCGATATCTTTACCTAATTTTTTCATATCGGAGCGACTATTAAGCTTATATGACTTAGGCAATATTACACCCCCTTCCTGATGTGATTATATTACTAAAAAAGACAAAATTCAACAAAAATTATTTAACTGTGATACGAAAAGCAGGTGATAGGAAAGAATGTATGAACAATACGGTCAGTATGATGTCTGTTGCAGACTTTTGAAAGCAGATACTTACTGCAAAAAATACGATGGTGCGCCTTGCTGCTTTTTCTGCAAGGACAAGCAGAAATGTAATAAGGCGTGCCAAAATGAACCGACACGTTGCAGAAACGTGGTGTGCAAGGATAAAAAATAAGGGATGAGACCAATGTCAAACTCAATAATTGAGAAAAGAAGAAAAGTTCTCGGATTAAGTCGCGAAGATATATGTAAATATGTAGGTATTTGCTTAAAAACTTACTATTTATATACTGTAGCGCAAAAAGCAATACCATCTGACAGACTTATTAAGTTTTCAGAAATTCTTAAATGTTCGACTGATTATTTGTTGGGAATAAAAAAGTACACGCAAATTACCGTAACAGATAATAAAGGTATACTTTTAGCTGACATCAGTCAGAATGAAATCATTGAACATAGAAATTGCAAAGTTATTTTAACCTAAGTTGTTGTTTTTGGACTTGTCTGGATTAGAACAGGGAGTAGGTACATTATCAATTACTCGAACATGGTAATCAGGATAAAGACCATTTTCAATAGATATAACAAATTGTTCACGGTTCATATTCCTTCCAGTTTCGTTATCGTGAAAAGTTAAATTTCTTCCTGTATCAGATTCAGTATTAACAGTAATTCTTGGCTCTTTCATAATCTCACCTCCTAAGTTGTTGTTATATAAAATGTTAAATGATTTACAGGTAATATTTTACCTATAAATATTAAATATGTCAATATAAGGTGGTTAGCAAAAGATAATATACAATATATAGTGTTTGTGTAAAGCGCACAAGAAATTATGTATTATTTTGAATTTAATTAAAATAAACTTTATTTAAAATTAAAAAAATAATTTATTTTTGTTTAAAGTGTAGAAATATCACTTTTTAAATAAGAATAAAAAGCAGGAGGTGAAATTAAATTATGCCTAAACTGATAGCAAAACCTGATGATAAATTAAAAAGGTTGCTGATTACTAACATTGAGTATGAATGTTCGATAAGAGATATAAATAAAAAACGGCAACTATTGATTGCTCAGTGCAGCCAACCGACCTATGACAAAAAGATAAAAGACCCGGGAAAATTTACAGTCGAGGAATTATTAAGATTTGCAAATAAGTTCAGAATCCCAATAGAAAAATTATTTATGGAAAGAACTTGTTAGAGATTTTACTAAGAAAATTTCTCAGAGAGGAGGAAGTTAAAAACGAACCCTATAAATTTCAGCAAAGCAGCTGACGAAATTCATAGTTTTGTTAGAAACGAATTAACTCAGAAATTTGCAGACATTTACAAAGAGACAGGATTATTGCCTATAGACTCATTTAGCTTACTTATGGAGCAGTTAAACGGTGAAAGCTATGACATTGTAAATGAAGCAAATATATTAAGGCGAGGTGAACATAAATGAATGCCCGTGAAATAAAAAAAGCATTTCTAAATTTATCTCCCGTTGTATGCTGCCTGCCTAACGAGAAACCAATTAATTGCAGCTACATAAAAGAGGTCATATATTCTCACCATCCGCGCAGCGGTAAAATTATGGTTTCGTGTGTTTTACAGGATGCAAACTGTCCGCACTCTATAATCAGGGCAAAGGGAAGACATATTCACGCAAAGGAGGAACAAAGTGAAACATATTAAAAATGTTGAGAGAAGATTATCAGATACAAAATTTTATCTGTACATAGCCGGAGCGATTATAAAATTGCTTAGTCTGCTAAAAAGCGGCGCCAAAGCAATATTAAGACACCTTATCGAAATATTTTTGGTAATAGTCGTAATTAGCGAATATGCAGTCGCTCAGGCGTTTGGAGACGGAGCAATAAACTTTATAGCTGCACTTATATTTATTGCTATTCTGGGCGTGCTTGCAATTACGCTCATACAAATTAAGATTTTTAAAGACAAGAAGGATGAAAAATAGTGTCTTGGAAACAAATTTTAACGCAAAAAAGGAAAAGACCGTTACGAAGCGGCCACTTCGTAACGGCAAAAATAAAGTACAACTTAAATACTTTATTTATATTATATCGAATTTTAAAGAAAAATCAAGGTGTATTTAATGAATTATATAGACTTTTTAAAATCAAAGCAAATCAAGAGCATTTCAACAGGATTTGAATGTATGGAGTTTAATCCAAAATTATTTGAGTGGCAGCAGAAAATAAGCCGCTGGGGACTTAAAAAAGGAAAGTGCGCATATTTTGAAGAATGCGGATTAGGCAAGACGGCACAGCAGCTTGAATTTGCAGATAAAGTACATATAAAAACAAATATGCCCGTGCTGATTCTTGCACCTTTGGCAGTTGCAAGGCAGACTAAGGAAAAGGAAGGTACAAAATTTGGTTATGAAGTTAATTTATGCAGAACCCAATCAGATATTGTAAATGGCATAAATATTACAAATTATGAAATGATTGAACATTTTAATCCCGATGCTTTCAGCGGCATAGTTTTGGATGAAAGTTCAATTTTAAAAAATTACACTTCAAAGACAAAATCATATCTTGTTAATGCATTCAGAGAAACGCCGTATAAACTCTGCTGTACTGCAACGCCCTCGCCAAATGATTTTACCGAGCTTGGCAATCACGCAGAATTTCTCGGAATTATGAGCAGGACAGAAATGCTTGCAACATTCTTTGTACACGATGGCGGCAGTACAAAAGACTGGCGATTAAAAGGTCACGCTAAAGATAAATTCTTTGAGTGGGTTGCTTCGTGGGCGTGCTGTTTAACAAATCCTGCCGACTTAGGATTTGACGGCGGCAACTATATTCTTCCGAAACTCAATATTATAGAACACATCGTTAAATCAAATAATCTGATCGACAATGATGGACAGATGCGATTATATGCAAATACATCGTTATCACTTTCTGAACGCAGACAAGCAAGAAAGGTCAGCCTTGAAGAACGCACAAAAATCACTGCAAACATTGTAAATTCAACCAATGAGCAATGCCTTGTATGGTGCGACTACAATGATGAATCAACACTTTCAGCTCAGCTCATAAATGGAGCTGTAGAAGTCAAAGGTTCAGATACAGACGAGCATAAAACATCATCAATGCTTGATTTTTCAAACGGTAAAATCAAATGCCTTGTAAGTAAGCCGAAAATAGCAGGTTGGGGAATGAACTGGCAAAACTGTCATAATATCATTTTCAATGGATTATCTGATAGTTTTGAAGCATATTATCAGGCAATACGTAGATGTTGGAGATTTGGACAGCAACACGAAGTAAATGTTCATATTGTCACTTCTGAGGCTGAAGGAGCAGTTAAGCAAAACATTGAGCGGAAACAAGCTGACGCGCAAAAAATGACAGCTGAACTTGTCAAATATACTAAAGACATCTTAAAAGCTGATATTAACAGCACAGTCAGAATGACTGAAAACTATTATGCAGGTAAACAAACCCAAATCCCGGAATGGTTAGGAGAACAAACAGCATGAATTGTATAGATAGTTGCATAACAGAAAAATTCGCGTTGTATAACGGTGACAGCTGCGAAGTATTAACGGATATTCCGTCAGACAGCATTCATTACGAAATTTATTCGCCGCCTTTTGCAAGTCTGTATACCTATTCAAATTCTGATAGAGATTTAGGAAATTGCAAATCCGATAAAGAATTCTTTGAACATTTTGAGTTCATTGCAAGAGAGTTATACAGAGTATTAAAACCGGGCAGATTGATGAGTTTTCATTGTATGAATTTACCGACTTCGAAAGAGCGCGACGGATATATTGGAATTAGTGACTTTAGAGGCGAATTAATTAAACTGTTTCAAAATTGCGGATTTATTTATCATTCAGAGGTTTGCATATGGAAAGACCCTGTAATTGCAATGCAAAGGACAAAAGCACTCGGACTTTTGCACAAGCAAATAAAAAAGGACAGTGCAATGTCAAGACAAGGCATCCCTGATTACCTTGTCACAATGCGCAAACCCGGGATAAACGATGAGCCTGTAGCTCATACAAATGAAAGCTTTCCCGTTGATGTCTGGCAAAAATATGCGAGTCCGATATGGACAGACATTAATCCATCAGACACATTACAGGCGCGTTCATGCCGAGATGAAAAGGATGAAAAGCATATATGTCCGCTGCAATTAACAGTTATCAAACGAGGTATAAATCTCTGGACAAATCCCGGAGATGTTGTTTTAACTCCGTTTATGGGAATTGGTTCGGAAGCAGTTACTGCGTTGGAACTCGGAAGAAAAGCAGTAGGCATTGAACTAAAATCAACATGGTATCAGCAAGCGGTCAGAAACTGTCAGGGTGTTACAGCCTCTGTGCAAATGTCGTTATGGTGATATGTTTTCTTTATTTAAAGGAGTTATAAATATGAAAGCAAGAATACCGCCTCAAAATATATTAACTAAACAGCAGCGGCAAGCCTGCGTTGAATACTGTGAAAAGCTACAGGACGGCAATAATAACCGATTATTCAAATTGTTTTGCTATCATCTTAACCGTGACTTTCATTTTGGTGCTGACAGGCTATCTCGTCTTATTAAGGCTGTGGAAAAAACCACTGACGAAATGAAAACAAATGAAGTGTTTTGGGAACAGCTTGACCGTGAGATGAAGAAAATCGGATTGCAGTTTGAAGACGAAGAGTATGAGGATATTATTGGAAACTGGAAAAAGGAGAATCAAATAGAATGAAGTCAACTTACATTTTCCCTGCTGTTCTTATCGTTCTTGATGTTGGTGCCGCAATAGTTTGTGCGTTTAACAAAGATTTTAAGAAGGCAGTATATTGGCTTGCGGCAGCAGTATTAAATGCCGCAGTTACATTTTAATTGATAATAAAACTCATTACTCTATAAATTCTAATTAAAATTAAGGTGGTTATATGAAATTTAAGAAATTTGCTGCACTTACAAAGAAATTAGGCAGATGCGAGATTATCAATCTTCAAAAAGAAAATCTCCAGTTTCTAAATAATGGATATGTTTATTATCCGATGCACGATTTGCAACCCATTGATAACGAGACGCTATATGCTTTGATTGATGTCGAAAAAGAAAAAAGAGATAATTTCAGCATAACACATATTACTGAAGAAGTCTTAATAAATGTTTCGGATACAGACAGTACAGAAGAACCATTGTTAAGAGCACGGCTGATAATAAAATTTCAAGAAAGCAGCGATATTGTACAACCTGTATTTACAAAATACGGTCTATTTTATTATTGCCCTAATTGGTTGGCACCATTTGATGGCGAATCCTATGAATTATTTTTGCGGTATTGCAGTGATAATCGCGGTGGATTCCCATACATAGCAGTAAAAACAGGAATGTTTGTTCTCGGATTTGTTGCACTGCAAAATTTAAACACGCACATGAATATGTTTGCAGGAAATGGCAAAGAGGACTTACAAACGCTTTGTTCTATGATTGAGGTAACAAAATAATGGTACAGCACGAAGCAGACGAGCAAACCAAGCTCTTTAACTGGATTGCATTTATGAAATGCAAATACCCGGCATTGGATTTGCTCTATCACATTCCTAACGGCGGCAGTCGAAATGTAAAAGAAGCTGCAAATTTAAAGCGTCAGGGTGTTCGTGCAGGCGTACCCGACCTTTGTTTGCCTGTTCCAAACGGAAAATATCATGGCTTATATATTGAATTAAAGTACGGCAAAAATAAACCTACCGACAAACAAAAAAGCTGGATTACAAAACTCAGAGAGCAGGGATATGCAGCTGAAGTTTGTTATGGCTGGATTGAAGCATCTGAAACGCTTTGTACATATTTAAAAATCAAAGTGTAGGAGGAAACCTAAATGTCAGAATGTAAAGATTGTATTCATTATGAAGTATGTGCTATAGAAGTTGTTATAAATACAGCTATTAACGGAAATTGTAGGTTTTTCAAAGACAAATCCAAAATAATTGAATTGCCGTGTAAGGTTGGAGATACGGTTTATTACATATTTAAAGATGAAATGGACAGAAATGCTATAAATGGTTTTATAGTAAGTGAGCCATCAAAAATCACAGAAGTCGGAACAAGGGGCTTTTGGACAAGCGGATTTCCAAATGAACATCCATATGATATGGATGATTTTGAGCCGTGGGACAGTATCGGCAAAACCGTATTTCTCACAAAAGAAGCCTCCGAACAGGCGTTGAGGGAGCGTGAAACAAAATGAACGAGTTACCAAACAAAATAACTCGAATTGACGTAGTAAGGGTTGAACGGGGAAAAGAAAAATTATGCAAATGTCGCAAACCTCACTATGAAATTGATACGCAAAATCACATTGTTATGTGTCTTGACTGTGGCGCTATTGTTGACCCGTTTGTTGCAATAACTCAAATAGCGACAGATTGTGATAGATTGAACTCGCAAGTTGAAACAATCTTGGAACAAGCACGGGAAATCCAAAATTATAAACCGCATTTAAAGGTTATAAAGGAAATTGAGCACCGTTATCGTGCAAATAAATTTTCAATGGTACCTTGTTGCCCACGCTGCGGAGAACCTTTCGACCTTGCAGAAATAAATAGTTGGGCAAGTAGACGAATGTTTTTACATAGGGAGCGTGAAAATAATGAAATCAGTACTATTGAGCATTAAGCCTAAATATTGCAAACTTATTGCAAACGGTAAAAAGACCATTGAAATCCGAAAGAACCGACCAAAACTCGAAACACCCTTTAAGTGTTACATATACTGCACTAAAGTGAAAGAAAGATTTCAATATGACCATATTATAGAATATTTAGATGAATTATACAGGTTGCCTAATGGAGAAATTAAATATGGCTGGAGCGGTGAATTAATGTGTTATGAAGGTTATGGAAAGGATAATTTTCTCAACGGTAAAATAATCGGTGAGTTTATTTGCAATAAGATAGTCGAAATCTGTTACGGAATAGAAGAAGGAGTATACTTTGACGGCGAATGGCAAGACGGATTTCCGTCAAACGGAAAAGGAAATAACCCAACCTGTTTGTCTTTCATTGAATTGGAACAGTATCTCAAAGATGAAGAGGGTTACGGTTGGCACATATCCAATCTCAAAATTTATGACAAGCCGAAAGAGTTAAGCGAACTTCATATACAGCGACCCCCTCAATCGTGGTGTTATGTAAACGAGCGTGAAACAAAATGAGCAGATATTATGATTCTTATCCCGATAAGGAGCGATAAAATTGTTTAAATATATTGGTTTAATAGGTCTTTGTTTTTTTGTTTTTATTAAGTGCTGTAAGTGCATTTATATGTTTCTACAAAGCAGGACATTCAAATAACTCAGACATATCGGATAGCTTTGGTATGTGTGCAATTCTATTCATGGTATTTTCAATCTTTTTCTGTATGTCTGCAATTGGGGCATATTTTGCGTTGGCATTGGTATAAGGAGTGAGCAGGAATGAATAAACGAAAACCAATTCCAAAAGTCATTAGAAAACAAGTATATGATAAGTATGGCGGACATTGTGCATATTGTGGTTGTCTAATTGATTACAAAGATATGCAGGTTGACCATATTAAAAGTATCTATTGGAATAACGGGACTGATGAAATAGAAAATTACAATCCTGCGTGTCGAATGTGCAACTTTTATAAATCTACAATGAACATTGAAGATTTCAGAGAACAGTTAGGAAAACTGTTACAAAGATTAGAAAAGGTATTTATTTTTCGCCTTGCAAAAAAATACGGCTTAATCAAAGAAACAGAAAAACCTATTAAATTTTATTTTGAAAAATTGGAGTGTGAGCAGAAATGAAAAACATATTGATATGGATTGCATTTAATGTTCCGTTAGGGAAATTAAATCCATACATACTTGGTTTAGCACTTGGAGCAAAATCAAATCGTGTAAAGGACGGTGAGCAAGAATGAAACAATACTGTCGCTATTGTGGAAATGCGTTTGATTACAACGGCGAAGGCGAGGATTTTATATGTGAAGCTGACGCCCCTTGCGGAAATAACGGTAGCGGACGATTTTACAATGCTGAAAAAGCAAAAAGGCCGAATAAATGTAAATACTTTGCTTTTTGCAATGCTGATATTTTTAGGCAGGACGAAAACGGCAATTTTGCAGAGTATAAGCCCCGTCAGATTATAAAACAACCATATGAACAAATGAAATTATTTTAAAGGAGAACAAAAATGACAATAGACGAAGTAAACAAAATTGATGAACAGGCATACAACGAAATGAAGAAACAGAAGTCCGAAGCACAGACTAAATTTAATGCCTATTTTGAGGGATATGAAAAAGGAATTGACGTAATATATGATTTATTAATAGCATATCTGTCCAATAAAAAGGACAGTAAACAGGAATAAAATTTAAAAGGAGAAATGACAAATGAAGAAAATTTCAAAAAGAACAAAAGTATTAGCATTAATTATCATTATTATTTGTTTTAGTAAGCCTTATGACGATAAGCGTATCAAATGCACCCGTGACAACAGCATAAGAAATGTTGTTAAAAAGCGTTGCGTTTATGATTGCCCACACTATAAAAGAAAATTGTTTTATAAGGAGGATACTCAATGACAAACCACGAATGGCTTGAATCAGAAGACCAAATTGCATAATAAAAATTTATAATTAAAGGCGTTACGAGGTTGATTTCTTGCCCGAATCAATTGTGCCTATAACATTTAAATTTAAAGATTAATAATTATATTATACTACATAAAATCAGCAGCGCAAGTCTTAATATGTGCAGGTTTTTATTACTTTACGAAAACTGCCATAAAGTTGTGAAAGCCTCTTATGAAGAATTTCCATATACAGAACATACAGTGAAAATTAGTGAATATGAGAATTTAACGAATGATGCAAGGCAGGTACGGCCGCCTTGCATAATAAAGCAAAGCACTCTCAATTTAGAGAGTGCTAAAAAATACCCTTAAATCAATTGCGGCGGTCTGCCGCTTTAGCCCTTGTATTCAGTATTATGTTTGTAGCCGTTCAGATATAAAAGTAAATAATAAAAATTATTTGGGCGGTCTGTGAAAGAGGAATAAAAGGGGTGGAACGGGGAAAAAAGGGGGAAAAGCCTTTCCCTCTTTTGTCCCCTCATTAAAACATGAGGTATATAAAATGAATATTCGTGAAAAGAAAACTTATTCGGGTAAAAGTTTTGAGCCTGAATTTTATGCCGTTACCATTGACGGAAGAAGATACACAAGAGGAACAAAAAAGCGGTTAAGCCGTGCAGCACAAAAACAACTCAACGATGAAAACGCCCGAAAGAAATTAAGACGGTTGCTTGATACAAATTTTGATGAAAGCGGTTATTATTGCACCTTTACATATCGGGATGACGAAATGCCGCTGACATATGAAGATGTAAAGAAAGACGTAAACAATTTCTTAAAGCGTCTGCGCCGTTCCCGTAAAAACGCTGGACTTAAAAATTTGAAATATATCTATGCAATTGAATGCACAGTCAGCAAGAGAACAGGTCAATCACGCTTTCATCTGCACATTGTAATGAACGGCGGTTTGCAGCGTCAGCAAATCAAATCACTCTGGGGGAAAGGTGACATAAAAAAAGTTGAAGAGTTGCAGCCTGATGAACACGGCTTTGAACGTCTTGCAAATTATCTATGCAAAGAATGGACAAATGAATTATTACCGCAAAACCGCAAGCGTTATACACCGAGCAGAAATTTAAAACAACCAAAAACACCGCCGCCGAAAGACGGAGTATTCTCGGCGAGGTATCTTGAAAGGCTCTGCAAGCAGCGGATTAACGACGCTGATTTTTGGGAACGGCGATACAAAGGCTATCGGTTTATTGATGCCGAAGCTGTTTACAACGAGGACTATGGTACTTGGCATTTGTCTTTGTTTATGCGAAAGAAGGAATAACGATGCAGAAAGACTCAACAAGAGATTACATAACAGCGGCATTCAGGTTATATGCTGCGCTCGGCAGTCCGTCAGAACAAAAAATTGGAAATCTAAGCTTCAGCAACAGTAAAATTAAAAGCAATAAAAACAGCATTGCAATCCGCTTTGATTTACTCGCTGTTTCAAAGACACTGGAATATCTCAACCGCAGCGGCAAAGATTACATCTGCGAAGCTGTCAGAGAAGTTTACTTTACTGAACCGACGAGAGAGTTTAAACGCAATGATATTAATGCGCGGGTACTTAACCTTGCTGCAAAAAAATTTACAAGCGAACGTAATGTGTGGTACTGGTTAAAAGAAGCACGCAATATCTGCGCTTCGTTCAGAGGTCTTAATACCGCAACCATAGAACAAATTATTGATAATAATTAAAAAGTTTGCAGTAGTAGAGGTTAATTTTATGCTTTAATTAAAGTATGACAAGCAGGCACGTAACCACTGAGTGGATAAGAGAACTAATCCGCTGCGGTGATACTTCTCCGTTTTACAATACAAGAGAATGGCACGAGCTCAGAGAACGTAAACGAAAAGCAGAGCATTACGAGTGTGAACGCTGCCGAAGCAAAGGCAGATATAGACGCGGCATGGTTGTACATCACAAAAAGTATTTGCGGCTGCATCCAGAACTCGCAATGGTTTATGAAAATCTCGAATTGTTGTGTGATGAATGTCATTACGATGAACACCATCATACGGAACAGTTAAACGAAGAAAAATGGTAAAAATTTTCATACCCCCGGGTCAAAAATCGAAAAAAATTTTGACCCAAAGATAACGGCGGCAGTCAAGACTGTACCTCTACGCGCGCACGCGAGGATTTTTTCAGGAAGGAGAAATTAAAAATATGGCTTCGCTTGCAAGTATAAAAAAAAGTCTGATTGAGCAGCTTGAAAAAAAAGGTGCTGATGTTGATGCTTTTAGGGATTTAATTGACACCTATATGTACTACACAAAACTGGAAAGACAAATGCAGAAAGACATCAAAAAAAAGGGGCTTTCTTATGAGGCTGTATCTGCTACAGGAAAAACCTACATCAAGGATAATCCTAATGTAAAAAATGCCATTGCCTGCAACAAGCAAAGACTCGCTATTCTCGCACAGCTCGACCTAACAACCAAAACCGTAGAAATGGAATGCGATGACAAACTCTGATGAATAAGCACATACAGGAGTATATTGACCTTGTAAAATCGGAGAAATTTGCTGTTTGCAAAGAGCAAAAATTACTTATAAAATACGTTGAAAACTGCTTTAAGAATGAGTTAATTTATGTTGATGATAAGCAGCTTGAAGACTATTTAAGCTTACAAAAATACTTTGACTTTGAATTATTTCCTTGGGAAAAATTTTGCTTTGCATTACATAACTGTACATATATTTCTCCCGGTATTCTCAGATGGCCTGATATGTTTATTCTCGTTGGCAGAGGAGCAGGGAAAAATGGCTGCCTTGCTTTTGAAGATTTCTGTTTGCTCACTCCCGTTAACGGAATAAAAGAATATCATATTGACATCTGCGCAACCTCAGAAGAACAGGCAAAAACCACTTTCTTTGACATTTATAACGTTCTTGAAAATAACAAAGCAAAAATGTCAAAGCACTTTAAGTGGAACAAAGAAGAAATTACAAATCTAAAAACACATTCTGTTTTAAAATTTCGTACATCAAATTCAAAAACAAAGGACGGCGGACGTCCGGGAAAGATAGATTTTGACGAATATCACGCGTACGAAAATTACAGTCTTATAAAAGTTTTCAAAACAGGTCTCGGTAAAAAACCACTCCCTCGAACCACAATTATAACGACAATGGGTGATGTTCGTGACGGTCCGCTTGACAACACTCTATCAGACGCTTTGCAAATCCTCAACGGCGAAATTCCTGATAATGGTATGCTGCCTTTCATCTGCCGTCTTGATGACAAAAAAGAAGTTGATAATCCCGAAAATTGGTACAAGGCAAATCCATCGTTGCAATATTTCCCGGTACTTCAGCGAGTGCTGAAAAAAGAATATTTCGACTGGAAGCGTGACCATCTCGGCAATTCCGATTTTATGACAAAGAGAATGAACATTCCGCAGGGTACAACTGGAGAGCCTGTTACAGATTGGGAGAATATTCTCGCCACCAACAAACCGATAATTGACCTTGAGGGCAGGACTTGTGTTTTCGGTATAGATTACACTAAAATCCACGATTTCCTTGCAGTAGGTTTGCTATTCGAAGTTGATAACAAGATATACTGGATTACTCATTCATGGGTATGTGAAAGTTGCAGAGATTTATCGAGGATTCGTTATCCTGTAAAAGATGCGGCGGCAGAGGGCTTGCTGACAATTGTCCCGGGCGTTGAGATACCCCCGGAATTGCCAATAGAATGGATTAATGAAATGAAACAGCATTATAACATTGTGGCAGGCGCACTTGATAATTATCGTTACACGCTGCTTAAAAAACCGCTTATGTCAATTGGATTTGATTGTGATAAAAAGGGCAACAACAATTTACATCTTGTACGACCATCTGACCTTATGCAAGCAGCTCCCGTTATATCAAGTGATTTTCAAAATCAGCGTATTATTTGGGGAGAAAATTCACTGATGCGTTGGTACACAAACAATGTAAAAGTTACATACGACAACAAAGGAAATATTATTTACGGCAAAATTGAACCGCGAAGCCGCAAAACTGATGGTTTTATGGCACTTGCAGCGGCATATACGCAAAAAGACAAAATCAAACAATACACGCCGATTGATGCTGACAGCTTTAGTCAAATGCTTCAAGTGTATAGTTTTTAGGTGGTGATTAAATGAAATTTATTGATTATATTCGTTCAAAGCTTATTGGCAAAAGCAGTGTAGAAATAAGTGAATCGGATTTAGAAGAGTTTTATGAAAAATACGAGGCTTCAAAATTCAATCTTACCGAGCTTGCCTTATTTACCGCAATCAGTTTAATCGCCCGTTCATTAGCTAAATGTGAGTTTATCACACTTAGTGACAACAAGCCGAAATATGAATACGAATATTATCTGTGGAATTTTTCTCCGAATAAGCACCAAACAAAAATTGAGTTTATTACTGAGTTTGTTTCAAATTTGATTTTTAAAAATGAGGCATTAATTGTTGAAACCTCTAATGAACAACTGCTTGTAGCAGACGGCTTCAGCAAAACAGAATTTGCATTATATGATGATGTTTTTTCATCTGTCAGTTGTAGAAATTTAACTTTTTCAAGGACTTTTTCCGAAAGAGAAGTAATCTATCTCAAATACAATAACATTGCCATTTCAAGTATTTTAGCACAAATGTGTAAGAGCTATGAAAAACTTATGACAGCAGCGGAAAGCCGATATAACAAAGCAGTCGGTCACAAGGGAATATTAACAATTTCCAATCAGGCTTCAAATGATACCAAATTTCAAGATACATTTAATGACCTGATTCAAAAGCGTTTTAAGCAGTATTTTAATGCTCAAAATGCGGTACTTCCTTTATTTGACGGTTACTCCTACACAGAGCCTTCAACCGATTCTCACAAAACTACAAATTCTGAAATTAATGATATTACAAAACTCCGTGATGAAGCATATTCAATCGTAGGAAATGCTTTTAATATTCCGCCATCAATTATTAAGGGTGAAGCCTCTCAACTCAGCGATGCAGTTGATTCGTTTATAGCGAATGCTATTGACCCCCTCGCACAAATGGTTGAACAGGAAATAACTAAAAAACGCTACGGCGAAAGCAGCTTTTTAAAGGGCAGCTATCTGTCGATAGACACAACATATGTACGTCACATTGACGCTATTTCTTCAGCAAACAACATTGACAAATCTATAGCTTGCGGTGTACTTTCTCCGGCTCAGGCACAACGCTACTGCAATATGATTCCTGATACTGAGGAATGGGCACACGCTCACTATATGACAAAGAATTATCAAACAGTTGATATGGCTGTGAAGGGTGGTGAAAACTAATGAATTTAAACAAAGCATTTGAAATCAAACAAGAGGGTAATTTAAGAACGCTCGAAATTTATCTGTACGGAGAAATTCAAGGCGATTATTATGACTGGTGGAACAGTAAAATTGTTGAAAGCACTACATCAGCAAACTATGTTCGCAAAGCTATTGATGAAGCAGGACCTGTTGATAATATCAACATTTATATTAATTCCTGCGGTGGCTCAGTTTCCGAGGGTATTGCAATTTACAACATTTTGAAACGTATGCAACAGTCTAAAACCGTTTACGTTGATGCTTTCGCTTATTCTATCGCTTCGGTGATTGCTATGGCAGGCGATAAAATTGTAATGCCAAGCAATACAACAATGATGATACATAATGCGATGATGCCAGCTTATGGCAATGCCGCAGAATTAAGGAAAGCGGCAGATGACCTTGATACCATCAACGAAGCAAGCTGCAATACATATCTAACAAAAACCGATAAAATCAGCAAAGACGAATTACAAAAACTGCTTGACGCCGAAACATTTCTGACAGCAGAGCAGGCACTTGAAATCGGGCTTTGTGATGAAATTGCAAATCCTGTTGACTTGTCGCAATCTGTTGATGTAATTGAACAAGCACAGCGGCAGAAAAATCCGACAGCAAAAAAAGCAGCTGATTTTATGCAGTTGGCTGCAAAGAAAAAACCTACTCCACCCCCTGCGCCGCCGAAACCTGATACCGAGCCGAATCAGAATGAGGACAAGTATGAATGGCTCAGCAATTTAATCAACTCAAAAAATCTTATATAAAAGGAGAATTCTAAATGAAAAACAAAGATTTTCTTATGCAACAGCGCAAAGCATTTGCTCAAAAGTTTAAAGATGCGCTTGATTCAAAAGACGAAGGACAGATTGTAGAAGCTTTTGAAAAATATGCCGAGGGCATTCAGCAAAGTTTGCTTGACACATTTAACGAAATTCAGGCTACAACAGACTCGACAATTCTTGCAAAGCGCGGCATTCGACAGCTTACATCAATTGAACAGAAGTTCTACGAGAATGTTGCAACTGCAATGAAATCCCTCTACCCCAAACAGGCACTTTCAAATGTTGACCTCACCATACCTCAGACAATTATTGATACTGTTCTTACTGACATTGAGCAGAATCATCCGTTACTTGCCGCATTAAATATTCAGAACACTTTCGGTTCTGTAAAGTGGATTTATTCTGACGACACAAAACAACTTGCGGCTTGGGGTCAAATTACAACTAAAATTACTCAGGAACTCAGCGAAACAATTCATTCACTCGAATTCAGCACCAATAAACTAACTGCGTTTATACCCGTTCCAAAAGATTTACTTGACCTTGCTCCCGGTTATCTTGACGCATATGTACGTGCTATTCTCGGCGACGCTCTTGCATACGGACTTGAAAACGGCATAATTTGCGGTACAGGTAAGAATATGCCTATAGGTATGTGTAAAGACCTCAAAGGCTCTGTTCAAGAGGGCGTTTATCCCGACAAAGAAAAAGTAAGTCTTAAAGGGCTTGATGTTACAAGCTACTGTGCCGCAGTTGCTAAACTTGCAAAAACCGAAAGCGGCAAGGCTCGTATCGTTCCTGCTGTTGACCTTATCGTAAATCCGCAGGATTACATAAGCAAAATCATTCCTGCCACAACCGTTCTTGCAACAGATGGCAGCTATAAAAATAACATATTCCCATTCCCGACAAACGTATATCAGTCTGAAATGGTTACGGAAGGCACTGCAATACTCGGTATGCTCAGCCGATACGCCGCCTGTCTTTCAACAGGAAAAGAAGGTAAACTCGACTATAGCGACCATTATCAGTTCCTTGAAGATAACAGAACTTACGCCATTAAACTTTACGGAACAGGAAGAGCAAAGGACAACAACAGCTTTATTTTCCTTGACATTTCAAAGCTTGAACCGCTTAAACTTTCGGTTGTTCTCGAAAATCAGGCGGCTGAGTAAAAATTTTAAAGGCTTAATCATTTATAACGGAGGTGCTGTAAATGTCAGTTCTTGCAGATATAAAAACGATGCTTGACATCAATATAGAGGATACCTCTAACGACGAAAAAATTAATATCATAATTGAGGACGGCAAACAGCACCTTCGCTCATTTCATCCGCTTCTGACAGATGATGATTTTGAAAAACCTACTCGCGCGAGATATTTGCTCTCGTCTTATTGCAGATACGCTTACAGCAACGCTTCCGAAATGTTTGACATTAACTACAAAGCGGAAATTTTAGCATTGCGTCAGGAATACGAGGTACAGGAATATGAAAATAAAAACTCCGATTGAATTTCTGACATTCAATGACGGAATTGTGGCTATTTACGAAACCGACGAAGATGACGTTATAATCCGCAATGCAGTTAAAAAATTCAAATATGGTAATCGTACTGTGGGTGTCAAGCGTTACTACGCTGCACGCCAGAGTGATATTAAGCTCGATTTGGTAATTCATATTCACAGGGATTTAGAACTCAACACACAGCACGCAGCGGTAATAAAAAATACGCGCTATAAAATTGAGCAAGTTCAGCAGTTGCCGGATACTAATCCTCCCGTTACTGTTTTAAGTTTGTCACAGCGCGGACTATACAAAGGAAAAGAAGATGGCGTTTCATAGTTACAGCGATTTCAAAACAGCTATAAAAAACTGCGGTATTCCTATAGCTGAAGCCGAATACAAAAAATCAGTTTCCACCCCATATGCTTGTTATTTCCGTTCAGCTGAAGACAGCATATACGCTGATGGAATACCTGTTATTACCAAAACAAAAATAGCGGTTGAACTTTATACTGAAAAAAGCGATATTCTCAGTGAATCTAAGCTCGAGTCGTGGTTCATATTAAATGGCATAAATGCAAAGAAAACCGAAAGGGCATTTGTTGAATCTGAAAACTACTACGAAACAATTTATGAATTTGAGTTGATTTTCGGATGAGCGATGAAAAAGTAAAGCCTAATGAAATTTCGTCAGCTGTTGCAGGAACTCTTAATAGCTGGACAGCGGATATTCAATATGGAATTATTAACCTGACGGACGAAAAAGCCGAGAGGCTTAAAGAGCTTATTAAAAATGCAAGTCCGAAGCGAACCGGGAAATATGCTAAATCGTGGAAAGTAAAGGTTACTGAAAACACATTCAGTACCTACGAAAAAACCGTACATAACGCAAAACACTATAGCAGAACGCATTTACTTGAAAAGCCTCACGTCAAAAGAAATCACAAAGGCAGCGTTGCTGCTCAAGTACATATTCAGCCTGCGGCAGAGACAGTTAAAGCAGAATATATTGCAGGCATCGAAAAAATAATTAAAAATTCACAGTCCGCAGGAGGCGGACGAAAAACCTATAAAAAATAAAAGGAGATGTTTTTTATGAACAAAACTATAGCAAAAGTCGGATACGCACCGATTACTTCGAGTGTCGAAGAACCATATACATATGGTAAAGTAGTTTATTTTAAATCCACCGAAGCAGGCGGCAGAGAGGTATCGGCAGAGCCTAACGGAGAAACTACAACCATTTACGCCGATGGTCTGCCTGTTGTTACAGCGGAAGAAAATGCAGGATATAACATTACCGTACAGCTTCTTTCTATTATTGATGATATTGAAAAGTCTTGGCTCGGCAATTCAAAAACGACCGACGGCAGTATTCTTGAAAAGAACACAACAGCCGAGAGACCGCGATTTGCCCTTATTATTGCTAATGAGCGTTATAATGCAGCAACAAAATACGAAATTGATATTTACTTTAACTGCATTGTATCAAAGCGTCCTTCACGTGCTAATAAAACTTCCGAAGCTAATTTTGACCCGCAATTTCCTGAATTTGAAATTGCCGCTTCTCCGCGTGAAGATAATAAATATGTCAGAATAACGCTATACTCAGATACGCTCCCGGAATCAATAAAAGTGCCGACTGAGGAAGATTTTGAGGGATAAATATGTCAAGCAAAACAATTATCATTGACAACAAAAAAGTAAGGGTGGAGGCAAATGCCTCTACCCTGCTAATATATGAAGACAGATTTAAAGGCCGCCGAATGTTGCTGGATATTGCAGAGCTTTCAAAAATTAAGAATATTCAGAATATTCCATTTTCTCTATACTCTAAACTTCTTTGGGCTTCAGCAAAAACTGCTGACGACAGTATTGCGGACATATATGAATGGATTAAGGATTTTTCAATTCAGGGCGTTATTACTGCAAGTCAAGTGGCTTTAGAATTAATTTGTCAGTCTATTGAAACCACAAAAAAAACGAAAGCGGCAGTCAAACACAGACTTATACGTCAGCTTATGACATTCTTTCATATGCGGTCAAAAGCGGATTGACTGCCGCAGATTTTAATAGGTTTTCAATCGGTTTTATAATTGATTTCTGCATTACTCGCCAAATGCTTGAAAAAGGTAATCCGAACGAGGAAGAAGAAAAATATTATAAGCTGAAAGATGTTTTGCCATTTGTTACAGAACAATACGAAAACGGTGAAATAAGCGAAAATAAATATAACGATTTTATAATCAACTTTAAGTTTTTGGAGGATAAATATGGCTTCGACTATTAAAGGTATTAAAGTTGAAATTGGCGGCGACACTACAGATTTACAAGCAGCATTAAAGGATGTTAATTCAATATCAAAAAATTTAACAAGTGAGCTAAACCTCGTAAACAAACAGTTGAAATTTGACCCCTCCAACGCTGTTTTATTGGCGCAAAAACAAGATATTCTCGAAGAAAAAATCTCAAATACAAAGATTGCTCTTGAAAAATTACAATCTGTACAAGACCAGATTGAAGACCAAGCAAACTCAGGTGAACTCGGCGCAGATAAATATAGAGCGTATCAACGTGAAGTTGAGGCTACAAAAGGCATATTAGAAAATCTGCAAAAGCAGTTAGAAGACACAAAAACCGCTCAGAGTGGTTTTGAATCTGATGTTAAAAATACTAATCTTTCATCTGGCACGCAGGAAATTAAAGAACTTAAAGATGAAATTAAGGAATTAAACAGCCAAGCTGATAAAACCAATTTATCAAACTTAAAAAGAGAAATTGACGATGTTAAGACCTCGGCCAGCGAATTAAAAGACAATCTAAAAGACACAGCTAAAGGAATCGGTACAGGATTAGCCGCAGCAGGCGGAGCGGTAGGGGCGGCAATAGCATCTTATGATTCAGTTGAAGGCGCAATGAAAGCAATGCAAGCGGCAACTGGATTATCAGATTCAGCAATGCAAAATTACCGTTCTACTCTTGAAGATATTTATAATTCTAACTTCGGTGAAAGTCTTGAAGATGTTGCTTCAAAAATGGCTAATGTGGTTCAGTTCACGAATGAAACAGATCCCAATAAAATCGGAGATTTTGTTAAGAAACTCTATGGCCTTGAAGATACCTTCGGAATGGATTTCAATGAAAGCTTGAGAGGTGTTCAGGGACTCATAACAAACATGGGCGTTTCGGCTGAAAACGCATTTGATTTAATTGCGAGCGGAGCACAAAACGGATTAAATTACAGTGACGAACTTGGGGATAATATAGCAGAATATTCTCAGCTTTGGGGACAAGCAGGATTTTCTGCATCAGAAATGTTTGCAATTCTTGATAATGGTGCTGAATCAGGGGCATATAATCTTGATAAAGTGAATGATTTTGTCAAAGAATTTACAATCAGTCTGTCAGACGGAAGAATTGAAAAAAACATTGTTTTATTCTCTGATAAAACAGGAGAATTATTTAGAAAATGGAAAAACGGAGAAGCAACCGCATCGGAAGTATTCTATTCGGTTATAAACGATTTAGATACAGCGACAAACAAGCAAGATATGTTAACCCTTGCTTCTGACACTTGGAGTGCTCTTGGCGAAGACAATGCCCTTAATGTTATAAGTTCTCTTAACAAAGTCAATACAAAATTTGATAACGTCAAGGGTACGATGGATAAAGTCAATAGCGTAAAGTATGATGATGTTGGCAATCGTCTTGCTTCACTCGGTAGAAAAGCACAGACTGAAGTTATAAATCCGCTTGTTGAAGATTTTTTCCCTGAAATTGAAGATGGCATTGACTGGGTTTCCGATAATCTTGATGACTTAATTCCTCTTATTAAAGGCATTGGCAGACAAATAGCACTTGTATGGGGTGTTAAAAAAGCAAGCGAATTTGTAAAAGGCGTGGTAAATCTTGTTAACGCCTATAAATCTCTTAAAACCGCAACCGACGCTGCAAAAGCTTCACAGCAGGCACTGTCATTAGCTCAGAATACAAACGTCATTGGATTAATTGCAACTGCAATTGGAACATTGATAAACATTGTATGGACTTTTTCAGACGCTCAGGACGAAGCAAAAGTTGAAACCGAAGAACTAACCGAAGCCCAGCGACTTCAAGATGAAAAATTAGATGAACTTAAAGATTCATATAATAATTTTGTTTCCTCACGAGATGAAGCTGTTTCAAATACTTCATCTGAATTTCAGTATTATAATAATTTATGGACTGAACTTGATAAAATTGTAGGTAAAAATGGCGAAGTAAAGAAAGGGTATGAAGACAGAGCAAAGTTTATTACTCAAGAATTAGAAAAAATAACTGGTAAAGAAATTGAATGGAACGGGAACGTTATTACTTCGTATGATGAGCTCGCAGAAAGTATTCAAAATGTACTTAAAATAAAAGAAGGCGAAGCTATTTTATCAAGTGCTGAGGGAAGTTATATTGAAGCAATACAAAATAAAGATAAAACTATTTCCGATGCAGCAACAGCGTACAACAAATTACCAGCACTTAAAAAAACACGAAATAACGCATACGATAGATGGTTCAAACTCTATCAAATACAAATAAGAGACGATATAAACGAAATAATCCAATGGGCTACAGAAAGTGGTGAGTCTGTTGGAACAGTTGATGAACTAAACGAATATAAAAATAAATTAAATCAAGCTGTAGAGTCCGCCGCTGGTGATTTAAATGATGCTAACACCAACCTTGCGAAAGCTCAAGAAGAATATATAACACTTAATGATACTGCTAAAGAATATCAAAGAACAATTGATTACTATGAAGATTTGTCAGAGGCAGTAGTTAGTAAAGATACCGATAAAATCAATGCGGCCCTTAAAAAAATGACAACAAATTTTATTACTGCTGAAAACGGTACAGAAAATTCGCTAAGAAATCAACTGAACAGTTATAAAACAAAATATAAAGAAATGGAGAAAGCTGTAAAAAATGGTGCTGAAGGTATTACACAATCGCAAGTTGATGAGCTAAAAAAGATGGTTGATAGTGCGCAAACCGAATATGACAGATATGTGCAAAACTATCAAGGAATCGAATCAAAAACACAAAAAAATATTGATGAAAATGTCAAAAAAAACACTGTAAAAACAAAAGCCATGGCATCAGGAGTTAATGAAGCTGCTCGTGGAATTGAAGTTTCAAAAATTTTTAAAGGTGACTTTGATAAAGCTGGCGAGGCAATTGACTTAAAAAGCCCTGAACTTGAAACAAAATCCCAAAATGCAGCAACCAGAACTCGTAACGCTGCAAAAATCGGCGGTTGGTTTGATATAGGTTCGGGTTTTATTGGTAGTTTAATAAGCGGTATCTTTTCAAAAAACACAGACTCGGAAAACGCTGGAAAAACATCTGCTGAAAGCGCAAAGTCAGGTACAGGAAAAGTCAATTTATTTTCAAAAGGTGCTTCACTCATTGGCGGATTTATAAGCGGTATCTTTTCAAAAAACACAGACTCGGAAAACGCTGGAAAAACATCTGCTGAAAATGCAAAATCAGGTACAGAAAAAGTCAATTTATTTTCAAAAGGTGCTTCTCTGATTGGCAGCTTTATAAGCGGTATCTTCTCAAAAAATACTGACGTAGAAAATGCCGGAAAAACATCTGCAAACAAAGCTAAAAAAGGAAGCGAAAAAGTTTCTTTATTCTCGCTTGGTAATAATCTTGTCGGCGGCTTTATTAATGGCATTCTCTCAGGTGAAGCATTTCAACGTATAGGCGCAGCGGCAGAGTCCGTTGCTAAAAAGGCCTATGGTGCTATTAAAAGTTGGCTTGGTATTGCAAGCCCATCAAAAGAAACCCAAAAACTCGGAAAATTCTTTAGTCAGGGATTTGCTTTAGGAATTAAAGAAAATTCTAACCTTGCAAACAGTGCTGCTCAAGAGTTAGCGGAGAATGCACAAAGCAGTTTAGCAAATATTGATATTTCAAACACTCTTAGTAAAATACAGTCATTAAGAGATAAGAGCGCAATAAAACCTATTAATTCTCAAAGTATTCGAAACATCACTAATGCACCAATTGTCAATTTAAATATCAGCAACGTAACAATTAACAACGACAATGATATTAACTCGCTTGCCGATAAACTGTCGGTTGCATTAGGAGATAGAATAATAAGCAAAGGAATGGGATGGGGCTAAAATGAAAGATTTATTTTACAACGGCAAATCCCTAAATGAAATGGGATTCAGCATAAAAACACCTCCTGTACGAACTGTTGCGGAGCGCGATATTAGTTTTAGCTCGATTACAGGCAGAAGCGGAGATATAATTGTTGACAACAAAAGATATAAAAATGTTGATATGCCTCCTTATGAAATTAATTCCATTCCGTATCTTGTAACAGCGTATGACACGGAGTCTCTTGCTCGTGAACTTATCGACTGGTTAGCTCCTAATGACGATAATTATAAAATCCTGCGTGATGATTACAATCCGGGTTATTTCTGCTATGCGGTTTGTACATCAATCGGTGAGATTTCAAGTAAATTAAACAAACACATCGACACCTCAATTACATTCAACCGCCAGCCGTTTTGGTATTCTGATTTAGGACAGGAGACAACTATTTCAACAAGTACGGAGTTTGAAATTTACAATCCTGAAATTTACAGTTCAGAACCATATATAAAAATAAACGGCAGCGGCACAGTTTATTTAACTGTAAACGGAACACAGTACCGTTCAGAGAATATTGAGGATTATATCGAATTTGACACAGAACAGCAGAGCGTTTTTAAAGATACACAGAATTGCAGCCAACTTGTAAATTTTGATTATTTGCCCATATTTAAGCCCGGAACAAATCATATAAAAATCGGCGGTCATAACGGAGGAATATTTTCATCAATAGAAATCATACCAAAATGGAGGCGTTTATAGTGTTACCAAGATTATATGACGCAGTGCTTGATAAATCAGCTTATAACAACAACGGTTACGGTTTCTTCCGTGACTGTACAAAATGCGAAGTTACCGAAGAAAGGAACGGAGCATACACTCTTGATATGCTTGTTGCTGCTACCGACCCACTCGCAGATGTTGTCGGCATTAGTATGATTGTAAAAGCAAAAGCAAATAATGATGACTCACCCCAATTATTTGAGATTAATAAGCTTGTTGTAAAATCATCAGGGGAAATAGAAATTCAAGGCCAACATATAAAATTTTTAGGTATGCAAAACTGTATATCCAACTTTGGAAATACAGTAGACTATTCCATAACAGGGACTCCTCAAAAAATAATGTCAGATGTTTTTAATGATTTAATGTTTGAAAATCACTTTACTTTTTCAAGCAATATTACAACAGTAAAAACTTTTGATTTAAGTGATTCGCCAACAAAAAAAATTGGAGATATTCTCGGCGGCAGTGATAATAGCATCTTGAGCACATTTGGTGGTGAATATCATTACGACAATTTCAAAATTGAACTTTTGGAAAATCGGGGAGCAGACAGCGGATATAAATTAATGTTTGGACGAAATATGTCAGAATTCAATCAAACTGTTACAAATGATGCAGCCTATTCACATCTTTTTGGATATGCCAAAGTAACCCGTTCCGATGTAAACGGCGGTTATGTTGTTCTCACAGGAGAGCCTGTCCAGTCAAATACTTCAAGAATATTTCCAAAAGTTAAATTGATAGATTTTTCGGATAAAATCAGAGAATACTTTGGCGGAGATATAAAAGTAAATCCACAAACAGGGCTAAATTATCAAGATGTTCAAGATATGATAACACATTTTACTAATGAATACTTTAATGTTAATCATCAAACTGTCGAAGAAGTAAACATCGCTATTACATATAATTCAGAGCTTGATAAAATGCAGCACCTTAAACTTTGCGATACTGTTAAGGTGTGTTTCGGAGAAAACAAGCCAAGCCTTACAGCAAAAATATGCAAAGTTGTATATGACAGTCTGGCTGAACGCTATACATTGCTTGAAGTTGGAGAACAGAAAATTTCGTTACTCAACTTTATCACTAATAAGAGGAGGTAAAATCTTGGAAGCACCACAACAAAGTCATAAAATTGATATTAACAATATTAACGCACCTCAAATTAAAATAATTGAAAGTGTAAATGACAAAAGCTTAATGAGTGATAACTTGTTTGATAAGTCAACCGCTGTTTCAGGCTCATGTTTTTACCGTTCAGACAGCGGCCCCAGTCTTGTTTCTCAAGCTAATTCATTCTATGCCTATGTAGAGTTACGCGGAGCAGGAACATATCGTTTTAAAGTTCCGTATAGTTTTATAGGTACAGATTCATATGCTCAGCGAGTTCCGCTGTTAAAATCAGATAAAACTTTCTTAAAAAATCTGACGGGAAATCTAACCGCGGGTGAGGATAAAAATGCTTATGATATTGAGGTTGCCATATCTGAATCAGACATATCAGAAGGAGCGGTTTATTTAGCATATGACGGATACGAGCCATATCTTAATACTCTGATGATAGTAAAAGACAGAAGCTACCCGACTGAGTATATTCCGTACGGCGAAATATTGGAAGTACCACATCAAATTTATAAAATTGATATTAACAATATTAACGCACCTCAAATTAAAATGATTGAAAGTGCAAATGACAAAAGCGTAAGAATTGTTGACATTCAATTGTATGCGAATTCATTACATATAAGAGTTCCAAAAAGCAGCATTGTAACTGCCGCTTTTGTAACCGATGGTTTTTTAATTATAGATAACGTAAAATGCACGGTTAATAGTGACGGTAATATTGAAGTTCCTATTGATAATAGAAATTTAAAAACTACAAGCGGTGTTATGTCAGTTGAAATTAAAATTTGTGACACAAACCAAAGCTACATTTTAACTCCGCCTTTTGCATTTAAAGTAAGAGTAAAGCCGTCGATTATTGAAAATGCATCCATAAACGAAAAATCATTAGGAAGAATTGCTGATATTGTTAAAGAAGTTATAGCTGCTCGTGGAAACTACAATACCTTAACTGAAGTCATCACAAATCTACAAGAGACTGTGGCTCAGCTTGGCGACGGCGGCTCATCGGGGGACAGCACAACAACCGTGATTAGTGATAACTTGTTTGATAAGTCGACCGCTGTTTCAGGCTC
>CANQML010000013.1 GCA_947624935.1 Candidatus Gastranaerophilales bacterium
TCCGTCCATGTACTTTGCGGTCCGTAATCAACTTCGGCAAGCTTTATGGCATTATTCATCATGCTGTAAAATTTTACAAGTTTTGTTTCAACCTCTTTTTTCTTGTAAGATTGAACCAAGTTAGGGATAGTCATGGCAGCGACAATACCGATAACACCAAGGGTTATCAGTACTTCTGCTAAAGTGAAACCAAATTTTCGGTAGGGCTGGAGTGAGGGGTTTTGACTGTCGATGCTGACATTGACCCCGCCCCTGCATTTGTAGCTCGCTTCGCTCGCACAACTGCTTCCCCGCCCGCAAGGGGTGGGGATTGCGTCACGACTATCGTCTTGTTTTGTTACATTTTCTTTTACTAATTCTTTTGTCATATTTTTGTCCTTTCTTTATTTTTCTGTTGGCTAATGCCAACCTACATATACTTTCGTCATTGCGAGGAACGAAGTGACGAAGCAATCCACTTAATAGATTGCCGCGTCGGGCTGCGCTACGCTTGCCCTCCTCGCAATGACGTGGGACGCCATGACTTTGCGATTGCGACGCTCCGCTCGCATATTGGCAAATTCGCAAAGCTCTATGTGGTGAGTGGCTTGCCACCTCGCAATGACAGCTTTTACTAATTCTTTTGCATTGTTCTTTGTTCTCATTTCTTTTTCTCCTTATATTGTTTGTACATTCATTTTTTATTTTGTAAAGGGCTTATTCACTTATTGACTTATTCGCTTTTGTAATCGACTTGTCGTCTTAACGACTTTCTGTAACTTGCCTCTTTGCTTATTTACTTTTAACTAATATATTAGTCATTATACCAATAAATTATGTAGATTGTCAATATAGTAGTTATATAAAATATTTATATGAACGAAAACATAAATCTAAAAGTGGGATTAAAAATCCGTGTGGAACGTCAAAAGCAAAAAATTTCGCAGGAAAAACTCGCCGAGCTTGCCGAACTAAACAGAAATTCCATAGGATTAATTGAGCGTGGTGAAACAAACGTTACGCTCAAAAATTTGGAAAATATCGCAAACGCTTTAAATATTGATATTAAAGAATTATTTAATTTTGTTATTTGACCTGAACAAAAATCTCTTTTAAGGCTGAAACCGTCGTTTCCATTGAAGTTTTATCAAAAATATTGTAAACCGTTGCATCGGGTGCAATTTTTTTGTTTAAGCCTGCCAAAACTTTGCCCGGACCGATTTCAATAAACGTATCTACGCCATTGGACACCATGTTTTCAATTGTTTGTGTCCAGTAAACCGATGAGCAAATTTGTTTGGGCATTTTTGCTCTAAAATCTTCGGCATTTGTTGTCGGTTGAGCGTCAACATTTGTAACGACGGGGATTGATGTATCTGATAACTGCAAATCAGACACGAAATTCTCAAATTCAACAGATGCGTTTTCCATAAATTTGGAATGGAAAGCACCGGAAACTGCAAGCGGTACGACACGTCTTACACCGTTAGCCAGCATATAATCGCTTGCGGCTTTGACGGCAGCATCATCACCGGTTATAACAACTTGAGATGGCGAATTGTAATTTGCAACGTCGACATACCCTATTTTTGAGCCTTCTTTAAGTCCGTTTTGTAATTGTTCTTCCGTTGCATTCAAAACAGCCGCCATTGAACCGCCTTTTACTAAATCCATTAAATTTGCACGTTCTTGAATAGCTTTCAAAGCTGTTTGTAGTGACATTACACCTGATGCGTACATCGCACAATATTCGCCCAAGCTGTGCCCTGCTGTATAATCAGGTTTGATATCAAGCTGTGACTTTAAAACCTCCAGTGCCGCAATTGACATTGTGACAATCGCCGGCTGCGTGTTTACCGTCTGTTTAAGGTCATCTTCAGGGCCTTCAAAGCACAATTTTGTAATACTTTTGTCTAAAATTTTATCTGCCGTATCAAAAACATTTTTGGCACATTCATAATTATCATACAAATCTTTTCCCATCCCGACACTTTGCGAGCCTTGTCCGGGGAATAAAAACGCTATTTTTTTTACCATATCTTCCTCCATTTGCAAATAATACCACAGTTAAAACAAAATGGCAAATGCTTAAATAAACATCTGGTCTTCAAAATATTCCATTTCCAAATGCCCGATGATAAGGGTGTCGCCGTTTTTGATACCGCGCTTTTTAAGTTCTTCAAAGACGCCCATATCGGTTAATATATTTTGAAATCTGATTATCTGCTCGGTATTTCTTGAATCCGTGACGTTAGCAAGCCTTTTTATCTTGCCGCCCTCGACAAAGTAAGTATCTTTTGCCGCTTTGTAAACTTCAAAAGCACTGTCGTCGTTGTTGTATGCGTCTAAATCCTCATTTATAACAATGTCTGATGTGTGATGTTCAATCTCATCGACTTTTTGCGCCATAAAATCAAGGAGTTTATCGACATTTTCACCCGTTACGGCAGAGATTGCAAAAGCACTCTTAAATTCGCTCATAATCTCGTTTAAGTATTCTTTGTCAACGGCGTCGATTTTGTTCAAAACAACGATTTGATAGAGGTTTGAAAGCTTTTCTGAATATTTTTTAAGCTCATTATTAATTGTCGTGTAGTTATTGAGCGGATTTTCAGCCGTAACATCTACTAAATGCACCAAAAAACGACATCTTTCAACGTGTCTTAAAAAATCATGACCTAAGCCAACACCCTCTGATGCGCCCTCAATCAGCCCCGGAATATCCGCTACAACGTAACCGTCGCCCGAGCGTTTTCTCACCACACCCAAATTCGGAATAAGGGTTGTAAAAGGATAATCCGCAATTTTTGGTTTGGCGGATGAAATTCTGCTGATAAGAGTTGATTTGCCTGCGTTTGGCATACCGAGTAACCCGACATCCGCTATCAGCTTTAATTCCAATTCAAGCTCGCGCTCAATTCCGGGTTCACCGGGTTCGCAAAACTGCGGAGCACGTTTTTGGGCTGTTGCAAATCTTGCGTTGCCTCTGCCCCCTCTGCCGCCTTTTGCGACAAGAACTTTTTGCTCATGTTGGGTTAAATCCGCTATTACATTCCCGTTTTTTGTATCTTTCACGACTGTGCCGAGCGGAACTTTTATCACCAAATCTTTTGCACAGCGTCCGTGCATGTTCTTAATCCCGCCGTTTTCACCGCTTTCGGCTTTGAAAACCGATTTGTATTTAAAATCCATTAAAGTTGACATATTTTCATCGGCAATCAAGTAAACATCACCGCCATTTCCGCCGTCACCGCCAGCGGGTCCGCCTTTATCGACATATTTTTCTCTGCGCCATGCTACCATGCCGTTTCCGCCGCGCCCTGAAATTATTCTTATTTTGGTTTTGTCTAAAAATTGCATTCAATGTCCTCTTTGTATTACAATAATACTATGAATATGACAAAAAATACATTATTTACTCACACTCCCGTGGAATTTGGCAAAGACACATATATTATGGCGATTGAATCAAGCTGTGACGAAACCGCCTGCGCTATTGTCAAAAACGGCAGGGAAGTGATATCTAATGTTGTCGCATCTCAAATCAAAACCCATGCACAATTTGGCGGAGTAATTCCCGAAATCGCCGCTCGTGAGCATTTGGAGGCGATAAATCCCGTTATATCGGAAGCGTTCAAGCAGGCAAATTTAAAACCCGATGATATTACGGCATTTGCGGGAACAGTCGGGCCGGGGCTTGTCGGGTGTCTTTTGGTCGGGCTTAATGCGGCTAAAACTCTTGCACTCGTTTATGACAAACCTTTTATCGGGATAAACCACTTGAATGCGCATATTTGCGCAAATTATATTGATACGGAGCTGAAACCGCCATTTATAGCGCTTTTGGTCAGCGGAGGACATACCCAAATTATTGATGTAAAATCCTACGATGAACAGACGATTTTGGGCGAAACCATTGACGATGCGGTCGGCGAGGCTTATGATAAGGTCGCAAGGCTCATTGGGCTGCCGTATCCGGGTGGACCTTTACTTGATAAATTGGCACAACAAGGCAACCCTAATGCTTACAAACTGCCTGATGCAAAAGTCGGCGATTTTGATTTCAGTTTCAGCGGGTTAAAAACAGCAGTGTTACGGCTTGTTAAATCGGTTGACATTAATGATGAACAGGTTGTAAAAGATGTTTGCGCAAGTTTTCAGGAATGTGTTTCATCAACCTTAATCAAAAAAGTCAAAAAAGCGCTTGAGGTATCCGGGTACAAGCAGGTGGTAATTGCAGGCGGAGTGGCTGCAAATTCCGAGATTAGAAAAAAGATTTTTGAACTCGAGGGATTTAAAGTATTTGCACCGCCCATGAAATATTGCACCGACAATGCCGCAATGGTCGCATCATGCGCTTACTTTAACACTAATACCTATAACGACATTGACGTTGAAGTCTTTTCAAGAGCATAATTTTTTACAACGTTTAAGATTTCATCGACAATATTTTTTTCAAAGCTGATTGAAAATCCGTTGTTTATTTCACGTATAAAATAACACGGGCTTGTTACGTTAATTTCAAGGATTTTGCCGTCAACGACATCCAATCCCGCCATGAAAATTCCGAGTTTATTCAATTCTTTGGCAAGCTGTGTAAATTTAACCTTTTCATCGGGCAAAAGCACATCTTTTTTAACACAATCGTCGTTATGTTCATTAAATTTGAAATCGTCGTTGCTCGGTAATTTTCTAACACACCAATCAAAGACTTTATCGCCTATAATCAAGACACGTTTGTCGCCAAAAACAGCCTGCGGCAGATATTTTTGAACCATAATAAGATTTTTGCCGTTGTTTGTCATTGAATTGATTATTACGGCAGTGTTTTTGTCACCGTATTTAAGATACATAACACCTGCGCCAAAACAGTTGTTCAAAGGCTTTAAGATAATTTCTTCGTTTTCTCTCAAAAATTCCATAATCTCTTTTTTTGAAGATGTAACAATATTGTTTGGCAATAGGTCGTTAAACCTTACAGCGTGGAGCTTTTCATTAAAATCACGAATTGATTTTGTATCATTCATGATAAATGTTTTTGTTCTGTCAACAAAATCCAAAACGTAAGTCGCATTTATATAATCCAAATCAACAGGCGGGTCGGGTCTGAACATCACCAGATTAAAATCGTTAATTTTTTTAGAAATTTCTTTTGATTTATCATAGGCAATTTCTTCACTTTCTATATAAGCATCATAGCCTAATGCGTAAGCAACACCTGCTTTTAGCGAAAGTTTATCAATTGTTGTTATAAAAACATCATTTTTTCGGGCTAAAAACTCTTTGATGAGCCAAAAATTAGTCACCAAATCATTGAACTCAAAATATTTAAGCTCAAGTCTGTCAATTACAAATAAAATGTTCATATATAACCTTCTTATATTTCGTTGGGATTTAAAACACCCACTGCGGTATTGTTAAGATTTACAAGCTGAATGAACTTTTGAACATCGGCTTCAATTTCGGGGAAAGTACCGTAGTGCATAGGAATAACCGTTTTAACACCAAGCCACTTTGCAGCCATAGCCGCATGCTCAACATCCATCGTGTAAGTTCCGCCTATCGGTAGCATCGCAATTTGCGGAGCATAAAGCTCTTTGACGGTTTTCATTTCGGATGAAAGGCATGTATCGCCTGCATGATAAATTCTTGCACCCGATATATCCAGCAAAATGCTTGCGGGACATCCGCCATATCTTCCGTCAGGCAAGGCACTTGAGTGAAATGCAGGTAAAAATACCGCCCTGCCCCAAGAATATTGCAGCCAGCAGCCAAGTGAAACCGATTTTGCTTTGGCGCCCTGCTCTCTGCAATATGCCGCCAATTCAGGCACCGCCGTAATTTCTATATCCAAATCTTTCGCTATTTCAATCGCCTGTCCTAAATGATCACCGTGTGCATGGGTTAAAAGAATATCTTTTAACGGTTCTTTTTTCCAATCGTATTTTGGGTTATTTTGGACAAACGGGTCAATCAATACGGCATTTTCACCGTTTGTAATCTGAAATGCGCTGTGTCCGATGTACTTAATATCTACCATAATTTACTCCTTTTTCTTTTAATTTATCATATTTTAATGTAAAATACAATTATGCAACATAAATATATGGAAAAATGTATTGAACTGGCAAAAAAAGCCGAAGGGTTAACTTCGCCCAATCCGCTTGTGGGCTGTGTTGTAACGGATGAATTTGATAACATAATCTCAACAGGCTATCACAGAAAATACGGCGAATTTCATGCAGAACGTGAAGCTTTACAAAACCTTAAAAAAGGTGACGGGCACACGCTTTATGTTAACCTTGAACCCTGCACGCATTTTGGAAAAACCCCTCCATGCACGGATATAATTATCGAAAAAGGCATAAAGCATGTTGTAATCGGTATGCGCGACCCCAATTTGAAAGTATCGGGGATTGAAAAACTAAAAGAAGCGGGAATTGAGGTTACATGCCCTGTTTTAGAAGATGAATGCAAAAAACTTAACGAAGTTTTTATAAAAAATGTACAAGAGAAAAAAACTTTTGTTGCAATAAAAACCGCCGCAACACTTGACGGCAAAATCGCGACATCAACAGGCTCATCAAAATGGGTTACCTCAGAAAATGCCCGAAAAGAAGTGCGCAAAATAAGAAACCGCTACGATGCAATAATGACAAGCTCTACGACGGTTATTGCCGATAACCCCACTATGGAGCACAGAAAAAAAATCATTATCGACAGAGAATTAAAAACCGATTTGTCCTCAAAAATATACGAAAGCGGTGAAATATACGTATTTAACGAAAAAACGGACAAAATTCAAAACAACATAACCTTTATAAAAACTCCCGTCAAAGACGGAAAAATCAGCCTTGAATTTGTTTTTGAAAAGCTTTATACACTCGGTATAATGAGCGTTTTAATCGAAAGCGGTGGTAAGTTGAACGGAAAAGCACTAAAATACGCGGATAAAATTTATCATTTCATAGCGCCTAAAATAACAGGTGACAACAATTCAAAGTCTGCATTTGATTTCAGAACGATAACCGATATCAATGAATGTTTGAATTTTAAATTCGACAGTATAACAAATTTTGAACCCGACATTTTGGCAATTTATTATCCGATTTAAAAAATCATAAAATATATTATAGATTATTTATGAAACCGGATGCCGAAGGGAAATATTATCCTAAAAATAAAAGCGAACTGCTTAAATTTTTTAAGCAGGAAATTGAGCTGATTGTTGTTCCGCACAGTGCCCTTGAGTATTCGGGCGAACTTTGCAAAAAAACATATATGCACCTCAATCGAAATTCAAAAAATGTCACGGTTATTGCACCGGCGATTTACAACAGAATTTACGGCTGTGTGACCTGTGATGAAAACGAATTTGAAACACCGATTGGAAATATTAAAATTAAACCTGCCAATTTGCCCGTTAAAAATGAGATATTTGCATCGGAAACCGCTTTGACCGTGCAATTACCGTATATAAAATATTATCTTCAAAATGCCTCAATCACTCCCATAATCTACGGGTGCGAGGATTACAAAATCATTGCTGATTTAATCAAGCAGCCGAGTGTTATCGTAACCAATTTGAGCAGATTTATACCCGAGCGGGAAGAAATAAAACTTGATGAGCAAACATGCCGCATGATACTTAATTCGCAAACCGAAAACATTGATATAGAGCTTGCAGACGGTGCCGTCGGACTTTGCGGAGCAATAGAATTTGCAAAACGCAATAATTGCAAATTTGAGCGCATAGGACTTACAAATTCTTCAAAAACCAATGGCGACACCTCATCTGTTGTGGGTTACGGCGGGTTCTTACTCTATAAACTTGCCGTCAAATAAATCAACAACCATATTAACCATATCTGAGTGCATTGAATTTATTTTGACAGCTTCAATCTGTTCTTCTTTTACTTCCCGAATTTCTTCATCACTTAAAGGTTCTTCTTGATCTTCTTCAATCGGCGGTTCTTCAATTTTTACAGGTTTGGGCGCAGATTTTGGCGCCTCTACCGCTTTATCATCAGGCTGTGAAAGCCGAACAGTTAAATTTGTATGTCCAAAAGTATCATTTACCGCCTTTTCCAAAATAGTCCGTTTATTCCCTTCAATAAACTGCTTTAAATAAATCTCGTTTTTGACACTGATTACGGCTTTTTCGGTGTTTAAAACAACCGGTATAGCCCACTGTTTCAAAAGCGATTTTGTAGGCAAACTCGAAATATTTTCAAGCAATTTAGCCCACATTGTACCGATATCGTCAGTATTATCAACAACTTTTGCTTTTGGCATAGGCAAAAATTCTTCCTGTGCCGGCGCTGTAGATTTTTGTTCCGGCTTAACCGGTTCGACAGGCGCAATCGGCTTTGATTGAATGGTTATCCTTTCTCCGCCCTCAAGCATTGAAATGCGTGCTTGAAGCTCGCTAAGCTTAGTATTCTCGGTTAAATTAGACATGTCAATCAGAGCAACTTCAAGCCATAATCTCGGGTTGTTGGTCAATTTTATTTCTTTAATGTAATCTGCGCATTTATCAATTAATGCCACAATTTGGTGTGTTTCTAAATTTTGAACCTGCTTTTTTAAAGATTTTAATTGAACATCGTTTAACTGCGTAAGCTCCGTTGTTATATCATCTTTACAATTTTTGGTTATTAAAAGGTTTTTGAGATAATCCAAAAAATTTGTTAAAATTTGTACGGGTTCATTGCCGTTGTTATAAATATTTTCCAAAATCTCGACTGAATTTTGCGGGTTTGAGGATATTATACAATCGGCAAGATTATTCAACACATCAAACGAAATTCTTCCAAGTAATTTGTTTACATCGTCGGATGTGATTTCGGTGTTTAAAATACTTACCTGATCCAAAAGTGCTATACTGTCACGCATTCCGCCCGCAGAATTTTTGGCTATGGTAAAAAGCGCATCGTCAGTTATATTTATGTTTTCTTTGTCTGATATAAACCTCAAATGTTTTACGATATCATCCGTCGTAATCCTTCTGAAATCAAACCTTTGACAGCGGCTTTTTATGGTGTCCAAGACTTTATGAACTTCCGTTGTTGCAAGAATAAAAATAACATTTTCGGGCGGTTCTTCAAGCGTTTTTAAAAGCGAGTTGAAGGCAGTGTTTGACAACATGTGGACTTCATCTATAATGTATATTTTGTATTTGCCGTAAACCGGCGCATAGAGTATTTTTTCCAAGATATTTTGAGTATCTTCAACTTTTCTGTTACTTGCAGCGTCGATTTCTATAACATCCATCGGAACCGCATTTGAAATATCAACGCAGCTTTCGCATTCACCGCACGGTGTAATTGTAGGACCGTTTTTGCAGTTTAAAGATTTTGCAAAAATACGCGCAGTTGAGGTTTTGCCGGTGCCTCTGGGGCCTGTAAAAAGATATGCGTGTGAAATTTTGTTTAATTCTATCGCATTTTTTAAGGCATTTTTAATATGTTCCTGCCCGACAAGTTCTTCGAGTTTTTGCGGACGGTATTTGCGATAGAGCGGTATGTATTTTTGTTTCATGATATAATTATACCAAAAGAATGCCAAAAAGGACAATATATGAACTTAATTAAACCGCAAAAACTTAAAAAAGGCGACACGATTGCAATTCTTGCAACAGCAGGAGCTGTGGAAGATAAAGAAAATGTTTTGCGTGCAAAAAAGTTTTTTGAAAATTCAGGTTATAATGTCGTTTTGAGTGAAAATGTTTTTGACGGGTTCAGATATCTTTCGGGAACTGACGAAAAAAAGCTTGAAGAATTACACAAATTCTTTAAATCCCCCGAAATTAAAGCCATAATTTGTATGCGTGGGGGTTACGGTGCAATACGTCTGATTAAAAATATTGATTATGAGCTTATAAAGGAAAATCCAAAGATTTTTTGCGGGTATTCAGATATTTCGGCACTTTCTGCCATGTTACTTAAAAAATCCAATCTTATCACGTACTGGGGACCATTGGCACAAAGCGATTTTGGGGTTGAAAACCCCGATAAATATACAATAAAATCTTTTTTCAATGCCGTTACATCCGACAAATTACATATAACCCCAGAAAGCGAAAAAATATATAAAACAGGCAATGCAAATGGGATTTTGTGGGGCGGAAATCTTGCAACTATTGTTTCTTTGTGCGGACAAGATTTTATCCCCGATGAAGATTTCATATTTTTTGCGGAAGACCTGCTTGAACCCGCTTATAAAATTGATAAAATGTTCACTCAATTGCTGAATATTGACCAATTTAAAGAAAATTTAAAAGGAATTGTTTTGGGCGATTTTCTTGATGTGGATAATGAACAATGGCTGGATGAATTATTTTATGAAATCGCGGATAAATTGAATATTCCAGTAATTGGCGGCTACAATATAACTCATGACCGAAAAAAATTAACACTGCCCTATGGCGCTGATGCGCAAATTTGTGAAAGCGGGCTTTATATAAAAAATTTTTGATATAAAATGAAACTAAGGAGAAAATAAAATGTGGGATTATTCCGAAAAAGTAATGGATCACTACAGAAACCCCAGAAATGTCGGCAAAATTGATGATGCTGACGCAATCGGTATTGCGGGTTCTCTATCCTGCGGTGATCAGTTAAAAATATATTTAAAAATAAAAGATAATATCGTAACCGATGCAAAATTTCAGACTTTCGGGTGCGGTTCTGCCGTCGCAAGTTCAAGCATTCTAACGGAAATGATTATCGGAAAATCGCTTGATGAAGTAAAAAAAATTACCAACAAAGATATAGCAGATGAGCTTGGAGGGCTACCACCTGAGAAGATGCACTGCTCTGTTATGGGTTATGAAGCCTTAGAAGATGCCCTCGGTAAATACGAAGGCTATCAGGATTTGGATGATTTAAGGAAAACGGATGAAAAAATCGTCTGCACATGTTTTAACGTCACGGAAAATGCCGTGTGGGACGCAATAAAACTGAATAATTTAAAAACGGTTGAAGAAGTCACAAATTACACAAAAGCAGGCGGGGCTTGCGGAAAGTGCAAAGAATTAATTCAGGATATGCTAAATACATATTATTCAACACAAACGCTTTCGCCTACTCAACGGATTTTGAAAATTAACAATATAATTGAAACTCAAATTTCGCCCGAACTTCAAAAAGACGGCGGTGATATACACTTACAAGACATAAAAGACAATAAAGTTTACGTAAAACTTCACGGAAAATGTTCATCCTGCAAAAACGCAAGTCTTACGATAAAAAGGTTTGTCGAACAAACCCTAAGAACCGCATTGGATGAGAATATAGAGGTGATAGAAGTATGATTTATCTTGATAATAATGCTACAACCAAAACCGATGAAAAAGTATTAGAGGCTATGATGCCGTATTTTACGACTGAATATGCAAACCCTTCAAGTATGTACGATTTCAGCAAAAAGCCGTCCAATGCGATAAAAGAAGCCCGAGGAGTTATAAAAGATTTTATAAACGCAAAAGATGAAAAAGAGATTATATTTACATCTTGCGGTTCTGAAAGCGCCAACACCGCTATCAAAGGCGTTTTAAATTATGACAGGTCAAAAAAACATATAATTACCACAAAAGTAGAACACCCTTGCGTTTTAAACGTGTATAAATCGTTGGAAAAACAAGGGTACAAGGTTGACTATATAGGCGTAAATTCAAACGGTGATTTGGATTTGGAAGAACTTGATAATGCAATCACAGATGATACGGCGCTTGTATCGGTTATGTGGGCAAATAATGAAACGGGCGTTATATTCCCAATTAAAAAGATTTCTGAAATTATAAAATCCAAAAACCCGAACACCAAGTTTTTTGTTGATGCGGTTCAGGTTGCAGGCAAAATTCCAATGGATGTGCAAGATTTTGGAATAGACATGTTATCAATTTCAGGTCATAAATTCCATGCGCCAAAAGGGGTCGGAGCTTTATATATCAATTCAAAAACCCTTATAACACCGCTTATCACAGGCGGGCACCAGGAAAGAGGCAAACGTGCCGGCACGGAAAATGTTCCCTATATTATAGGCATGGCTCAAGCGGCTAAACTTGCCATGGATAACCTGACATACGAAATGACCGAGGTTAAAAGGCTGAGAGATAAGCTTGAAACAAATATTTTGAAAAATATTTTTAATGCGAGATTAAACACCTCTGTAACAAACAGAGTGCCAAATACTACAAACATCGGCTTTGAATACGTTGAAGGCGAATTGATATTGTTGCACATGAGCGATACAGGAATTTGTGCAAGCTCAGGCAGCGCCTGCACATCAGGCTCGCTTGAACCCAGCCATGTATTAAGAGCAATGAATGTCCCTTTCACTTCAATCCATGGCAGTATAAGATTTTCTCTAAGCCGCTTTACAACAGAAAAAGAAATAGATTACGTAATCGACAAAATGCCGAAAATTATTGAAAAAATAACGCAAATTTCACCATATCAAGACGAACTTGAAGCTTTAAAATCACGTAAATAAATGTAAAGATGACACTTTACAAATAGCAAAATTTTATATGCGCCGATTTAAAATAAAAAAGAGGAAAATATGCGCATTCAAAGAATTGATACAACTAATTTCGGTTACAACAAAAGACTAAACACAAAACTGGTCAGAAAACTTGAAAAAGAAAATCCGTCGGTTTTAGGAGAAACTTCAATCATAAAGGATTTGAATACTTTATGCAACGATACGGAAGATTTACTAAGGCTGCATGAAACTTTAGACTCGGACAAATCCGATTTATACTACAACTCGCTTCTTCCGATGAAAATATTACTTACAAAACTGGTAGAGAACAAATATCCGGATCTTCATTTTACCGAAAAAGAAATAAAATCATACGAACAAGAAGCATATAATTTAAGTAAAGCGGGTGAGAATTACCCATGGCAATTTCAACTTGCAACTGAATTAGACTTATCCTCCGACAAGGAGAAAGATCTTACTGATGAACAGAAAGCAAAAATCAACGAGTTAATGAGAGCACAAAACCCAACACTTGAAAAAACCAAACCTGAAACGTTAACACTTCCAAGAGAAATTGAACAAATAGAAGTCTTTAAACCGAATTTTTCTTCGCCAAAAGGGTTTGAAAGTATTGGCGGGATGAATGAGCTTAAAGAAGAAATGAGTGATAAAATTCTTATTCCGGTGCTTAATCCAGAGCTTGCAAAACTTGATTTTGAAGAATACGGAAAACGGGCGCCAAGAGGTATAATGTTTTATGGGCCTCCGGGATGCGGTAAAACATTTATGGCAGAGGCGCTGTCTACGGAAGCTGAATTGCCGCTTTTAAAATTTCAAATAAGCAAAGTAGGTTCAAAATACATAAACGAAACGTCAAATAACTACTAAAAAGCGTTCGATTATGCTGCGGATTATGCAAAAGCCGTAAACAAACCCGTAATCTTATTTATAGATGAAATTGACGGCTTTACCCACGACCGTTCCGACGATTCAAGCATTGAAGACTTAAAGCAGATGAGTACACTTTTAAATATGATAGAAACGGCACGTGACAAAAATATAATCGTAATTGGTGCAACAAACAAATACGATATCGTAGATGATGCAATCAAGCGCAGATTTGATGAGCAAATCTATATAGGCATGCCTGATGAAAAAACACGTGAAGATGTCTTGAAACTGACGCTTTCAAAATGGTTGAAGGGCAAACCTTTGGCTGAAAATTCCGATGATATAAAAGAAATTGCCTCAAAGCTTAAAGGTTTTCCGACAAGCGCAATAGTAATTCTTGCCGACAAAGCATCCAATTTCGCAAGAAAAGACGGCAGACGTGATATCACAAAACAAGATATGTTTGATGCAATTGATAAAAATCAAAATCTTAAAATCGACGAAAAACATTACAAATCTAAAAAAGAAGTAAAAGTCGGATTTAAGAATTAGATTTTAGTACTTTATGCCTAAGCAGAAATCATTATTTTTATAATTTTTTAAACCCATAAAATGTATAATAGCAATACTTCTTGAATACCTTTAAATTGTATAGGTGATGAAGAAAATATTGTTGGTTATAACTGCATTTTTAATATTAAATTCTGCGGGGTTTGCAAGTCAATACACGCCTGTATTAGGCAAAATTGAAAATGTTTTGTACGGTTTTCAATATGATAATGAAAACGATTCGCAGCGTCTGGACAGGATAGAAAACACGGTATACGGCACAAAATCAGGCGGGAATACGGGGCAAAGAATTACCAAACTCAAAAACGATTTGGCTGCGGATTTAATGGGGCAGGAAATTTCGCCAAAAGAAGATACTTTTGCGGATAATGAGGTTATTACACTTGAAAGAGAACCGATTGCAGACAGTAATATCCAGTATCCTGCGGTTGATGAGCTTGAAAAAAGCGTATTTAACCAAACCTATACATCAAAAGACATAAAACAAAGGCTTAGCGCTTTGGAAGAAAAAACCTTCGGCAAAAGCTTTAACGATGATTTGGCAAGCCGTGTTGACAGATTAAAAGCCGAGATAAGACCGCAAAGCTTTATGTCAAACAGGATTGCACAATCTTCAAACGATTACTATTATGAAGATGTCGAGCCGATGGACTCAAATTACCATTTAGACCGCTATGAATCACCCAATCAATTTGATTACGACGCATATAACGCCATGCACGGCAAAAAAAGCTTTTTACCGGTTAAAAAAGCCAACATAACAACCGTTGAAAATTCGCTTTTAAAACGCTCATTTAAAGGCGACACCATGGAAAACAGGCTTTCCCGTGTTGAAAATATCATGTTTGGAACGGAATTTTCAAACGAAGATAACGAAACCCGTTTAAATCGTATATCAAGCGCTTATCGTGCGCACAAAAGTGCAGGCAAATACGACAGCAACAAGTTCTCACAAAACATGGCAACTGCTATGCAAATCGGAACATTATTGCTTATGGTGCTTGCATGCATTCTCTAAAACTTGAAAAGATTTTTCAACTCGTCTTTTGCATCCAACAACTGCTGTTTTTTGTCTTGAAAATTTTGTTTTGCATCTTGAACCGCATTTTTAATATCTTCTTTTGCGCTGTTAAATTCTTCTTTCAAATCGATTGCGGAGGTGTCGCATTTGGTCAGCCATTTAAAGGATTTGATTGACGATTTGCTTTCCAATCCGCCGTTAAATTCGACTTTAAAGTCTTTGTAACTTGTGCTGCCCGATGATAGCGCGGGAATATTTGCCGTATTTTCTTTGGCAGGGTCTGACGTCAAAGAATTGATTAAAACGGAAGTTAAAGCACCGAATTTGGGAATGTAAGATGTCAATTTATCAACGGACAAATCGCCCAATGGCCCAAGAACCGCAACTACTTTGGAATCCAATCTGCCAAGTACGATTACGTTGGTCGTTCCGTTTAACAGGTTGTATTTACCTTTGATATAATATGCCATATATGGGCCTGACGTTGTTATTGACGAAATATTTGCCCAGCCGCCGTTGAATGTTAAATCACCTTTGATATTTTTAAATTCTGCCGTATTTTGTATTATCGGCAAATTTGTAACCGATGTAACGGCTGCTTTTAAAATGGCGTTGCCCAAAATGTTTTGGGCGTATAAAAGCGAATCAAAACGTCCGAGGTTAAGTAATTTGCCGTTATTAATATCAAATGAGACTTTGCCGGTCAGATATTTCATAATATCGACATCGGTTGCGCCATGGGTTTGGATATCAGCATTAAATCCTAAAGTTCCCGACAGTGCATTTTTAATTCCCGCAGCGCCTTCAATCGCTTTTAAGGCGTTCATATTTGAGCCTGTCAAATTGACTTTTATTTTGCCGTCATTTATTCCGTAAGAAACTCTGCCCGAAATTTTGCCGTCAAAAGCATCGCCTGCAAGGTTATTCAGGTAAAATACGCTGTAATTTTTAAGCGCAAATTCAGAGGCGATATTTTGTGCCGCAATTCCGCCCGATTTAAATTCCTGTACCGTTGCATTTCCTTTTAAGATATGACCGTTCAAGTTTGCCACAAGGTTTGTAACGGTAAGTGCCATATCGGGTAAAGAAACCTCGGGAATAGTAACAAGCCCTTTCAAATAAGGATTTTGAGCCGTGCCTGAGATGTCAATATCGCCTCTAATGCCCAAATTTGACTTATTAAATCCCGGAACAGCCATATTCAAGCGTTTTGGCAAAGATAAACGCAGTGCAAGGGTTTGTGATTTTGAAAGATTTGACACGGAACCTTCAAGTTTTGCAACGGGGTTTGTCAAATCGTTTGCATAAACCCCTGTTTGCGTAAGCCTTGCGCTATCGTCCGTTATTCTTATATTTGAATTTATTATTGTGTTTTTGCCTTTTAAAGCGTCAATATCCAAAATCGATATGTAATTTGACGGATTTGCCGTCAAATTAAACAGAATATCCTGCACTTTCATATCGCCTGATATTTTGACTTTCAAAGGAATTTTGCCTGCGCCTTTTACCTGCAATTCTTTCGGGAATACTGATTTAATATCGTTTGCAAGTAAAGCGCCTTCGGCATTTATGTCAAGCTTGAGTTTATCGCTGACGTAATCGGTAATTTTGCCCGTAACGTCAATTCTTGAATTATTAACGAGCAAATACGCTTTTTGAATATCAATATTTTTCTCGCCAATTAGAACTTGAGCTTCGGGAACGCTAATCGTTGCCATGGGATTAACCGCTCTGAGAGATGTTATATCCAAATCGCCGTTAAACTTTTTGCCGTCGGTTTTTACCGTGAATTTAGCCTCCGGCATTGTCACGCGGGTTTTAGACGGCAAATTGGTTACGTCAAGATTGTTTACAAGTAAATTAACCGCAGGTGAAAGCTTGTCAAATTTGCCTTTTAAAGCCGCATCCAGCGATAATGTACCTGATGTGAACGAATTTTCTTTTAAAATTTGCAGTTGACCCGCTGTTGCAACAAGCCCTTTCAAAAGCAGTTTGTCAGCGGTTACATGAACATCCGTATCGGTATTTTCTAAAATAGTACCGTAGATTTTTAACGGCTGTCCCATAATGTCAAGCCCGATATTTTTTATATCAAGTTTGTTGTTGAAATCCACATCGGCTTTTATATTTTTTATTGCAATATTATATAAACCGTAAGTTATACTTGCGTTGTCGACTTTTAAATGACCGTCCGATGTTATGTGTTTTGATGCCGATTTGATATTGAAATCCGCATCCAGTGCGCCGGTTGCGGACAACGTTTCCAAATCGTTATAATTAAACGACTTTGCAAAACTGTTTAAAATCCTAAACAGATTGTTGAATTGCGCATTTGATGTAAAGTGCATATCAACGCTTTTGCCTGTTTTGAATTTGCCTGTCAGGACGGTTTTTTCGTTTTCCGCAGAATAAAGACTTGAATTTAGCTTGATTTTATTGCCTTTTGCATTGATTTTAACAAAACTTGCGGGAAGTTTTTTGCCGTCAACGAGCATTGAAATGTTTTCAACATCAGCCGTACCGTCAATTTTAACATCTTCAAATGTGCCGCCCGTTTTGAGGTTTGCCAATATGTCAGCCGACAATTCCGTTTTATTAACAGCTTTAAATAAATCTATTATGTTAAATGAAGTCGTCTGCGTGCTTTCTTCAGCAGGCTCGGGGTTAAAGACCATATCATTTAAAGACAAATCGGGCATAAGTTTGTTGAAAACTTTTATATCATAAGTAAATTGCCTTAAATTATCAAATGTAACGGCACCGTTTGCGGCAACTTTTATTTTTTTATCTAAGACAAAATCGGAAATTTTGAATTTATTACCCGTAATCGAATATTCTTTTGAGGTCGGCATATCAACAAAAGTTATATCGTAATTTTTGACCAAAATATCGGGCAGTTTGTTAGATAGCTTAATCCAAGAAGGCATCGGGGCTGATTGCGATTGTTCGGTGTTTTCGGATTTCGGGATAAATTCTTCCAAAAGAAAATGTCCGTCGGGTCTGACTTTCAAATCGGCGTTTAAAATATCTGCCGATATTGAATCAAGTTCGATTTTACCGACAATTAAAGGTAAAAGCGAGATTTTCCCTTTAAAATCATCGACCGCCAAAAATGTTTCGCCATTTGGGAGCATAAATTGAGCTTTACCCGCCTTAATTCCCGCCGAAAGCTTTGGAGTTGTTACAATTCCAAGCTTTTCAAATTTCACCTTAAAACCTGACGCATCTTCAATCATGGATGAAATTTTTGCGTTGTATGAATTAAGAATTGGTGACAAAACCAATGGCGACAATAAAAATATCACATACAACGATGCTAAAACTATACCGAATATAATTGCAAAACGTTTCATATCATACCCCTTTTTTTAAAATTATTATAGCACAACAGGATAAATATTCCAATTAATTTCGGGATTTTTTCTAAACCATGTCAACTGTCTTTTTGCATATCGTCTGGTGTTTTGTTTGAGTTTATCGACAGCCTCATCAAAATCGATAACCCCGTCCAAATACGCCGTCATCTCCTGATAACCTATCGTGTATAAAATATTATTAATTCTGCCGTGTTTTTCAAGAAGTTTTTTTGTTTCGTCCAAAAGCCCTTTTTCTATCATCAAATCAACCCGTTTGTTAATTCTTTCATAAAGCTCGTTTCGTTCAAAATTTCTGCCTATCCATTCTACATCAAACTCTTTTTCGGATTTTGCCGCGGATATTTTTTGCCCGCTGATTTTTACAATCTCTATTGCGCGTATAAGTTTTTTCCTGTCGTTTGGGTCAATGCTTTTTGAGGCGTCATAATCAAGCTCGGCTAAAATTTCATGCAAATTTTCCGTTTTTTTCAATTCTTCTCTCAACTTATAATCGGGTTCGACTTTAGGGAGGTCATAATTCATCAATAAAACATTCAGATAAAGTCCCGTTCCGCCTGCAACAATCGGAGTTTTGCCGCGTGAGATTATATCTTTGACAATTTCTTTTGCAGTACGTGCGTATAACCCTGCCGAATACTCAGTTTCGGGCTCAACAATATCAATCATATAATGCGGTATCCCTTGCATTTCTTCTTTTGTTGGTTTTGCCGTTCCTATATCAAAACCTTTGTAAACAAGTCTGGAATCTGCCGAAATTATCTCCGCGTCAAGCTTTTTTGCAAGTTCAATTGCATAAGCGGTTTTCCCGCTTGCAGTTGCACCGACTATTGCGATTACTTTATTCAAATTCCCTGTCATAATATGTGAATAATAACACAACCATATAGACAAGAAAATAAAAATAAACCACTGTCATTACAAAATACAGTATCGGGTTAACAATCGAAAACGTACTTATAAAAGAAAGCACAAAATTCATAACCGTCATGAAAATAAAGAGCTTAAATGTTTTCCAAAACTTAGTAAATATTTTTTTAATCGACAAAAAGAGCGCTTTAAAAGGGTTGGGAGTTTTAAAGACAATCTCCGGAATCCAAAGCATAAACATAAATGAAACAATTGATGAAACGGTTAAAAACAGAATATTCCAGTTGTTTAATTTGATTAACTGGTCAAAGGATAATGAATCCAAAAAAGTTTTCATATCGACTATATTTTTTAATTGTTCTGATGTCAAATTCAAATCGCCGATTAAAAGCATGCCAAGCTTGAACGCAATAGTGCCGACAATTGCGATTAAAAATATTGAAAAAATTATCATCCCGAAAAACGATAAAAAGTATTTTCCGATACCCGACGGAAAAACTTTAAAAAGGTTAAATACCGCTTTAGCTTTATCAGAATCAAGTACAAAAACTTGTTTTGAAAGTAAAACGGCTTTTTTAACCATATAAAACCAGCCGGCAAAAAAAGCAGCCGTCATAAAAAGTATTGTCACAAAAGACAAAACGGCAAGCGGCAGTGAATTTACGCTCATCTTGGAATATCCGATATAAAAACTCAAAATCCACATGAATAAAATCAAAGGAGTTGCAAGAATTATATTATCATTAGTTTGTTTAATATTTTCTTTTAAAAGTTTTAGCATATCTGATATTACCTTAATCTTATAATAATTTAAACCGCCGAATTACTTAATTGTTTTTTCTCTAAAGCGATTTTACGTTTTCTTCTTTTCATCAAGTCAACAAAAGCCTCAAGTCTGGTTAAATACCCCGCTTTACCTGTCTGTTCATCCATAATCAAAGGCAGAATAGGGATTTCGCAGTTTTCTCTCATAGCGGGGAAAATATTTTGCGACATGATTTCGGGCATACATGTAAACGGGCTTATGTGAATAATTCCGTCAATACCGCGCTCATTGGCGTAAGCGACATCTGAAACGCACTCAAGCGCATCACCGCCGATATCTCGCATAAGGTAAGGTTTTGCAAGCCTGTTTGCACGTTCAAGGTGCGTTTCGCCTTTTCTGAATATCTTCGGAATAATGGCATCCTTTAAAAAACTGCTAACCGTAAGGCTTTTTCTTACCTGTACTCCCATTTTGCCAAGCTCACGTTCAATATTTTGGTTGGAAAACGGGTCGCAGACAAGGAAAATTTCTCCCGTAATGTCAACAAATAAAACTTCTCTGTCTTTGTCGTATTTAACTTTATCCATTTCGGCAAAGGCAAGTTTTTTTGCTTTTTTGAGTTTAAACAAGGAATCTTCAGCCTCTACAATTTTTATGGCCTTGTTAAATGCTTTTTCAGCATCGCCTGCTTTTATTTCACGGGCACGAAGAAAAGCCAAGCGGGTTTCCAAATCATCAACGATAAATACTTTTCTGATAGCCGTAACAATAGCATTAATGAACATCAAAGGTCTGTTTTTGCCTGTAATTTCTTTTAAAAACCTGTACATCCCTTCAATCCCGTCATATAGTTGAAGTTCGACATAACGAGCGTTATAACCCAAGTCGTTTAGCGCGTTTTGAATACATTTGCCATACTCACCGAGCCTGCAAATCCCGGGGGATGTAATCATTGCAACGTAATCTGCGCCGCCTTCAAGCGCCTCGACAAAATTCCCCAAGATTAATTTATAGGGCAGACAAATTGCCTCAGGCGAATGTTTTGTGCCCAAAGACAGTGTTTTTTTACTTGTGTATGGAGGTACAAAAGGTTCGACGCCGACTTTTCTTAGCGCCGCAGACCAAGCTACATATATAAGTCCCATGTGCGGGAATGCTATTTTCTTTTTCATAGTTCTTTACCGTTCAAATCGGGGTGACGTGCCGCAAGCGTTTCATCCACACGCTTAACGGGAGTTGTATGAGGCGCCAAAATTATTTTTTCGGGATTAACTTTTGCCTCATTTGCTATTTTTACCATTATGTCGACAAATTCGTCCATTTTTTCTTTCGTTTCGGATTCTGTCGGTTCAATCATTATCGCCTCATGGACAATAAGCGGAAAATAAACCGTCGGGGGGTGCGTGTTTTCATCCATTAAAGCTTTTGCAATATTTAATGTCGAAACGCCGTTTTGTTTCTGCTTTTCACCCGATAATACAAATTCATGCATACACGGCTCATCATAAGGCAGGTCGTAATACTTTTTAAGCTTTTCTTTCAGATAATTTGCGTTTAAGACAGCGTTTTCGGACGCATTTTTAAGATTTTTGCCCATCATAAGAATATAAGCATAAGCTCTGACAAGCACCCCGAAATTTCCCCAAAAAGCTTTGACAGCGCCGATTGAGTGCTTGAGATTATAATTTTTGTAATATTTTTCGCCGTCAAATTCGACAACGGGCGTCGGTAAAAATTCTTTTAAACTTTCCGTAACACAAACGGGACCTGCCCCGGGGCCGCCTCCGCCATGCGGCGTTGACATGGTTTTATGCAGGTTTAAATGCACCACATCAAATCCCATAAGTTTCGGGTTTGTATAGCCCATAATCGCATTGAAATTTGCACCGTCATAATATAACAAAGAGCCGTTTTCGTGCATAATTTTGGAAATTTCCAAAACATTTTCTTCAAAAATACCCAGCGTATTGGGGTTTGTCATCATAATCGCCGCAACGTCTTTATCTAAAACCGCTTTTAGGGCATCCAAATCAACCTGACCCTTTTCATTCGATTTAATCTCGACAATATCAAACCCGCACATCTTTGCGCTTGCAGGGTTTGTACCGTGCGCAGAATCGGGGATAATTACTTTGGTGCGGTTATCGCCTTTAACTTCAAAATATTTTTTGATAATCTTCATGCCGGTAAATTCACCGTGCGCACCCGCCGCAGGCTGCAAGGTCACTGCATCCATGCCGGTTATGACTTTCAGCATGTTTTGAAGATTATACATTAATTGCAAAGCCCCTTGTGAATCCTCATCGTCAGATAGCGGGTGCAAATTACAAAAACCTTCAAGCGATGCCAAAAATTCGTTAACTTTCGGGTTGTATTTCATTGTGCATGAACCTAAAGGGTAAAATCCTTTTTCTATACAAAAATTTCTGTCAGAAAGCTCTTTATAGTGGCGCATAACTTCAAGCTCACCGACTTTAGGCAACCCTATTTCACCGTTTCTTAAAAAAGATTTGTCGAGAAACGGAAACTCAATCTTTTCATCTGTCAAACATATCCCGTCTGAACCGTTACTCTTTTCAAAAATCGTTTTCATACAACCCCTCGCTTTATTAAATCTTCTTTAATCCTGTCTAATCCCGATTGAATTATTCTTGAAATTCTTGATTGAGATATATTAAATTCTTCCGAAATATCTTTCAGTTTTTTTTCTTTGAAAAATTTATATTCAATAAACTCTTTTTCTCTTGGCGGTAGTTTTTTGACGGCTTCTATAATCTCGGCTTTCAGCTCGCTAAACTCAATGGTTTCTTCGGGGTTTTTATCTTCTGATTTTACCTGCACCGGAATTTCAGCATCCTGCATCTCATCAATTGATAAAATCGCCTTATAAACTTCTTCTCTTAAATTATTTTCATATTCTTCTTCTGATTGTTTTCTGTTTTTGAGTGAATACCATTTATAACGCCTTCTCACTTCATTTCTGATAGCCCATTTGATTGCAGTTGAAAGGTAAGCGTTATTAAATTCTTCGGGAGAATGATTTTTGAATAAGTTATATAGCGTGTTGTTTCCGATATTAATAAGTTCGGACAAATCAATAAGGTGAGTTACCGAAAGCCTCTGAAACTCAACTTTTGCAATCATTTCTATAAAATCTTTATATTCCCTCAAGTTAACAGCCATTAAACTATCCCTGTAAATTTATGATAGCAAAAAAAAGTATAACACACAAGCGGATGTAATTTTCCTTAACATAATTTATTTATTATCTAAAAGGAGGAAAAAAATGAAAGTATTATTTTGCACTGACGGTTCAAAAATAAGCCGTGATGCGTTGAAAAATTTTGCACAGATTGCGCCAAAAAACACTGTTGTTGATACGATTTGCGTAACGGATTTTACATTTCTGCCCGAAGAAACCTTTTTTGAAAGTTTTATAAACAGCTGTCAGGATATAGCGCAATCTATATTGGACGAAACAAAAACAATCATAGAAGATTTAGACTTGAATTGCGGAAAACTTATTAAACATTGCGGTTCGGCTGTTGAAAGTATTTTAGAGCAAACCGGCTATGATTTAATTGTTATGGGCTCACACGGCAAAAAGGGAATACAGGTTTGGCTGGGGTCTGTTTCAAAAGAAGTGCTTAATTCTTCCGATACAAGCGTTTACATATCAAAAGAAGAACAAAAAATCCAAAATGTTTTATTTACAACCGACGGAAGCATTGAAAGTTACAATTCGGCAAAACGCGCATTGGAATTTTTAAATTTGGAGGGCAAAAACATATATTTATGCACGGTAATCGAAAATCCCGACACTTTATTTTTGAACGGAACACTTGATTCTAATTGGCTTATGGCAATACAATCACGTCAGGAAAGATATGCGGAACAATCCTTGAACGAATTTGCGACTTTATTCAAAGATGTCAAATCGAGCGAAGTTTTGACAGGTATTCCCGCACAAAAAATTATTGAATATTCCAAAAACATGGACTTAATAGTTACGAGTAAAAAGAAAAAAACAAAAATGCAAAAGTTTTTGTCGGATTCAGTCAGCACACGTATTGTTGAGAACTGCAAGTGCGATACGCTTGTAATAAATTGTGCACAAAACCTTTCTTAGCTATAATTTTTATGCTATAATCAAAACGAAGGAGAAAAAATGCACAGAATTGGAATAGATGTCGGCGGAACCAACGTAAAAATAGCGTTGGTTGATGAAAACGGAAGTATAATTTATTCAAATTCCGTACCAACACGTGCCGAAATGGGGTTTGAATATACAGTAAACAACATAAAACAAGCTATACGTGACTTGATAGCCGAAACTAAATCGGCAAAAATTGAAAGTATCGGATTTGACTTTCCCGGTCAAATTGATTATAAAAACGGTGTTGTAAGGCTTGCGCCAAACATCCCCGGGTGGGTTGACGTGCCTATCGCAAAAATAATTGAAGATGAATTTAAAATTCCGACCAGAATCGACAACGACGTACACTGTGCAGCGCTTGGAGAATTGAACTTCGGCGCTGGAAAAGGCTGTGAAAACTTCATTTGTATGACAGTCGGAACAGGAATAGGTTCAGGTATTGTAATTAACGGAAAACTTGTAAGAGGAGCATCAAACGCGGCAGGTGAACTCGGACATATAAAATTGCAAATGAATGGCGGGCCTCTTTGCGGCTGCGGAGATTACGGATGTTTGGAGGCATTTGCATCAGGGCCTTCAATTGTCAAAATGGCATCTGAATACATTATGAGCGGAAAATCAACAAAATTCCGTGAGCTTGCAAGCGGTGGCGAAATTACTCCTTATATCGTATGCGAAGCGGCAAAACAGGGCGACCCCGTTGCAAAACGCATATTTACAATTATGGGCGAATACATCGGATTTGGTTTAACAAGCGTTGTAAACCTGCTCAACCCCGAAAAAATAATCATAGGCGGCGGTGTGGCTGATGCAGGCGAGCTTTTGCTTGAACCTATCAGGGAAACCATCAAAAAACGTGCAATGGTAGTTGCGGGTTCTGCCGTTCAAGTTGTGCCGGCACAGCTTGGAAACAGCGCCGGCGTAATCGGTGCAAGCATGTTAAGCTAACCTTGACAAACCCATGGGAATTATAATATATGATATTATGGCAAAAAAGAAAGGTTTTATATGGAATATAAAAAGCCCTATGGCTGGAAGCTACTAACGGGAATACTCCCTGAGATCATCCATTCCCACACAAGGTGTGGTATCCATAAGGCTATATCTTCATGATAACATATTATCACAAAATGTCAATGGTAAATTATGAACGAAAGAACATTAAATGAATTTGCAGCATATTATAAACGTGTTATTCGTGTGGAACGATATTTAAAAGATCTAATATTTGAAAAATATTCTGAAACATACGGTGACAGCGCATATTTACACATATATAATCGTTACTTGTCAAATTTAACAATGCGCCAAAAATCTAATGATAAGACATTTAAAAAAATATTTGAAGATAAAAAGGATAATATTAAAAAGTTAGAACTTTCCATTGATAAAATGTACACATCAGAAGTCATTGCTTTTTTTAGTCATCGAATATTTTTAAAAGATAAAGTGAGAAAAAATTTTTTCAATGATATCCAAACGAATAAAAATGAATTTCGCCGAATTGCAAAAAGTTTTAAAGATTTTAGAAATTGTATATGTCATTACGATGTAAAACAGTTTAAATTGGAAAAAAATCGTTTTGTAAATGCTCTTATATATTTTGAAAAAGCGGTTAATTGCAAGTACAGATTTTCTTTAGGTTCTCTTGAACCTTTAGAATATAATCCCAGCATTACAACTATTCTAAAGTATATATACAATACAAATCCGGAGTATTTCAAAGATGATAGGGTTTTAGTTAATGTATTTGATGATATAGCAAGATTAATTGATTTTAGAACAGATAATTTACCTCAATATAAAAGCATTATTAGACAAAAGTTTAAAATAGAAGAACTTATGTAATAATCACATAACAATGTTTTTGTGCTATAATACCCTTGTAGTACAAAATAAGAAGGATAAAATCATGAAAAATTTATCACCGCTTCAAGTCGAAAGACTTAAATATCAGCCAAAACTTCCAAAAAGCCTTTCGCAAGGCATTAACTCACTGGAATTGGTTGAAGGCGCTCAAACTCAATCAGTAAGAGATCAAGAGCAAATCCAAAATTTATTCAAAAACACTTACGGCAAACCTGTTGTAACGTTTGAAAGTTCAAACTCTTCAAACACATCGGCGCAAAAAAATGTCGGCGTAATTCTCTCGGGCGGTCAAGCCCCCGGCGGACACAACGTAATTGCAGGGTTGTACGATGCACTCAAACAGGCTAACTCATCCAACAAACTCTATGGATTTTTAGGCGGCCCGTCAGGTATAATTGATGGCAAATACATTGAATTTACCGACGAATTTATGGACGAATACAGAAATACAGGCGGTTTTGACATTATAGGTTCGGGCAGAACCAAGCTTGAAACCGAAGAACAGTTCCAAAAATCGCTTGAAGTCTGCAAAAAACTTAATATTTCAGCCGTTGTAATTATCGGCGGAGATGATTCCAATACTAACGCAGCGCTTTTAGCAGAATGGTTTGTTAAAAATAACACAGGGATTCAGGTTATCGGATGCCCAAAAACCATTGACGGCGACTTGAAAAACGAACAAATCGAAATTTCATTCGGATTTGACACTGCAACAAAAACTTACGCCGAACTCATAGGAAACATACAGCGTGACGCTAATTCCGCTAAAAAATATTGGCATTTTATAAAAATAATGGGCAGAAGTGCATCACATGTTGCACTTGAGGCAGCACTTCAAACTCAACCGAATATCACGCTTATTTCGGAAGAAGTTGAAGAAAAGAAAATGTCACTTGAATCAATCGTAAACTATATGGCAAATATTATTGCAAAACGTGCCGATATGGGCAAAAACTTCGGTATTGCGGTTATTCCCGAAGGCTTAATCGAATTTATACCCGAAATGAAGTCAATGATTGCAAACCTTAACGACATAATGGCGGAATTGGAAACTAACCCGTCATTTATAAATGCAACAAGCGCAAGAGAAAAATTTGACATTGTTGAAAAAAGACTGAACCCTGAAAGCGCAAAGGTTTACGACTCTTTGCCCGTGCTGATTAAAGAACAGCTTCTTGCAGACCGTGACCCGCACGGAAATGTTCAGGTATCAAAAATCGAAACCGAAAAGCTTTTGATTGAAATGATTTCAACAAGATTGAACGAAATGAAATCAAACGGCGATTATGTGGGCAAATTCTCAGCGCAGTCGCACTTTTTCGGATATGAAGGCAGATGTGCGTTCCCGTCAAACTTTGATGCGGATTACTGTTATTCACTCGGATTTAACGCATTTGCACTAATTAATTTCGGGTTAACGGGTTATCTTTCATCAGTCAGAAACCTCACCGAACCTGCTGAAAATTGGATTGCAGGCGGTGTACCTTTGACAATGATGATGAATATGGAAAAACGCCACGGCGAAATGAAACCTGTTATTCAAAAAGCGCTTGTCAAACTCAACGGGCCCGTATTCAAACAATTGCAGGACAACAGAGAGGATTGGGCGATGAATGACAGATATTTATTCCCCGGTGCAATTCAGTATTTCGGGCCATCAAGCGTGTGCGACATAACAACCCGCACATTGCAGCTGGAACGAACAAAAACTTTAGTAAATGCATAAAATTAAGAGGGCTGTTTCAGCCCTCTTTTTTAAACATCTTTACGGCTCTGGGCAAAATTCCCAGACAATACGAAATCGTTATTCCGTAATTTGTTATCGGGATATTTAATTTATTTGCCGTCAAAATTCTTGATAAAACCTCGCGGCGATTTGTCATGCAAGCACCACAATGAATAATCAATTTATATGGTGTAATATCAGGGAAATCATGTCCTGCAAAGTTTTCAATAACAAGATTTTTACCCGTTTTTTTCTTTAAAAGATTTGGTATCTTAACCCGTCCGATATCGTCTTCAATTGCATGGTGCGTACAGCTTTCAAGTATCAAAACCCTGTCGCCGTCTTGTAATTTTTCTATCGCCTCGGCACCTTTTATAAATTCGTCTAAATCCCCCTTTAATCTTGCAAAAAGTATTGAAAACGAAGTTAAGGGAATATCATAAGGCACAATTTCCGACACTTTTTTAAACGCTTGAGAATCCGTTATGACAAGCGCAGGCGGTGTTTTTAGATTAAAAATCGCATCTTCAAGCTCGCTTTCTTTCACGCAGTAGGTCAAGCAATTACTATCCAATAAATCCCTCAGGGTTTGAACCTGCGGCAAAATAATCCTGCCTTTGGGGGCTTCTTTATCAATAGGAATAACCAAAATTACGGTGCTTTTTTCATCAACCAAATCGCCCGCAATCTTTGGCGAATTAACAAAATCATCAGGCAAAAGCTTTACAAGCGCATTTTTGAATTTGAATACAAAATCTTTGTCCTCCAAAACCGATGTATAAAGCTTTCCGTTTTCATCTTTGTATTCATTGCGTTTGTTAAACACAATCAGGTAAGGAATTTCAAGCTCATCAAATTTTTTAATGAGGTCTTTTTCGTAATCGTCAAAAATTTCACAGACAATTACCGCAACATCGGTGCGGTTAATTATTTTCATCGTTTTTTCGATGCGTTTTTGTGCCAATTCGGTTTTATCGTCAAGTCCTGCGGTATCAAGAAAAGTAACGGGGCCAATGGGCAAAAGCTCCATTGATTTTTCAACCACATCAGTTGTAGTGCCTGCAATTTCGGATACTATGGACACATTTTGGTTTGCGACCCTGTTTAAAAGCGAGGATTTTCCGACATTTGTTTTGCCGAAAATTCCTATGTGCAATCTCATTGATTTTAATGTTTTCATAACTTAAATATAGTTTATAAAAAATTTAGGTCAATAGAAATTTTTTATTAAGTTTGCCATTTAATTTTTTTCCCGTTAATCGATTTCAATGAACGGACATCAGAAAGGCTTGAATCTTCAAACTCAAATTCTCCGCCGACTTCTTTGAGCATAGGCGCCGCGGTTGCATTGGAGTTTTTAAATTTTGCATCACCCTCAATTTTTACGACATTGTTAAGCAAATCGTTTTCTCTTATGCCCAAATCCGATAGCGTAAAGCCTTCCAGTTCAGGGTCGTAATGTGACAAAACAATGGTGCCATTGGGGTTTTCTTTGACTGTAATTCCGATTTTTTCAAGAATAGACTTGTAATCCTTATTTTCAGCAAGTTTCGTAAATTCTGCTTTCAGTTTGTCAAACTCTGGTTTTGCCTCTCTTGCGGTTTCTATTCTAGCTTGACAGCCTCTTTGCGGCGTAAGTCCGTTGCGCGTCATATAATCATCAATTACATCAATATGAGCAATCGGAACGGTTGCGTTCTGCTGACGTTTTTGGATTTCATAAACGCTATTCTTTGAAGTTTCTCTTATACAAACCTGTGTTAAGCCGTTTTCATCAACAAAAAAGTGCATTGCCCCTTCTTCAACGTAAGGTTCTGCGTTATATGTTCTGATACACCAGTTTGTGCCGTCAGAGAACGCTTTTACTTTATCGACATTTGCCTTATAGTCAGCTGATGATTTGTCAGTCTGCGGAACCGTGTACCATGTGCCTTTTACGCCGTTTACTTCGACTTGTTCAGCCATTGTATTTTTCATGGCTTTTTCTCTGAGTCTGTCGGAATACAGTTTTGAGAAGTTTGTAGTTTTATCTGCCGAGGATAGAATTTCTTTTACAAGAGCTTTGTCTAACTGTGGCGGAATATCTGCATTTTCAGGTAAAAGGTCTTTTGTAATAAAATCAGCTAGAATAACTTTTGCAAACGGGTTGTCTTTAAGCTCGGGTTCTTTTGCCATAAAGTCTGCCCATTCTTTTAAGCCTCTTTCACGCGGTTCGTTTGCATCTTCATAAGTCGTGGATTTGTAATCTCTATTTATGATTGAATTGTATTTATCTTCCGCCCAGGTGCGTGTTGCCTGTTCGTTTTGCCAAATTTTTTGATCGGGGTTGTATTTATTTACGACAACTTTTTCAAATCCTGTTAAACTTTGTTTAGATCTTAAACCGGATTGAATGTGGAATTTTTCCTTCGGCTTGTTATCATTTGGGGCAATTTTTCTATCAAGTTTTTTATTGATTTCACCAACATCAAATCCGCGGTCTAAAAGTGCTTGACCCTGTTCGGGGGTTAACCTTTCAAGCATTGCTTTTATTTGTTTTTTGACACCTGAATTAAATTTTACGGCTGTATCAGCGCCCGATATGTTGTTCAAGGTTGCCAAATTCTTTTCTAACAGCGAATTTAAGCCTAAGTTTTGCAGTGCAACAAAGTCATCAACGATTTTTTGGTTAAATTCGCCCGTTATTTTGGCATTTTTAATAACATCGCCGATTTTGTTTGCGGCAATACCTTTGTTGAGCAAATCAAGTGCAACCGATTGGAGCGCAATGTCGGAAACGCCGTCTTGTGAGATGGCTTTTACGATAGCTGTGGCCTCTTTATCACCCATACCGTGCGATGTGAATACGTTGTGAGAATTTTGCAATTCTTCATCTAACTGAGGTTTATTTTCTTTTGGGGTATTTTCTGCGTTGATTTTCTTTTGAGTTTTTGCCAAAAATGCCGCGGTATTCATATCCATACCGTCATTTAAGTGCTCAACGACAAACTGTGAAAGCTTTTTGTCTTGCAA
>CANQML010000014.1 GCA_947624935.1 Candidatus Gastranaerophilales bacterium
CTTTTTCTTTTACTAATTCTTTTGTCATATTATTGTCCTTTCTTTTTTATTTTACTGTTGGCTAATGCCAACCTACACATATTTATTACTTAATAAAAATGGGTTATGACATGCTCCATTTTTGATTAAATTATATGGGAAAATGTTAATAATGTCAAATCATAAGGATAAATTGAAAATTTTAGGGCAAAACATTAAAAAGCTTCGCAAATCCAAAGGATTTTCGCAGCTTAAACTGTCCGTAAAACTCGGCATTACACGAGAACATTTATCTAAAATCGAACGCGGCGCAACTTACCCAAGCGTGAAAATTCTCTTTGATATCGTTGACACTCTTAACGCTGATTTTAAGGATTTAGCCTGCTAAACATCCCGTCAAACTCCGGAAACGATATCCCCGCCCACTCAAAACCATCTATCGTACAACCGCACAAAAGCCCCGCAACATACAGACTCATCGCAAGTCTGTGGTCGCTAAATGTTTCAACCTCTACCCCGCCTTGAAGTTTGCTTTGTCGGATTATCATGCCGTCTTTGGTTTCTTCTATATCCGCCCCGAGTTTTTTCAACTGTGAAACGGTCGTTTTTATCCTGTCGCTTTCTTTATTTCTTAAATCCCCCGCATCTTTAATCACCGTCTGACCTTCAGCCTGCGTTGCCAAAACCGCTATAATAGGGATTTCATCAATTAATTTCGGAATAATTTCGCCTTTAATCTCGCACCCTTTCAAATTGCTCGATTTAACCCTTAAATCCCCCACAACTTCGTTTGAAACTACCCTTTCATCCAAAACTTCAATATCAGCGCCCATTTGGCGTAAAACTTCCAAAATTCCCGTTCTTGTCGGGTTTAACCCGACATTTTTAAGTATTAAATCGCTGTTTGGTACAATCAAGCCCGCCGCAATAAAATATGCCGCGCTTGAAATGTCGCCCGCTATCTCAAATTCCGAAGGGTTAAGGATTGATTTTTGTACGGTCGTTGTAAGCCCGTAGGTTTCAATCTTGGCGCCCATGTACTTTAACATCAGCTCTGTGTGGTTTCTTGACAAAAATTCTTCCGTAAAACTCGTTTTCCCGTCTGCAAAAAGCCCCGCCAAAAGTATCGCCGACTTAACCTGAGCCGACGCTATCGGTGATTTGTATTCAATCCCCCTCAATTCACTTTTGTAAATTTCAAGCGGCGCCTTGTTATTATTCGATTTAATCTCAGCTCCCATAAGGCTTAAAGGTTCAATGATCCGACCCATCGGGCGGTTTGAAAGGCTTTCGTCGCCCGTTAAAACGGAATTAAAATTCTGTCCCGCAAGCACACCCGCCATTAACCGCATTGTCGTACCCGAATTTCCGCAATACAAAACTTTTTTGGGCGCTTTCAAAACTCCATCGGATTTTATAATCAATCGGTTCTGTTGAAATTCAACTTCCGCACCAAGCACTTTGCAGATTTCAAGCGAGGATTTAGGATCTTGACCGTTTGAAAAGTTTTTTATGACAGATTTTCCCCGCGCAAGCGTTGCAAAAATTGCCGCCCTGTGCGAAATTGACTTATCTGACGGGATTGTGATTTCACCTTTTAATCCGTTTTTTGCCTGTTGAACTGTTTTTTTCATAATTTACCAATATGGAATAAATCTGTACGGCATATAGTAATGATAGTAGTTATAAGGCGCATAGTAGTAATACATCTGCTCCCTTAAAATCCTCTCCATTTTTAATTGCTGCTCGTACATCATCTGTTTATCTTTGATTTCCTTTAATCGCTCTTTTAATTCCTGCGTCTGCTTTTCCTGCGAAGCATTCAGCGCCTCAAAACATTTTACAAGGTTTGTACCCGTATATTTTGCAATACAATTGTTTGCCGTAGCGTAAAACTCGTCCTGACGCTTTGACCAGTTTGCTATATAAAAATTCAAATTAGGCGAATTGTTGATATAAACGGTTTTCCAGTCGGGTTTTACGACAAAATCGGTTAGTTTTTCATAAGCCTTGTCGATTTTTATCTGTTCAAGCTCCGCTATCATTTCATCTACCGTATAAAGCTGTTCGTTTGGGTCATTCAAAAGCACCTTTTTGCCGCGTTTTAAAAAATCCAATTTTTGAGTATCGTTTTTATCGCAGGCATAAGCCGCCCTTAAATAATTGACCGATTTTGTCGGGTCGAGATTAATCAAGTTTTTCGCATATTTCAAAGCCGCAGGAAAATTCTTAAGTCTGTAATTTGCACTATACAAAAGCTCCTGCGCCTCATAATAATTGTAATCGTCTGCTGTGACTTTAGATGCGTTATCTATGGTCTTTTGAAAATTATCAAGCTTTAAATAAGTAGCCGCAAGTATTGTATAATTGCGTTTTACAAGATGCGGCGATGTTATTTTCTCAAACTCTTGAACCGCATCGGAATAACGATTTAATCTAAGCTCGCTTCTTGCAATTATATCCGTTATCATATCATCGGGAAGCGTTTTATCCGTATTTAACATACGAAGCTTTTGCGCACTATTCAAAACATCTTTTGCACTGCCCTTTTCTATATAAGCAAAAGTTAATTCGTAAACCGCCGGCAAATATGTCGGATTTTCTTGCAAAACCTTATTATAATATTTAATCTTTTTATCTGTTTTCTGTGCACTGCGCGCCTTTTCCATAAGTTTTTCATATTTTGAATCGGCTTTTGCCGACAAAATAAACTTCATATTCTGACTGTCAAAATTATATGAATAAGCAGGCAAAACCAGTAATGCAAAAATAATTAAAATCTTTTTCATACTTATTTAGTAACAAAATTTTATGATAATGTCAACAAAAAAAATTTTTGTGTTAAGATGAATAAAAAAGAGGGGTGTCCGAGAGGTTTAAGGTGCAATCTTGGAAAGGTTGTGTGGGGTTATGCTCCACCGTGGGTTCGAATCCCATCCCCTCTGAAGTTAAAATAAGCGCTATGGAGAGGTGTCCGAGTGGTTTAAGGTGCGGATCTCGAAAGTCTGTGAAAGGTAACACTTTCCGTGGGTTCGAATCCCACCCTCTCCGAATAAAACGGGTTGACTTTTGTCGGCTCGTTTTATTATGAGTGGTGAGGATGATGGGTGAAATGAAACTAGTTTCACCAATACTACTTTCTCTTTTTATGCTATAATAAGCAAACGAGATTAAAGTTATGAAAAATGAAATAAAGATTTTTGAGCAAAATAATATTCGTTCAGTTTATGATGAAGAAAATGAAAAGTGGTATTTTTCTGTAGTTGATTTGATTGCAATTTTAACCGATAGCGAAAAGCCTGCCAACTATTGGAAAGTTCTAAAAAACAGGCTAAAAAAGGAAGGTAGTCAGTTGGTTACAAATTGTAACCAACTGAAAATGAAAGCTGCTGATGGCAAATTTTATAAAACTGATGCTCTTGATGTTGAAGGCTGTTTAAGGCTTGTTCAATCTGTGCCAAGTCCAAAGGCTGAGCCGGTTAAGTTGTGGCTTGCACATGTCGGATATGAAAGAATGAAGGAAATGTCTGACCCTTCTACTGCAATTGATAGAGCAAGAGAAACTTACCAAAAACTTGGTCGTTCCGAAAAATGGATTCAACAGCGAATGATGGGGCAGGAAACCAGAAATAAGTTGACTGATTATTGGAAAGATCATGAAATAACCAAGAGTGAAGAATTTGCAATTCTTACAAATATAATTCATCAAGAATGGAGCGGTTTAAGTGTCAAAGAACACAAGGACTTAAAGGGTTTGAAATCCCAAAACTTGCGTGATCACATGTCTGAAGCAGAATTGATTTTTACAGCCTTAGCAGAACTTTCAACCCGTCAAATTGCAGAAAGCGAGAACGCTATGGGGATGGAAGAAAATAAAAAATCTGCAAAACGTGGTGGTAAAATAGCAAAAGATGCAAAAGATAAACTTGAGCTTGAAACCGGACAAAAAGTCGTTTCTGATAGTAATTTTTTGCCAACACAAAAAAAAGCAAAACAAATAGAAAATAAGAAAAAATAATGGAGTAATTAAATGACAAGTCAAGTGATGAAAATAGCAACTGATTGGTGGATATTTGGTGCCACATTAGGTGCGGGGCTTTTAACAACAATTGCGACAATAGCTGCAGTTTATTATACAAATAAATGGACATCTGAAAGATACGAGAAAGATAAAATATATCAAAATAAAAAGAACAATTTAGTTATAATAAAACCCGTTCTTAGATTTTGCAGTTTTTCTAAGATTATTGATGAAATGATTACTTACAATATGCGAGAACGAATTTTAGTTGTTTCTTCTGAAAAAGACGGTTTTGATTTTTATGACGACGATAATAAGTTATATTCTCTTACTCATAGAATTTTTTGCATTAAAAATGAAGCCCAACATCAAATACATTCGGTAAAGATTGACATAAATTCTAGGATAACAACAGAGTCTAATGCAACAATTGATGATAATTATTCAAATTTTATTAAACTATTGCGTAGTAACGAAGAAATAATTCTTAGAGCTCATAGTACCGAACAGCGGAATAAACTTTGGGAAGAGCTTGAAAAGAATAGACAAGTCGAATTATGGTTTAGCTGTAGTATTAATTATCTAACAAATGCAGATGAACAAGTGTGCTATCAATATGAGGCAAAAATTCAAAATATACCTGGTCAAAGAACTGAAAATGGAGTATCAAATAATGCTAAAATTAGTATTATTAAGGATGAATATAAAATATTAGATAATGTAACATTAAATATAAATGAAAAGCCTTCAGTTTTTAGAAACATTCAAGATAATATTTTAATTGATAGAGTAAGTTATACTCATAAGAAAATAGGTGAGGCGCAAGCTCAAGGATTAATGTCTCAAATAATACCACCTTTTGGTAATCACGTTAATCAAAATAACACATCTTCTGACAAATCAAAAGCTGACGAGACAGAAAATAAAGTAGAATCTTAATTTTTCAAATACTCGTTTTTACTGTTACAAATAATCATCTAGAGTGTTACTTTATAACAACTGTGAGTTCGAGCGGATTTGCGGACGGACGGAGTGAAACGAGTCCGGATAGCGAACAGATTGAGCATAAATGTGGCAAAGCCACATATGCGAAGCTCTGTGAGCGTGGAGCAAATCCAAGACGCGCGAGCGAGCTGAGGGCGAGGCTTGACAGCAAAATGACGCAGTCATTGCAGACGTCAACCTTAGTCCCGTTAAACGCGAGCAAGCAAGACAATCCCAACCACTTAACACTTGTTGACTTTTGTAAGCACGTTTTATTCGGAGAGGAGTGATTCGATCCTTTTTATTCGTTGTCGGAATAACAAGGGTTAGCCTTCTTATTCGTACGGCTCGAATTCCACATTCTCGCCTACGAAATAGTATTATTAGAATAACTTTTTCATTGACTCAAATTGTAAATAGCTTTCAGATTTTACAGCTCTGGGTTCTGACACCAAATTAAAAATAAAATGCATAGAATACGGTGTTTGAGGAAGTTTTATGTAATCTTTCAGAGCATTCACCACAATATTATTGTAATTTGATAAACTATATGCACCCTTGTTTTTGGCAGGAGCACAATATCTCATAAGTTTTTGATACGGAATATTTTCTTCATCAATTCTCATTTTCTGCAACTTACCTTTATCCCTTAGCCTTACCAATCTTTTTGCTAAATCGTCAGGATATTTAACTTCACCGGACTTTAAGGCGTCCAACATATCATTCGCTTTTGAAATCTCAAACTTTATAATCTCTTTTAAATTCCTACCCTGAGGAGTCGAAAAAATTACTTTTTTCATTTTCCCATCTCTCGTCATTAAATCAGGATGGATATATTGAGGTTCTGTCGTTACAAAAACGATTGTTGCATAATTTTGATACGGCATATCAAGCAACGATTTAAAAAAGTTGACCTTTTTGATATTTGAGCCGTGAGATTTCAAATATTTAATATCTTTATCTGTCATAGGAATCAGTGATAATTCTTTTGCATAAGCAGGAGACATACCGATAACATTTTGAGCATCATTCACAACAATTACTGTTTGCTTTTTGGTATTTTGAAAATCTCTTTTTGCATCATTCAAACTTTTCTTTATTTGTTCACCCAATAATTCATTCTTAGCCGATAGTGAAACAAAGTTAGCATCTGCATTTTGTGTAATCCCGCAAATTACCTGTTCTCTCATATAATCATCAGGAAAAGCAAGTAGTAAAGATGGCGGAAGAACCCGTTTTTTATTCAACGGAGTAATCAACAAATCACTAATGACCTCTTTTTCCTTTTTATAACCTCCAATATGATTATCCAATGGATTACTTTTTATTGATGCTCCAAACTGAACAACATCATAGATTAACGATTTATTGCTCGACATATTTTGTTGAACGTTAAAAAAACTTACATCATTTAGTTTTTGATAACTATTATCCGGCTTAAATTGACTTTTACTTGAATAATAAGGAAGTATTTTCATATAATCACTTATTTGCTTTTATCCTTCATTGGCATATCTTTGACAATTTCTTCAAGTTCTTTTATGTTTTTTTCTATTCTTGAAAGTTCTTCCGGAGATCTTTTTGTAAACTCATCATCTAATATATATCTGCGTACAGTCCAAGCCTGCTCCCTCTCAAATGAAAATTTCTTCAATGTATCTATCAACTTCATTACAGTCTCTTCTGACATCTTTGAATGATGGCGTTCAATCAACAACCTCAGATGTCTTGTGTCCGTATATTCTCCGTCTGACCTCGCAAATTTATTAAACAAGTCTAAATATTTACTAATGGCTTTGTCCGTAATCTCTCCTTCAAATTTGTCTGATATTCTGTATATTGCCACTGCTAAATCGTCCATACCCGTATCTATATTTTTGGAATGATACGGACCGCAAGTGTATCTGCTTCCATATTTTTCGAACACTCCTAATGCATCCATCGCAGAAGCTTCATTCATTGTTACTCTTTGTAATGCACTCTGAATATATTCTATTTTTTCTGCTTCACTTGCAAAAGTCTCAGGTGGTTTCGGTACAAACGATACATTATCTCTTTTCAATCTCTCTTCTATTTTATATATTTCACAACCTAATTCTTGTTTTTTAGGATCACCGTTAGGCAAGTTAATCCACTTTTTTCTTAACTCCTTAAGATTTTCCAGAGTAGGAGTATCGCTAGGTCTCGGAGTATGAACTAAACCCGACCCGCTTGGAGGATTTGAAGGATTGGTTATTGGTGGAATGTTGTCCGGAGAATCCCCTCTTGGTGGTCGTGGATTTTTCATACCAAACATTCTTTTAACAAAATGGCTTATTGATTTTCTTTTCAAAAATGCCAAAATCGCTAAAATAATACCTCCGCCAATAGCTGAATACGTATATATTTTTTTCTTCTTATCCTGAGTTAATCCTGTTTGTTTACTTTTTATTTCTACAGAATCCGACTCGGATTTTTGGATTGTCGAAAAAGCTTGAGGTCTTGAAAAGTCTACAACCATTCCGTTATTGTTATTAAATTTATTATTTGTAATATTATTCAACATTTCTACCATAAATACTCCTATTTAATTATTATAAAACAGGTAAATCTAAAAATTTGCTATTATTATCGCACACTCCTTAAAATTTAACCATTACATTTTAGATTTATCCTTCATTGGCATATCTTTGACAATCTCTTCAAGTTCTTTTATGTTTTTTTCTATCCTTGAAAGTTCTTCCGGAGATCTTTTTGTAAACTCGTTATCTAATATATATCTGCGTACAGTCCAAGCCTGCTCCCTCTCAAATGAGAATTTCTTCAATGTATCTATCAGCTTCATTACAGTTTCTTCTGACATCTTTGAATGATGGCGTTCAATCAACAACCTCAAATGTCTCGTATCCGTATATTCTCCGTCTGACCTCGCAAATTTATTAAACAAGTCTAAATATTTACTAATGGCTTTGTCCGCAATCTCTCCTTCAAATTTGTCTGATATTCTGTATATTGCCACTGCTAAATCGTCCATACCCGTATCTATATTTTTGGAATGATACGGACCGCAAGTGTATCTGCTTCCATATTTTTCGAACACTCCTAATGCATCCATCGCAGAAGCTTCATTCATTGTTACTCTTTGTAATGCACTCTGAATATATTCTATTTTTTCTGCTTCACTTGCAAAAGTCTCAGGTGGTTTCGGTACAAACGATACATTATCTCTTTTCAATCTCTCTTCTATTTTATATATTTCACAACCTAATTCTTGTTTTTTAGGATCACCGTTAGGCAAGTTAACCCACTTTTTTCTTAACTCCTTAAGATTTTCCAGTGTAGGAGTAATTTTTGACTGTGTTTTTTGATTAGCCGACTTACCGTTAACATTTGGAATGTATGGCACAGGAGGCGAAACAAATCTTGAAGTTGCGCTGCCCGTAACAGAAGTAGTTGTCGGTTTCTCAGGTTTGACTTGAAGTGGTTCCAAAATCGCATCAATTGTTGAACCTGTCAATTTTTTAATCTCTACATCTAATTTTGCAATTAGTGCCTTTGATTGTTGAATAACATCCAAATAGAAATTTCTGTTAGTTTGTATATATCTGACTTTACCAATTTCTTCATTAAAAATTTTATCCCACTTTGCAACTACATTATCGTATTCCTTTGAAAAAATTTTTTTGTAACTGCGGTTAAGGCCTTTTTCTTCTATTTCTCTTTGCCTCTTGGCTTCAATTTGGCGTTTGTATGTGTCGGGACTAAATTTATCAACATATCTTATTGCATCTTCTGCCTGTGATTGAACAGACATAGCATTTTTTCTCTGTTCAATAAGATTATTTACCGGGGATTCAAAATCCCCTTCAAAAGAAGGCTTTGAAACCTGTTTTGTTTTATTCGGCGAATGCACGCTATTTATTAAATATATTTTGTCAATTTTCATAATATCACCTAATCATCTTCAGCATCGGTATCCGGCTGCACAACTTCACCGCGCAACTCTTGTAATCTTGATTGTTCATCTTCAGTAATTGTTCCGTTTTGTTCTTTTTCTTCAAGATTTTGCAGTTCGGAAGCTTCTTTAATACGAATATATGCTAATCTTTTTTTCGCTTTTTCATCAATTACACCGAGTTTTTCCAAATGTTCAAGCATTGATTTTTCATTGGTATCTGCCGGTGCAAGCATATTATAAATTGAAATAAATTTCTTATAACGTTGCGGGTTAATATCACGTCCTGAAGGAATGACTACCCCATTTGGAAGTGTTTTCTGAGCATCTTCTTTTAACAGATTTGTTATGAAGTAATATTCAAAAGTATGGCTGGGGTCTTCTAAAAACATATTACAAGCTTTTTCTGCAATTTTTCTGTAACAATCGTTACTAAATGCACCTTTTTTCATAGTTGGTTTGAATTCTTCCGAGAATTTGTCATACGGTATATTTTCAGAATCAATAACTAACTTGTCAAGACGACCTTCTCTTTTCATCTTTTTAATATTTTCTTTTGCCTTGCTTGATATTCCAGCCAAATTGTCAATATCATTTATGTCATCCAAAATTTTAATTTTTTCTACTAATTCCTCTGCTTTAACAAAATAATGTTTAATAACAGCTTCAATATTTTTACCTCTTGCAGGATTGATTGCAATAAACGGCATTTTACCATCTCTTGACAACAAATCCGGATGGATTAAATGAGGATAATTTGAAGTAATAAATATTGTTAGAGCAGCTCTGGTTTTATCCTCCATATCACAAGGAGGCTCACTGCAAGTATCTAACAAAGTTTTAAACTTATTAATATAATTCGCATTATGTCCGTAATTTTCCATATATTCAATATCCATGTCATCGAATACATCTTCACCATATAATATAGTAGCTTCTTTCGGAGTCATTGACAAGAAACGTTCAGCTTCATTTATCAATAAAATTGTTCTGGTTTTCTTTTGATTACCGTTCGCATCTTGTTCTAAATATCTTACTCTTGCATCATTTACTTGTCTTCTTATTTCATTTATAAAATCTTCTGCCACAGTATCTAAAGATAAATCCCTAATTTCGGCAAAATCTTTAGATTGAGCCCCGATACCGTTAAGGAAGGTTGTTTTTCCTGTTCCGGTTGCGCCATATAACAGCACAGCCGCAGGAACTTTCACAGATGGATCATCAATAGATTTTGCAAGAGGTTCTACAAACATTTTTGTGATTTCATCTTTTTCATAATCATAACCTGCAATTCTGCTATTTAATCCGCCAACTTTATTGAACATTGCGTTAATTGTTTGTTGTACTCCGTCAATACCTTCTTGACGAATCTTTTGTTTTATTATTAAATCGATTTGCTCAATTAAATTTTTTCCCTGAGATTCACTTGCTGAAGATGAACTTACAATTTGCTTATACACTTCACGTTTTCTATATAAATAATCTATGTAATCTTTCTTTTCCTTGTAAACACCATAGTGTTTTTCTCTTATTCTTTTACATTGAAACGGATTCCAAAATGTACTCAAACCTTTAGCCTTTATCTCATCGTCTGCGGCCTTTTTATACGCAGTTTGTTCCGCTGAATCATTCCAGTTGTCATACTCATCTAAATTATGTTGTGCCTCACTTTTATTTTTTTCAAATTTATTTTGATTTGATTCATATATTTTTTTGAGTTCTTTTAATTGGTCGATTGATTTTTCACTCAAATTCAATGAATCTCCCGTACCCGCAAAGGATACTAAACTTTTTCCTAATGAATTAAAATTAGATAATTCCATAGAATTGTTGTAGGAAGGTTGTACCTTTTGTTTTTTGTCAGTTACCGGTTTTAACATTGAATGATTGGTAATTTTGCGTGTTTGTAATGTTACTTGCATATTTATTCTCCTTTATGTATATGTATTTCTTCTACTTGAACTTTTGGTTGTTCCTTAGGCTTTTTTGACTTAGCCTGATCTAAAAGTGTCTGATATGACTCCTCATGTTCATGTGAATGAGGTGTACCTGTCAGGTGATCCATAGTGTGTTCGTGGTCAGGATAGAAAACCTTTATTGCCATTAGCGGTGTTTTTTGAGATTTTAAAGGACTACCGGTTCTACCTTCAACTTCACTCTGTCTTTGAGCCAATTGGGCTAACCTTTTTTCAAATTCAGGCGGTAATTCTAATTCTTTTGATACACAATCAATTTCTATTAAGAAATTAAGCGCCATCTTTTGATTTTCCAATGAAACTTTTCGTCCCATTTTGCCTAATTTGTCTACTCTTGCAAAAATGTCATCACCGTATATTCCTTTTATCGTTTTTTCCACCATCGCTGTAAGTGCGTTGATTTCACTTTGATTTGTCAAATATTCAGGTTTGTTTTTATTTGCTTTTATTTGCTCTAACAAAATAAGAGTTGAATATAACTGAGCAGCTCTTGTCGCTTTTCCTGTTCTTGTAGTCGGCAACTCTTTGTTAACCCCTTTTATTTTTGTAATATTGTTTATTGTAATCAAATTATCTATCGGATTTGTGAATGTTTGAGTTTTTTCCATTGCTTCTTTCAACTTTGATGCGGTTACAATCGTGTAAGCCGGGGGCATTTCAGCAAATACTGTCTGCATATTGGAATATTGCATCATAATCTTTGCAGCCTCCATATTGCTTTCATCCTCCAAAGAATATCTTGCATTTACCTTATCTTTTAGCTTTTCTAAATTTTGAATTTTTTCTTGAATTTTTGTTGAAAAATTTTCATCAATTTGGTACATTTTCTGGTAATGCCCGCCATTTCTTTCACAATATCCAAACGAAATATATGACTTTATAGGACTGTTAGCACCTGACAATTGCATATTATTAGGTGAATTGTAAAAAATCTGTGAAACATTATTTCCGTTTTTCTCATTTAACTTTTGATTTGATGATTTAAAACGAATCAAAGAAATCGGTGTTATCATTTATCCTCCTTTATAATTTTACTGTTTTTCAAATACTCTTTTGCTATATAATACATTGACGCATTTGCCTCGGGCGGAATATATTCAAAAGCGGTTTTACCCGTAATATCCACCTGATTAATTTTTGGATTATGCTTTAATATCTCATTAAATAGAATTAAATTACCGCTTTCACAAATTTTATGAAGTGCGCTTTGTTTATTTTCATCAACCAAATCCACATCAGGATTTGATTCCAATATTAATTTAATTTTCCTGAGCAAATTAATTTTATCCTCAAGATTTTCTGTACAAATAAATTCATTTAATGCGCAAATTAACGGAGTTTCTTTATTTCCGTTCGCAAGATTAATATTTCCGCCCTTCTCTAATACCGCATTTAAACAAGCAGTAGAATAAGGACTTTTCGATTTTGCAAGCGAAGTTAACGCATTATCACCAAATTCAGTTGTGCTATGAACGAGTTCGGGTTTTCTAAAAATATTCTTATAGAAATTCATAACTTCTTTATCCTGATTTTCGTTATACGCAACGGAATGTTCTAAATTTTGTACCCCATAAACATTTTCAAAATCGTCATAATTTCGTCTGTGGGTTACACCGTCGTAACCGCCGCCTAAACCGCTAATTTCATACATATCCGTTTTTTCGCGGAATTTTGCGGATAATTTTTCTCTTGTTTCATCATCAAGATATGCTTCCGGAGTATTACCTATAGAATCTCTAACAAGCGGATATGCGTAACTGTCCAATAACAAGTTTATCGTATCGATATCATTGTTTATGCAAGCATGATGCAGTGCAGTTTGACCTGAATTATCTGCAAAATTAGGGTCGGCACCTTTCGAAAGTAAATATTTTATTGATTTCAAATTTCCGTTTTCAATTGCATACATCAACGGAGTCATCCCTAAATCATCGCTTGTATCAACGGGAAGTCCGAAATTTCTTGCTATATCCATATAATTTACAGATAAATTATCGTCCGCCAAGTTACTAAAAAGCAACATTGAATCAATTCCATCATTCACCCTAACAAAAGGAGAATTTGTTTTTGGAAGTAATCTCGCAACCAAATGCGGCATCTTTCTGTAAAGCGCATTTCCAATTGGAGATTCTGCATTTTTGTTCCAGTTATTAAGATCTGTACCGAGTTTTTCCGCAGTTAATAAAATACCCAAAGCTTCTTTTTCGTCATCCAACTTCGTTAGAACATTTGCAATATTATTTCCTCTTGAATCTCTATAATTCGGGTTGATAAAAATATTTTTTTGAACATCTTGCAATCTTGACATTTTTTTAAGCTCTGCCAAAAGTTCAACAGGAGCATCAAAGTGTTTACTAAAAGTAATACTGCCTCTTTCAGGGTTAAATTTAGGAAGCTTAGGATAACATTCCAACAACAGTTTTGCCAACGGAGATAAATCTTGAGATTTTAATGAATCTAAATGCTTTTCAATTTCATCCCTCATTTTGGGAGAATTAAGCATCACATAAAAACAAGCATCAATGTGATTATCAACCGCTCTTTTCAAAATTGTTTTGTCATATCTACACCCGGAACCCACTGTCGGATCAATATCCTCTCTTTTTAGAGCTTCTTGCAATATATACGGTTCGTTTATCGTTGTAATTATAAATAACGGAGTACAAGTTATACAATAGCCACGGTCAAAGCGTCCGTTTAAATTCATGTGCGGATTTTTTACAAATTCCAACAGAACCTCTTTATATTCCTCTTTAACATCATCTGTCGGTAATATATACCTTCTGTCTCTTACAAATTCTCGGAAATTTTCAAATAATGTATATTCGTCTTTACATTCCCTGATAGATTTTAGCCATTCGTCATTTTGCGGATAATGTTTCGGAGGAAGAATATTTAAAGGAATTTCCTCAAGCACATCCTTAACCTTTGCATTTATATTTCTTGTTTGAATATCCGTATTAACATCTTCTAAGAATAATTTTTCGGGAGACATTTCTTCTGCCTGAAAACGTAATCTTGGTAGCCTTGTGTTATCAATATTCCAAACCTCAGGATTCCAAACTCTTGCTCCGCTGATAATATCATCCAAATCACAAAACGAGAAAGAAATTGAACAATTTGTGTCATCTCCGATTAAATTATTTTTACTGCTTAATGCGTATGAACTTACAATCTTAGAATTTAACCCCCATCCGATTAAACCGCCGACTTTTTGCTTTCCTGAAAGAACCCCGTTGTAATTACAGTTAGAAATATTACTGCGTTCAGAATATCCGATTAATCCTCCTGATTGGCTATCTGCAATAATTGTACTGTTAGAATAACTGTTACTGATTTCACTTTCGCTATCAGCTGAAACAAGACCGCCGGCAATTTCGGTTGATACAAATTGATAAGGTCTGTTTCCAAATATATCAGATTCTGTCGAATTAGCCTGAACTTTTATTGTCCCGCTTGTTGAACATCCTGATATTTCATTTTGTTTACCTAATGCTATAAGTCCGCCAACTTTCTTTTCACCCTCTAAGTAACCGCTAAATTTACAATTTTCAAAGATTGAATTCTTTGCATATCCTGAAATCCCTGCAACTTGCTGACGACCTTTTATAACTGCATCCGAAATTTCTATATTTGATATTTTTGCATTTTCACATTTTGAAAAAAGTCCGACATTACGACCTTCCGGAGAATTAATTGTAAAATTGGAAATTTTACAACCATTTCCGTCAAATTCCCCCTTGAACGGTTTTGAAGCATTTCCGATTGGTCTGATTTCAGCACCTTGTAAATCAATATTCTCGGATAAAACAATTTTTTTATTCCAAACGCTCGGACTATTTACTAAAGCTAAAAATTTATCGGCAGATGAAATAATTATACAATCTTCATTATTGGATATTTTGTTATCACATACTTTTGCAACTTTATAACCTTGTCTGATTAAATCAGAATTTGAAACTAAGTTACCAAAAGAAATACCTGTTAATGTATTAAAATTATTATAATCATAAACACCTGAATTACTAACCTTGCTATCTTTTTTGGTATTTAGATCGTTCATACTATATGGTTGAATAAATTTTACAGATGCTATTTTCATTATTATTGTTCATCTCCAATTCTTGAATTTTCAATCTTAAAATTATCAATAAGTGTTTTTAAGTTTTTATCCGTCAACTGATGAATACTTTGCAATACAGAAGTTTTAATTGCAGATTTAAGAGCACTTTGGGCATTCTCTCCGGAAAGGTTACCTACCTGCTTAAATTGCTCCATGATTTGAGCATTATTTAAAACTTCAAACAAAATATCATTCACAACATTATCAATAGTTTCAGAATTATCGGAAGTTTGATAAATGTCTGTTTCAACATTTGGTTTTGAAAGCCCTCGTTTAAAATCATCAATCGTAAGAGGTTCTTCGGAATAGGTTAAATGCCCCCTTATCGTATCTCTTAATCTGTGGGTAATTTCTCTCGTCGAGAAACCTTTAAATCGTGCAGTTAAATCATTAATATCTTTTTCAGAAATATTAGAAGTTATTTCATGTTTTTTAAATTCTGTATCAACCAATGAATGTATCAGTTTTTCATCAGGAAGCGCGATGTAAATATGTTTGCCCAAACGGCTTAGCATTGCTCCTTCAATTTGGTCTTTGTAATTTGTAGCGGCAATTGTTATAATTCCTCTCTGCGCCGAATTATTTGTTCTTTGCAAGAATAAGTTAATTAAACTGGTATCAGAACGACCACCATTTTGGGCACTGCCAAACAAGTCATTAGCTTCATCCACAAATAAAATACTGTATTCACCCGTTTCTCTGAACTTATTTTCCAACTGGTCAAAAACAGATTTAATATTCTTTTCGGATTCTCCGTACAAACCGGCTCTAATATCAGCAGAAGTCAGCTTATAAAGAGGAACTTTTAATTCTCCGGCAAGAGCTTCCGCAACAAATGTTTTACCTGTTCCCGGAGGTCCGTACAATAAGAAGTTAGACTGAATCGGGTCTTTAATTCCTGCTTTGCTAAATCTGTTCAATGCTTCAGGTTTTAGCCTGTCGATAAGTGTTTCTCTGAATAATTTAACTACATTGTCCATTCCTACAACATCATCAAAACTTGTCGGATATTTTATAGACTCCCGTTTCCATTTTGTATCGTAACCTGAAGTTTTATTATTATCATTAATTTCAGGTAGCCCGTGTTCCACAGAGAAATTTGAAATATATTTTTTAACTGCATCTACCGTAACCGGAGTATTATCAACCACATTTTCATGCAATATACCATAAAGGATAGCACTTATATTTCTCGATGTAAAACCTGATAATCTCGTTGTAATTTCTTTTCTATCTTCAGCTGAGAGATTTTTTGTATATTTTTTATGTTTATCAAATATTCCGTTAACCATCGACAATCGTAATTCTTCATCCGGAAGTGGAATATTAATTTGAGTGTGCAATCGGTCTAATATTGCATCATCAATTTCATCTTTGAAGTTAGTTATGGCAATGGGAATAATTCCTCTTTCCGGAGCTTTATTCAAATATTGAAGAAATAAATCCACCAGACTTGTATCATTTGAGCCTAAATTACTTGAAGAAAGTTCCTTTTTTCTGTTGGCAAGTAAACTGTTTGCTTCATCAATAAGTAAAATACTGTACTCACCTGTTTCTTCAAACTTTGTTTCTAACTGTTTAAACAATCGTCTGATTTTCTTTTCAGATTCTCCGTATAATGAATCTTTAATAAGTGATGTATCAATTTTGTACATAGGTAATTTAGATTCACCCGCAACAGCATTTGCGATAAAAGTTTTACCTGTTCCCGGAGGTCCGTATATTAAAAATCCCGATTGTACCGGCGGAAGATTTTCACGCTTTAAATTTGCCATTGCTTCAGGTTTTAGATTATTAATAAGTTTTTTTCTGAATTTGTTTTTAACATTTTCCATGCCGATAACATCATCAAATGTCATTGTTACAGGCTCTCTTTTGAAAATTGTATCGTAATTTGCGGTAGTTCCTTCTTCCTTAATTTCACCAAAATCATTTTCTTTCGCGTAATTTTTTATTATTTTTTCAATATCACTTGATTTTGGATTATCAATTTCGTTTATCTGATTAATAATTGTTCTCAAATTTCTATACCCAAAACCGGAAGTTTTATTTAATATCGGTTTTAAATCAGCAGGGGGAATTTCATCATACGAAGCCATATATTTTTTAAACATTTCTTTGCGTTCATCAAGATTCGGGAACTTTAATTCAATATGATTATCAAACCTGCCTTCTCTGATTGATGCAGGGCTGATTGCGTCTTTTTCTCTTGTCGTTGCAATCAATACAAAACCTTTTGATGTAGAATTTTCTATTAACTGTTCGGCTTTAGTTATCATATTTGAATTTGATGCAGAAACTTCCGGTAAAATCCCTTTGATTTCATCTATATAAATAATAGCCTGCTTACCTGTTTTTTTGTAATTTTCTTTGGCAAAATCAATAACTGACTCCAATAAAAGAACGTCATCAACCTTAATTATACTGCTATCAAAAATTTCAGAAACAGTTTTCTTTTTATCGGACTTTTTATCATCAGACTTATTTTCTTTAGACGGGTCCGATGATTTATCAGATTCTTTTGCGATTGCATTTTCAATCAATTTCTCTAATTCTTGTTCTGTTATAACTTGACGATTTAGAGTTTTTGCCAAACTGCTTAACAAAAAAGTTTTTCCGCTTCCGCTTGGTCCATACAACAGAAAACCGTTGTCAGAAACTTTTTCCCCTTCTCTCAACGGTTTTACGATTTTATTATTCAGTATTTTTTTCGCTTTGATTAACCCTGCAACATCATCCAAATTAGGAACGTCATTTATATCAATTTCAGCAGAACTAAGTTTTTTGGTTTTTTGTAGTTGCGCAATTGACTCGGTTTCCTGAAGCTCAGATTCAATTAAATCTTCTTCACTAACCTCATCTATTTCATCTAAACTCGGTAACTCTATTGGTTTTTTAACTTCATTATAAGCCTGATATGTTTCTATCGGAACAGTTTTTACCGTAGGACTCTCAACACTTTGTCCGTAATATCGGCTTAAAAGCTGTAGAATTTCAGGATTTGAGGTGCAATCATACGGGATTTTATCATCATTATTTTTTTGATACAAAATACTATTTGCCAAATCGGGGTTGTTATTTGTCTTTTTAGCAAACAGTAAAATGGCACGATTTACGACTTGGCGATTACCAGATTTTGTAGCTGAATGCAAGAAATTATCTCCCGTCTCAACATCAATTGAACTAACATCAAATTGAGGATTTCCAAGAGCCCGAATCTGCTTCTGAATATCCCCGCTCCTAGATGCTCTGTAATAATCATCAGTAAGTGCGCTTTTGAAAGATATAATAGACCCTGCATCAATTGAAGATTTTTTGTGATACAAATTCTTTTGGCTTGCAATTGGATATATAATCATTAATATTCTCCATAGAACAGTCGTTAGGGTATTAATCCTCGTAAATAAATTTTTTTGCTAGTTCTTAACAAATTTTTACAAAAACAAAATTCAGACGAAGTATCTTAAAATTTTACCAGATAATTTTGAAAAATTATCTGGTAATGATTTTTCTTGTAAAAATATTTTTCAAATAACAATAAATCAATTGTAAGTAGCTTTAACTAGAACAAAAGGGAATTTACATATAATAAAAATAGTGATTATTACTGTTACAAATAAGCATTTAAAGTGTTACTTTATATGTGATTAAATGACTAAATCACCAAATATGCTTAACTTGACATTACTTCTTGCTCGTAATAAAATTACCTTAGGTACATATTTTTTTAAGAGGGAACTATGAATAACTTATTTGTTAGATTTTTAACTGCATTTATGCCAAGCAGCAAAATGCGCAAAAAATTCAGAAGTAAATACCTGAACAATCAACAAGGAGGACAGTTACCCCCCCCCGGTTGCTTCAGTTCGCATAATATTAAAGATAAAACTTTAATTAAATGCTTAAATAAATTGATAGCAAATCGAAATAAGCCAAAAAATCTTGAATTAATGCAAAATCTTAATGGATTTTTCTCTCAAGAAAATATCCAAACTCTTAATAATTACATATTAAATAAAATTCCTAAAAATGTGGTAAAAGTTACCGTCAACAATCTTAAATATAAATACTGTGATAAAGACATACTGTTCATAACTGATTTACCCGCAGATGATTACGGCTGCAAAACAATCGGAATTGATGAGATCAAAAATTACGATGACAAATACGTTTTCTTAGTAGGTTTTAATAAAGATTTTTTAGGATTTGAAGCCGTCAAAAAAATCTCAGATTTGGGATTGAAATACGAAGTTATCCTTCTTGGCATGCCAGCCAGCAAATATTACCATACCGACAAGCACGCTTATTATGCTTTATTGGATGAATGGAACAGACCGGATAGAAAAGGTCATTTCTGTGCAGTTGACTTTGAAAATATATTTCAAGCAATCAAGCAGACAAAAGACTTGGAAGGTGATTTTGTAGAAATCGGCACATATCAAGGTGCATCGGCAAGAGCTGCATTAAATTATATGCAAAAAAGCGGCATAAAGAGAAAATCATATTTTCTTGATACTTATGAAGGCTTTACTTACGAAGAAGCTCAAAATTCACAGGATGCATTATGGAAAAACTCACATACAGAAACTTCGCAAGAGGCTGTTAAAGAATTTTTATCGGAATATGACAATGCAAATGTGGTAAAAAGTAATATTATACGGGATGAGTTGCCGCAAGAAATTGAAAAAATAGTTGTAGCTAATATTGACGTAGATATGTATGATGCAGTAAAAGCAGCATTATATAAAGTTAAATATAAAATCGTAAAAAACGGTTTTATATTGGCAGAAGACTATGGGCACACTCCAGCACTAATAGGTGCATATAAAGCCGTTACCGAATTTATTGAAGAAAATCCGAATGAATTTATATGCATATTAAGTTCAGGCGGTCAAATGATAATGATTAAAAGATAATTACGGTATTAAGTGCTTGTGCTTCGGATATTAAATTCCTTCGATTTCATCCTGTAACTTGAGCAACGCTGTTCAAATCCATGCCAAATCTGATTAGGCATTTGAACACCTCGTCAAAAATACAGCAAACAGTAAACTAATATCTGTTTATTTGCTTAATCTTACAGAATCCACATCTATTTTAATTGCGCCGAAATCTTTATCGACTTCGCCTTCGATTATAACTTTGTCATCAGCATTTACGTTCAAGCCGTTCCAATCTTTATCATCAATTTCGACCGTTACCATACCTGTTGAATCTTTAAACAAGTATTTCTCATTACCTACTTTTGACTGAATAGAGCCTGTAAGCGCGACATAATCACCGTCTTTTGCTGATTTTAAGTTTGATACAGAAGTGAAGTCAACATCACTTGTGCCCGTAAATTGAGCAAAACCTGTTTGAGAAAAGATGAACAAAATTGCCATTAAAGATAAGATTTTTTTCATAATAACCCCTTATATAAATTGTACTTACATATTAACATAAATAATAAACATTGTAAAGATTTATGTCAAAACATTTACCAAAAGTATATTTCAATTTCAATATCAGAAATATTTATGTTAGACTGAATAAAGAATTTTTATCGGTTATAAAAGCCGCAAAGGAGAATGTTATGGTGAAGAAAATTTTAATCACAGGTATTACGGGAATGGTCGGCTCACACTTGGCGGACTATATTATCAAAAACACAGATTGGGAAATATACGGCATGTGCCGTTGGAGAAGTCCTTTGGACAACATTTCACATTTAATAGATGACATCAATCATAAAAAGCGTGTTCATTTGGTATATGCCGATTTACATGATGCAATAGCTGTAGAGAATGTTGTAAAAGAAGTAATGCCTGATTATGTATCTCATTTAGCCGCACAAAGTTATCCCAAAACAAGTTTTACAGCGCCTTTAGATACATTTGATACAAATATACAAGGCACTGCAAGATTATTGGAAGCTTTAAAAAATCATTGTCCGAAAGCGATAATCCATATATGTGCTTCATCTGAAGTATTCGGCAGAGTCAAGAAGGAAAAGCTTGAACAAATGGGCGGAACAATAAATGAAGAATGCACTTTCCACCCTGCAAGTCCTTATGCGATATCCAAAGTCGGAACCGACTTAATCGGAAGATACTACGCAGAAGCTTACGGAATGACTGTTATGACAACAAGAATGTTTACCCATACAGGTCCAAGACGCGGTGATGTGTTTGCGGAAAGCACATTTGCAAAACAAATAGCGATGATTGAAAAAGGTCTTATTCCGCCGGTTATAAAAGTCGGAAACCTTGATTCGTTAAGGACGTTTGCAGATGTAAGAGATGCTGTAAGAGCATACTTTATGCTTTTAACCGTAAATCCGATTGGCGGAGAATACTACAATATCGGTGGTCAATATACCTGCAAAGTCGGTGATATGTTAAATTATTTAATTTCTCTATCTCCGATGAAGGATAAAATCAAAGTAGAAATTGATCCTGAAAGATTAAGACCGATTGATGCGGATCTTCAAGTTCCAAATACCGATAAATTTACAAAACATTCGGGCTGGAAACCTGAAATTCCGTTTGAAACAACTATGCAGGATTTATTAAATTACTGGAGAGACAGAGTTAATAAGGGTGAAAATTTCTTACAAAGGTAAAGATATGGAACAAATAAAATCACAAATAGAGCAGATAAGAGAGAATTTCAAGCTTCTTGAAGAAAAGTCGCAGACAATACTGGATATTGCAAATATTTGGATAGAAGCATTAAAGAGAGGAAATAAAGTAATATTTTGCGGGAACGGCGGATCTGCCGCTGATTCTCAACATTTGGCTGCCGAGCTGATGGGCAGATATAAAATAGACAGAAACCCCATGCCTGCAATAAGTTTAACGACGGATACATCAGCCCTGACTGCAATAGGAAACGATTACGGGTATGAAAATGTCTTTTCAAGACCGTTAAAGGGTATAGGCGTTAAAGGCGATGTATTAGTCGGAATTTCTACCTCAGGAAATTCTAAAAATATATTAGAAGCTTACAAAATTGCAAAAGAAAAAGGGATAAAAACAATCGCATTTACGGGCAAATCCGGCGGTGAAATGATAAAATATGCCGATATAACCTTAAATGTACCCTCCGGTATTACAAACAATATACAGGAAATGCACATAGCTTCAGGACACATAATATGCGGAATTGTTGAAGATTATTTTTTTGGAGGTAATAAATGATAATAACAAGAAGCCCGTACAGAATATCGTTTTTTGGCGGAGGAACAGACTATCACACATGGTACGAAGAACATGGCGGAGAAGTTTTATCTACTTCAATTAATCATTACAACTACATAAGTTGCAGGTATTTACCTCCGTTTCACCCTGAATACAAAAACAGAATTGCCTGGAGAATATTGGAATATCCTAACACAATTGATGAAATTCAGCACAATGCAATAAGAGGTGCATTAAAGTATTATGATGTAAGACGCGGCATAGAGTTAAGCAATCAATGTGATTTACCCGCTCGCTCAGGTTTAGGTTCCAGCTCAACATTCTGTGCGGCACTTATTATGGCAATAAAAGCACTTAAAGGCAAAATGATTTCCAAAGAAAATCTTGCTCTTGAAACAATTAATTTGGAAAGAAATGTACTGAAAGAAAATGTGGGTATTCAAGATCAAATTGCAACGGTATACGGCGGTTTGAACCATATTTTAATAAACCAAAACGGCGATTTTAAAGTTGAGCCTTTAATACTTAACGCAAAAAGAAAAGAGCATTTTAATGAACATTTACTGCTTTTCTTTACGGGAGTTTCAAGAACATCATCAGAAATTTGCAAAAAGCAGATAGATTCTGCAAAAAGCAATGTCCGCCAATTAACTCAAATGCAAGAAATGGTACCCGAAGCAGTAAACATACTTACAAGCGGACGACTTGAAGATTTTGGTTACCTTTTACATGAAGCATGGATGTTAAAAAGGAGTTTAACAGACAATATATCAACATCATACATTGACGAAATCTATGAAACGGCGCTTAAAAACGGTGCAACAGGTGGTAAAGTATTAGGTGCCGGAGGCGGCGGATTTATGTTATTCTTTGCAAAACCCGAATACCATACGAAAATAAAAGACGCATTGAAAAACTTTATCCATGTTCCGTTTAAGTTTGAAAACAACGGCACAAATACAATTCTTTACGAACCAAAGCTTTATTCATTAAATTCTTATGAAAGAATACAATATATTCATAATGAGGTAATGTCTGTATGATAACAATCATTCTTGCAGGCGGTATCGGAACAAGGCTAAGCCAAGTGGTGCATGATGTGCCAAAGCCTATGGCAGATATTAACGGTAAGCCATTTTTAGAGTATTTGATGAAAAACATGCTCAAATTCAATACGACTGAATTTGTTTTATGCGTAGGACACAAAAAAGAAATAATTATGGATTATTTTAAAGACAGTTATTGTGGAATACCGGTCAAATATTCAATAGAAGAACACTTACTGGGAACGGGCGGAGCAATCAGACAGGCTTTTGACCTTTTTAATATTGACAATGCGGTAATAATCAACGGCGACACTTTTGTAAGGATGGATTATGCCGAATTTTATAAACGTATGAAGGGCGAAAAATTGGGAATAGCATTAAAATACATTGATAATGCTTCACGCTACGGACTTGTTGAAACCGAAAACGATAGAATAATAAACTTTTGCGAAAAAAAAGATACAATTGAGGCAGGATTTATAAATGCAGGGATTTATTATATAAATAAAGCTTTGTTTAAGCAAGATTTACCGGAGAAATTTTCTTTTGAAAAAGATATATTGGAAAAAGAGGTAAAAAATTTAAAACCGAAGTTTTACAAGGCAGATGATTATTTTATAGATATAGGTATCCCCGAAAGCTACAAACAAGCATGTGAAGAAATTAGATAACAGGAGATTAAAAATGAGTTTAATATGGACATATAACAAAGAGTTTTATAAAAAAAATCTTAAAAAGAATGCCGGTTTTAAAATATACGGAATTTTTGAGTTTTATGATTTTCAACCAAAAACAAAATTGCAAAAAAAATTAAAAACATTAAATTTTAAATTGCAATTGCTAAAAGAACAAATACAATTTATATTTTTTCATAAAGTAAATATTCCTTGGGCAGAATTTGTAATAACAACAAACTGCACTTTAAGGTGTAAGAACTGTGCAAATTTGATAAGTTTAATAAATACGAGAAAAGATATTTCAATGCCTTATAATATTTCGTATGAAGAATTTTGCAATGATTTAGATAAGCTTCTTATTGGTGTAAATGAGATAAAAATTTTTACAGTTATAGGCGGGGAACCGTTTTTACATAAAGACCTTGTAAAAATATTGAGATACATAAATACAAAAAATAAAATAAAGCGATTTTCCATTGTAACTAATGGTACAATAATACCAAATGAAGATACATTAAAAGAACTCGCTAAACTTAAAAGATTTGTGGTAAATATATCCGATTATAGTAGTAATCCTGAATTAAAAACAAAAGTAAAAAGAGAGCAATTAATAAATGAACTTAAAAAGTATAATGTAAAATATACCGCCAGAAATAATTTTTTCTGGCATGTAATGGGCGATGTAACAGACAGGAAGCGTACGAAGGAAGAGAATTTAAATTTGTATAAACTTTGTGATAATTCATATACATCAATTATCGACGGAGGGTTTTATGTATGCCCGCGCGGTTCAAATATAACAAGATTAAAGGGCACAGAGTACTGCCCCCCCCCCTGGATTACGTTTACTTCAGAAATCATCAAGATGTTAAAGCGGCTCAAAGAGAATGGATTGATTTTTATTCAACAACTCATGAAAGCATTTGTAATTATTGCAATTCCATTGAAGAACGAGTACGGTGTATTATAGCGGAGCAGATAAATATTGAAAAAAATGGATAATAAAACAAAAGCTTTATTTTTAGATAGAGATGGCGTGATTAATGTCGATAAGCACCATTTATACAAGATTGAGGATTGCGAGTTCATCAACGGGATATTTGATATCTGCAGTGAAGCAAAATCTCAAGGCTATCTTTTAATTGTGGTTACAAATCAGGCAGGAATTGCTAAGGGGATTTACACAGAGGACGATTACTTCAAACTGAAAGATTACATCCACGAAGAATTTAAAAAGCAGGGCTGTCCTATAGATGCGGAATACTACTGTCCGTATCATACGGATGCTGTTATAGAAAAATACAAAAAAGATTCCTTTGACAGAAAGCCAAATCCTGGAATGATATTAAAGGCGCAAAAAGATTTTAATATTGATTTAAGTGAATCAATACTTATCGGTGATAAAGAAAGTGATATTGAGGCAGGGAAAAATGCAAAAATAGGAAAATTAATTCAACTTGTTAATGATTATTTCTATGAAGATCCTACTAATAATGCCGATTTACTTATATATAATCTCAAATCAATAAAAGCAATAATCAATCCTAAATTATCAAAAAAAATAGGCTATCAGTGTCCTTTTGATAATTCTCCAATGGCGGAACTTGAAACGCGAAAAAGGGTAAAATACATTTGTGAAAAATTGAATCATAAATTCATACCGCTAAATCATGAAAATAAAACTTTTGATACGAAAATCCATGCCGATAATTTAGGTTTAGACTTTATTCTTTCGCATGATACTGCATGTTATTGGGAGTATCCTATTCCTGATGAATTTTCTATTTTTATGCATTGGTCGCCGTTAGGATTTCTTGTACCCTCAGGATTAAAGCCTTACTTTAGCAACATGTATAAATATGATGATGTTATGGGTGGATATGAAAGTGAACTAATTGCAAAAGATACCCTTAATAATGATTGTACACAATCATCGTTTTTTAATATAACATCTTCATTGCCAAGCGAATTTTTTATAAAACCCGAAAAAAAAGAAACCTACAAACTTTTTTATGTAGGAATAAATCTAGAAAAAATTCAAAAGTCATCGGTTCGTTATGGAAAACTGATAAAGCATTTGGATAATAAAGATTTAATTGATATATATGGTCCAAACAAATTACAAAATCAAAAAAACATATGGAAAGGGTATAAAAATTATAACGGTTCAATTCCGTTTGACGGAAAGACAATATTAAGCAAGATTAATAAATCCGGTGTATGTTTAGCCTTAAATTCTCCGGTTCATAACGCATATCATACAGTATCAAACCGCACTTACGAAGCTGCATGCGCAGGATCTGTTATAATATCTGACGACAACCCTTATGTCAGAAAGTATTTCGGTGATTGCGTATTTTATGTGGACATCACGAAATCAGAAGAAGAACAATACAATAAAATATTAGAATATTTGAATTATATTAATAATCATACCGAAACAGCGTATCAAATGGCAGTTGAAAGTCAAAAATGTTTTTTGAAAAATCTAACATTAAATGCTCAGGTTGAAAATTTGATACCATTCATTGATAAGCGTAAAGATGAAATTTATAACCTCTCAAATCAAAAAGAAATTATAGATATTATATGTTTTGCGGATAATATTGATGATTGGAAATCTATAAAATATGAAATTGACAAACAATATTGGAAAAAAATAAATGTAATCGTTATAACAGATGAACAAACCTACAAAAAAATCGATTGTGAATTTAATGTGGATTATGTTGAAAGGCAGGCATATAGGGGAGCATCGTTTGTCAAAGCAATAGAAAAATTAAAAGGGGACGCTTTTATATTTTTAGACAAATATTCTGCAATGCATAAAAATCACATTGCAAAACTTGCACAAGCCGCTTTTACAAGGAAAGATTTATTCATATATTCTGGAACTTATATTAAGTATCTGCAAGATTATCAAACAAAAAGCTACGAGAACTTATTATGTGACGAATTAAGGCAAGATGATTTTCTTTGTTTTAAACATGTTTTCAATGACAATATAGATTTAATATTTGATTTTGAAGCAAAATTTGCGCTGTCATGCGTTCTTTTCAAAAAGGAAATACTTAAATATTGTGAACGAGAGGAACTGGAACAAATTTCGAATGCTTTGCATATATATTTGGCAAATGCGCTCTTAATAAAGGGAAAAGAATCTGGCAGGTTTGTAAGTACTATTTCTTGCGGATATAAAATCAACGAGGGTGAAAACATTTACGATACCGTGTTTTCTCACAGATCTTATTATTATAATTATCAAAGGTGCTTTAAAACATTTTTTAAAGAAATGTATGAAGTTTTCTTTAAATATAAATTTGAGGCTGAACCTTTGAATATAATAAAAGAAGGTAAATGGCGTTTTGATTATAATACAATTATTAAACTTAGAAAACATCCTGAATTTTACCGATTTATTAAAAAAATATATAAAGACTTTCCCGAGTTATACAAAACAAAGGTTACTATCAAATATATGAGGAAACATAAATATTTGAGAAAAGTATTAAAAAGATTATTAAGGAGTAGCAATATATGACAAGAATAGCATTTTTTGACACCTTCAACGGTGATGGCGCTGCTGAGCAAGAAGTATCAAGGAGAATTGAATACTGTTGTCAAAAAGAAAATATTGATTTTGTAAGATTAAAGAATAATTGTATAAATTTTGATAATGGACAATTTGCAGATAATATGGATATAGACTTTTTTTATGCGCACGAAGTAGTAAGTACAGCCTCTAAAGTTTTGCCTGATACTTTCGGTATATTTTTCCACTGGGCACCGCTTGGATTCAACGGCGAATATTGGACAAACAAATATATACAGTATATGAATAAATTTGATATCATAGCTGGAGGATACGAAACTGAAGATGCAAAATATGACTGTATCAACAATCAATGTCTACCAAAAGACGGGTTATATAATATAACATCGTCAGTTCCGTCAGATTTTGCTATAAAACCGCAACGATTGGATAAAAGAAAGTTGTTTTACATAGGCATCAACTTAGAGCGGAATATACCAGGGGGGGGGGGTCGCTATTCCCCTCTTATTAATTATTGTAATGATAATAATCTTATTGATCTTTATGGACCAAATGCATCATTCAATTCTAAAGGACATTGGAATGGGTATAAATGTTACAAAGGTTCTATTCCTTTAGATGGATATACCGTTATAAAAGCAATCAGCAAAGCCGGCATCTGTTTAGCATTAAATTCGCCATCACATAATGCTATAGGTTCAGTATCAAACAGAATATATGAAGGAGCTTGTGCCGGTGCAGTAATAATATCTGATGATAACCCCTATGTCAGAAAATATTTCGGTGACAGTGTCTTTTATATTGATGTCAGAGCTGATGAAACCAAACAAATCGAACAAATAAAAGAAATTTTAGAATATATAAACAAAAATCCTGACATTGTTTATGATATGGCTTGTAAATCGCAAAAAGTTTTTTTGGAAAAACTTGCTCTGGATAATCAGGTAAAAGGTTTGATACCCTATATTGAAGAACAAAAGCGGACAATGACAGACCTCTCTTTACAGCAAGAAACAGTTGACGTTATATGTTTTGTTGATAATAAAGAGGATTGGTATTTAATAAAAGCGGAAATTGAAAAACAATATTACAAAAATATACACCCGATAATAGTCACCTTTGATGAGGAATTAAAGGCTTTAAGTGACATTGATATCATAGAAGCCAATCAACACAGAGGCAAGGTTTTTAAAAAAGCTATTAAGCTTTTAAAAGGCGAATATTTTATCATACTTGACAAATTTTCCGTTATACACAAAAACCATATTTATAAATGTGTTAAAACATTGAAGGATTGCGGCGAATTATTTTGTTATTCCGGTACATATTTAAAGCATTTTGACAAAACAAATATGCCTTATTCATACGAAACTCTTAATCACGAGCCGTTGACCAAAGCAAACATTTTAGCCTTTTTAAATCCCTATAATTCGGCATATATTTCTCTTAAGCTAGAACAGGAAACTCCGTCATGTTCATTTTTATTCAAGCGTAAAATATTGGAATACATAAAAGACATTGAATTGGAACAAATTTCATTAAACTTACCTATGTATTTTGTTTGCTGTTCATTATTAAAAGCCCGCAAAAACGGACAATTTACCTATGCGCTCACTTCAGGATTTCGTTTGAATGACGGACAGTCTTTCAGCTATGATATTATGAAACACAACAAAATATTTTACGATTGTTTAAAATATCAAAATACATTTATGAAAGAATTAATAAGTATATTTTCTTTATATAACGTTGAAATACCTTTAAATAAAGAAGTTAACAAACAGTTTTGGAAAATTATAAAGATTAAAAAAATGTTAAACAGACATCCACACCTTAAAGATATTTTGGAAAAGCGCCACAAATTACCAAAAAATTATAATGATGTTATTTATTTTGCTAAATACCTAAAAAAGAACAAAAAATTATATAAAAAATTAAGATTATTGAATAGTATATTAAAATAAAGGAGACTAAATGCAAAAAATAACGATAATAACCGTGACCTACAATTTAATTGAAGCCGGAAGAAAAGAGTTTTTTAAGCAATGCTGTGAAAGTGTCGCAAATCAA
>CANQML010000015.1 GCA_947624935.1 Candidatus Gastranaerophilales bacterium
GTATTAAACTACCGAAAACCAATAGATTTATTTAATGAATTTCTTTCTAAGTGTTGCACTTAGTTTGACAATTCACCCGAACTTACTGTTTTTGTATCTTATTTATTGAATTTATCCACAAGGATATTTACCTTGAGTAACTGTGAGACGGCGAAACTGATTGGATTCAACTGATACATAAAAAATCAAGTTACATATTCTTTCTGTTTGTTTTATCAAACAAAGAAAAAAATCAAGCGAAAAACACATTTGTTTGGTAAATTTTTATAGGGAATATTACCCGTTTTTGGTAAATTTTCAGATGGAATCAATATATTAAGAATTCTTTGCGGAAACAAAAACAAAAGAGGATTCCATATAAATCCTCTTGAGTAACTATGAAATGGCAGGACTAGCTAGATTCGAACTAGCGCATGAGGGAGTCAAAGTCCCTTGCCTTACCACTTGGCTATAGTCCTATTCAACCTGTTTGATGTAATTTTTTTGTGGCAAAATAACCTAATACAAGTTTATTATAATATTTTTTACAAAAAAAATCAAATATTTTGCGTAATTTTATAAGAACTACATATATCGATTCAATAAAACTTTTAATTGTCAAAATGACACTATGGTGGTCAAAACACTATGATGTCTGTAGTGTCAAGAAAAATTTATATACTATGTATATATAAAATAAAACAAATAGTGCTATTGACACCATTTTTAAAAAATTTAAATGACACCATTGACACGAGTGACACTATTTGATATAATATAATTAAATCAAGAAGGGAGATTTTAAAATGCAAAAAGAAGTTCGTGTTGATGAAATGATGAAAGATTAGAAGGTATTATTTCTAAAGAAGAGGTTTTAGAATTGTTAGGTTCTGAATCGATTGTTTGGTTATATTTTCACGGTCATTTTATTGAAATTTCTGTTTTCGATAATTATGATATTTATGTTAATGAATATGATCCAAACACTATGGAAATTATTTCACGTGAGTATGTTTCTTTAGGTTATGCCAATTAATTTTGGTTCTTGAAAGGAGTTATATGATGAAAAAAATTATTTCGGCCGTTCTGCGAAAAGGTGGAACCGGCAAAACTACAACGATAATGGCTCTGGCCGATGGTTTAGCAATTCGTGGTCAAAAAGTATTGTGTATTGATTTAGACAGTCAAATGAATATGAGTATGGCTTATGGAAACTTCCATTTAAAGCAAAATAGTATATTTAATGTTTTAGTGGATAAAAATTTTAATATTTACGATGCAATATATCCGGTTCCTCAAGAATATTTTTCAGGATTAGAAGTAAAAGGGAAAATTGACATATTGCCGGCCAATTCCTTTGTTGATCTATTACAAAAGGAACTAGAACAAAAAATGAGAAAAGAGGAACGACTATTATTGGCATTATCTAAATTAGATGGTAATGACTACGACTACATATTGATTGATTCAGGCCCGCTGCCAATAACTGACATAGTGATTACAAATGTGATGGTTGCATCAGATGAAATTCTGTTGCCGGCAAGATTAGAAGAATTTAGTTATAAAGGCCTTGAATTAGTATGGCCACGAGTACAAATGATTGTTGAAGAAGAATTAAATCCAGAATTAAAATTAAATGGTGTGTTATATACACAGGTGGTAGGTCGAAGAAAAATCAGTAATTGTGAAATTATAAAGAACTTTGAAACCTATGCAAAAGAAAAGGGAATTTATATTTACAACAGTCAAATTAGAAGCCTAGAAGGCATTGTATCAAGTCAAATTTCTCATCAAACCATTTATACACCAAGAAAATACAATCGAACTGCAACGTTAAAAGATGGAACTATAATAAAAAAAGCATTTACTTCTCAAACAGAAATTGCAAAAGATTATGATGCGTTTGTTAATGAATTTTTAGAAAGAGAGGACAAATAATATGTCTAGATTCGAATTAGGAAAAAAATTAAACTCTTCATTAGAAGATCAGCAAAAAGAAATGTTATCACGCTCCAAAGAGTCAAACCCTTCTTTAGAAGAAGAATTAGTTTTAGTAAATATTAAACAAACAGAACGAATCACGCTCCGGCTGCCCAAAGAACTCCACACATCTTTAAAAATACTTGCCAAATTCGGTGATGAGAGCCTAAACTCATTAATTGTAAATGCGTGTATTGAATTTGTGGGCAAAGATAAAAATCAAGAATTTATTAAAAAATTTAATAAATTATGATATAATAAAACTATAACGAAAAAGGAGAACTCGCCAATGAAAAAATTAATATCAAGACTTTTTCTTCTGTCTTTTTTCGTCCTCTTAGCAACTTCATTATCAAGTTGCATTTCAGAATTACTTTCCAACGACTATGTTGGAATTTTAGACGATGGAACAGAAGTCAAACTGTCTTCAGGATCAATTCAACTGGATAAATATCAAAAATATATCTTTTCTACTACTTCTGAAGAGATTGAAGGAGAAACCATTTCTTGCATAGACTTTAATTTTTATGCTGATGAAACACAAGAAATTACATTTGTCTTTGCTTGGAAATACGAAACAACTCTTTATGGAACAGAAGTAACAAAAGAGTTGGGTGAATACAAGACCACCGTCTATGCAAACACAACCAATCAAATATCCTATGAAATACCTGAAGACTTATTTTTTACTATCAAAAATAATAAACCAAATCAAAAACTTATCATTGATGTTACTTCTGAAGAAGCTTTTAATAATTTCCTAGATAAACCCGAAGTATTAACGCTGGGTGATAATTCAAGCGAGGCTTTGGCAGATGAATTAGACAAAAATTTAGAAGAGTGAGGATCAGAAAATGTTAAAAATGGAAATTGTAATGAGTAAAGAGAAATTGGAAAATGCCGGATATGATTTTGACAAATCCATTAAAATCATTTGTAATGGTTTAAAGGAAGCCGGTTTCATAGAAGAATTAAATGAAGAAGGTCATATTATTTATCGTGGAACAAATTCAAATAAGGATTTTGCATATTTCGGATTAATATGGGAAAAATTGATGGAACAACAATGGTTTAAAAATGCTTGTGAAGAATGGTATCTTTTAAATGATTCTAGATCAAAAAATGGAGAATTCTTAATTGCAGGTGATTTTATTGAAGATGCTAAAAAGCATGGAGAGTGGTAATAAAATATGGCAACTCGAAAGTTCCAACAAACTGATAAGATGGCTTTAAATTTCGATTTGTTTCAAAACAAATTAAAAGCTCATGGATTTGAGAATCCTGTTAAAGCCTATGTTGAATTAGGCAACAGTTTAAAAAAATTAGGTTTTGAAAAAAGACAACAATCAAGTTGGATTTCAAAAGAACCCGAAAATATAACTTCCATCTATAGAAAACTTCGTACAATTAAAACAAATCATCTTTGGTTTTCCGACTGTGTAAACAAAATTACTGCTACTGCAGAAAGTGCTATTTTAGATTTAAATCCTTTAATTCACGATAGTATGAATGAAAAAGAATTCTTAAATTTTGAAAATGAGAAAGGTATAGCAAAGGAAGCACGTGCAATACATTTTGATTTAGGAATCAAAGAAATAGATAAAAATTATGATTATCGGTCAAAGCCATATCTTGAAATAAATAAAGCAATGAAAGAAATAGGATTTCATCACCAACAAGGATCTGGATATATTTCTAATTATGAATTAACTCCAGATGAATTTATTTATGCCATTCAAAGTTTAAAAGAAAAAGTACCGAAATTACAAAATGTTGTAAAACACATAGATGCCACTTATTTAAAAGATCAGTGGGATATGACACCATTTGTTAAAGATAATTTAAAAGACACCAAGAACCAACCAAATTTTATTTATCAAAAAGAATTAAAAACTTCTACACAGGAGAAATCTGATAATATTATATTGCTTTTAAATAAAAAAGTGCGATATAATGAAATTGAACCAAAATTACTAATTGGTTTAAATTTTTCAAAAGATGAACAACAGTATCAAATCCTAGATTTAGAATTGTTGCCCGGACAAACAAAAGACGTGGCAACGTTAAAAAGGATTTCTGATGGACAGGTCTTCCAAGATAAAGATTTTGCATCGACAAAACCTTTTAAATTGAATTTACAAAGTCCAATGCAGTTCAAGGATTTGATTTCTACCAAATCTCAAGAAAAAATATTAGCAAAATAACTTATGAGTAAGAAGAAGGAGAAGAAAATGAAAAAAATTTTTAAATTATTTACCTTGCTATTTATGGTTACCTTGTGTCTAGGGTTATTTACCGGCTGTAGCAAAAAAGAAGAGGAAGAAAACGTTGATTATTCCAAATTAACATTTGAAGATGTTTTTACTTTGGAACCAACACCTACTAAACATCAAATGGATATGCCAAATTTTACAATGGCACAACTTAGATCCAAAACTGCAACCAACGCATATCCTTCCAAAGAAGGTCAGGAAGTCACCGCTTTTGAATTTCAACTAAGAACAAATTATTCCATTACCCTTACTGGTGTTAGTTATGAACAAACATCAAAAGAAAATGGCGATACATGCATATGGATTTATTTATCACCATGGGATTCTTTCGATGATGATATGCGATATCAATCAAATATGAATCAAACGTTCGAAGAAAAGACTTACCATAATGTTAATCTTTCCCTTCCTAATATAGTTTTAGAAAAAAACCAAGCACTTATATTTCAAATAGGTGCAACTCGAAAAGCTGGAATTTTTGGGGAACCTGTTCCATGTCAATTTTACAATTTCAATTTAACATACACATTTAATAATAATAAATAAAACTATAACGAAAAAGGAGAACTCGCCAAATGCTCATTTTAGGAATAGAAGACTTTTTTATTGATGTCTTATCTAAATTATTATACGGCCTTACTCAAGGCTTTTTTACAATTTTATATTGGCTGGAACGGGTATTTAAAGTTCTAGCTGGTGCGGCACCAATTCCAGGTGGTGGAACACAAGACTCATATTCAATTTTAGATGTAGTGGTCGGTGATGATACTATCCAAAAAATATTAGCGATATTTTTTGCCATTGGAATCGGTCTTTTTGTCGTTAGTTTATGCGTAGGAATTATCCGGGCAAATCTAAAAAAAGATTCACCCGGCGAAAGCAAGAAAGTATTAGCTTCCTCTTTGAAAGCATTATTGTTTTTTGTTTTTGTTCCTACGCTTTTTGTCATTGCCACACGTCTTTCCGGACAATTAATTATGCAAATAACGAACAACGTTGGAAATGCAGTTACTGGATCTTCTAACACAACCGCTCAAAACTCCATTGCTAATTCTCTTTTCAAACAGTTATTTGATTCAAAATTTTCACAAACCTTCAGTCACCACCCTAATCTTACATTTCAATCTTCTTATGGAGAATTAACAGAAGCCGGAATTAATATGAAGTTTAATGCGAATAACTTCCAATATGTAATTGCCATTGTGGTATCTGCAATTATGTTTTGGACGATTGGTATATCGACAATCTCTTTAGCCGAAAGAATTATTAATGTGGTCATACTATACGTAATATCTCCTGTTGTAATTGCTTCTGTACCTCTTGATGGTGGTCAAAGAATGAGTGTGTGGAAAGATAAAGTAATCACCAAATTGTTTGGCGTTATGGGGGACATATTAAGCATGTATATATTTGTTCTTGTCATTGGGCTTTTTGGAAACATTATTCAAAACTCAAACCAAGCTACAACGGAAGAGCATTGGTTATTAACGTTTATATATGCAGTTGTATGCATTGGTGGTGCGATGATGTGTTGCAAAGGGCATACATTAGTTGCCTCTTTGATCTCACAGCAACAAGGGCAAGAAGAAGGGCTTTCTACAATGACAACTGCCCAACTAGCCGGACAAGGTATGAATTTAGCTGCAGGTGGCATCAAATTGGCTCTTGGTGGTGCAGTCGGAGCTACAATGGCCGCCGCTAAAGGATTAACTCAAAAAGGACTAGGAACAGCTGCCAAAGGCGTAGGCTCTACATTAGGAAACGCTGCCAAAGGTGCCGCTGGTGGCGGTGGCGGAGCCTCACCTATTGGAAATACAGCTAAATTGGCAGCGGCCGGCGGTGGAAATGCCACTGGTGGTGGCGAATCTGCCAACGCCCTTTCAAATCCAACTAAACTACAATCAATGTCTGCCAAAGGCGGACTCGCTGGTTTGGCCGCTGGTGGAGCCGGGCTTGCAATTGGTGCTGGAAAATTATTAAGTAGTCCAATTCGTGCTGTCGCCGGAGGAATTGCCAATAAACGTTATCAAAATAAAATGAATAAAACCGCAGATGGCAAAAAACTATCCAAAAATGATCCGGGACGTATGTCATATTTAGAGGCCAAAAAATCTCGTATGGCCGAAAAAGAAGCACAGAAAAATTCAAATGGCCAACTTGAAGTTGGAAAAAAATCTCAACAATCAGCACGACAAAAAGCTCTTACAGAACAGGCCACTCAGCGTGGACAAGAGCGTTATTTGAATCAACAACTTAACAAAGAAGAAGCTTTTAATAAAAAACAAGATTTGCGAGCAGAAAAGATTTTAAATTCCAGCGAACAATATAAAGATCTAAAAGGTGAGGAACGAGATGTGGCTAAAAAAGAAATAATCGCAAGTTTCTCACAAGGTCATTCTTCACAAACTTTCGATCAAAAAATATCTGCTGCTTTGAAAAAACATGATCAAGAAAAAAATCGTTCAACGAGAATTACTGAATTATCCAATAATGGAGGTGAAGAATAATGAGGCGATTGATACCACCAAAAACCAAGACTTCAACAACTATTTTTTCCAGTTTTACATTTAAAGACTTCCGTATTTGCTTTATTTATTTGTTAATTGCAGCTTTAGTTTGGTTTTCTTCTTTACCAACTATTCCAAAGTGGATTATATTAGGAACAATTATCATTGTAGCAATCACTTCGATGATGAAAATCGAATTTGATAATAAAGTATACAATTATTATGTGTCAATGATTAATTATTTTTTAAGGAAAAAGAGAATACCGGAACTTGATTTTAAAACATCAACACAAGTTGAAATCACCGATGAAGGACTAGTCAGTCTTGGAAGTGGAAACCTAAAGTCAATGGCAGTAGAAATTAAAGGTATAGATTTTGCAATTTTAACTGAAAAAAATCAAGATATAATTATAAATAATATATCCCTTGCATTTAAAAGCGTAAAACAAGGAGCTATTTATAAGGTGGAACGCCCAATTGACTTTACCACTTATCTTTCTCAAAATGTTAATAAGGGTGCCATGTGGCAGGAAATGATTGATAATACCAACGTAGAAGATGTTAAAAATAGATATCAAAAAAGAATTGAAATCTTAAAAAACATTGATATGACCCTCTCTCATTTACAAGATTCAAAAGCCATTTTGGCGGAAACATTTTATTTTGTTGTTTATGATTATGATGAAGATGTATTAAAAACTGCATGTGCCACGATTAAAAGCATTTTCGCTGCCGAAGGAATAGACTGTGCCATAGCTGATCAAAAAAATATTATGAGCTTATATGAACAGTTTTACAATGATACTTTTGATATTGACCAAACCTTTATATTGCCACAAATTAAAGAACGATGGAATTCTATTATTATCGGCGATGAAACATATAAAGTAGCCACACTAACAGGATTGCCGGCTATATGCGGAAATGCGTGGGCATGGGAATTATTTTCAATCCCAGACACAAAAGTTAGATTGTCTTTTGACTTGTCCTCAAATAAGGCCAAAATCTATACTGCCATCAATAAATCTATTATTGAACTGCAAGGAAGATTATCAGAAAAAAATATAACAGAATCTAAAAGATTAGATTTAAATAATGACATTGACTCGTTATCATTGCTGTTACAACAATTAAAAATGGACAACGAACAACTGCATAACTGTACATTTCTGATTCTCTATCCAGAATACATGAGTTCGAAAGTAGATGAGGTGATTAAAAATAATAACATTTATGTAAATCATTTATTTTTTCATCAACTCGAAGCATATTTAAGTATGCAACCTTATTGTTTGCCAAATTATAAATTTACCAAAAAAATCGAAATAAATTTACAGTCATCAACCTTAGCTGCAACATTTCCATTTGTGTCACACTTATTTATGGATCCTTCTGGAGATTATTTGGGTGATAATCGATATCCAATCTTTTTTGATATTTTTGACTCATGGAAAAAACATCACCCAACAAGAGTGAATGCCAATATGGTAATAATTGGTAAATCTGGCGGAGGAAAATCTTTCTTCACCAAAAAAATGCTTCTTCAACAAGCATGTAATGGAACCAAAATATTTGTATTGGATCCAGAAAACGAATATTCAGTATTAGCCAATAATTTAGGGGGAAATTGGATTGATATGGGAGGCATTTCTGAAGGAAAAATTAATCCATTTCATGTTTTTCCTTCCCTTTCTGATGATACATCAAATTCCGGTGAATTAAAATCTCAACGTCAATTCTTACAAGAATTTTTCACAATAACAATGCCGACACTAGACGAAGAAGCAAGACCGTTTTTAAATCAAGCAATTAAAAAAGTGTATTCGATTAAAAATATAGATGAATCAACTGATTTTTCATCACTTCCTGCAAAATCATATCCAACGTTTGATGATTTATACCAAGTCGCACTTGATGAATTTAATTCCGATTCAACATATGATTTTGATCGTGTGTATTGGCGTAAACTTGTAAATGTATTAGAAGATTTCAAAGAAGGGGGCTTATATTCTAACTTATGGAATGGTGCCACCACAATGAAGCTGGAAAATGAATTTTCAGTATTAAATTTTCAATCTTTATTTGCAAATAATAATACTATTGTTGCAAATGGTCAAATGCTTTTAGCAATGCGTTTTCTAATGCAAGAAGTTATAAAAAACAAAGCTCGAAATGAAGAACTCGGATTAAATAACAACATACAAATTGTTGTAGATGAAGCTCATCAATTCATCGATCCAGAATTTCCTGTCGCTTTAACTTTCATGGCACAAATGACTAAACGTATACGTAAGTATGGCGGCGGAATTGTTGTGGCGACTCAAAATATCAAAGATTTTATTGGTCAATCTGAATCTACCAGAGCAAAAGCATCTGCCGTTTTAAATGGCTGTCAGTACTCCGCCATCTTCGGATTATTACCAGACGATATTAATAGTGTGATAGATTTATATCGTTCCTATCAGGGGGGATTAACACAACAAGAAATTGATTCATTAACTTCCGCCAAACAAGGAGAAGCATTATTTATCGTAGATTCCAAAACTCGAATTTCAGCTAAAATTTCATTATATATGAACGAAAAGCAGTACATTGAAAAATAAAAAAATAAAGGAGAACTCGCCAAATGAAAGAATTATTAATTCCCTCTTCCTGTCAAGAGGTCGTAGAATCGTTTTTAAAAAGAAACAATCGAATAAAAAACATATCAAGTAAGGATCATACATATTATATCGATTCAGCGTCTATGTATCTTCCCAAAAGCTTTATTTTTAGTTTGCACGACGAAAATGTATTTGCCACTGCAGAAGAATTAAATGCATTTTCTAATTGTCAATTAACTGTTGATAATTTAAATGCTGAAAAAATGGAAAATTTACCTATTATCCAAGAAAAAACACCACCGCTTGAATCTTTTCCGACCCCACAAATTAATAAATTTAAGTTTATATTAAAAGACATATATCAAACCTATTATAATACCTCAGTCAATGAAGATTTAGCCACTCCAGAAGAACTCCGGTCATTATATACAAAACTCATCGCCCCCAATTTTGCCGTTTCCTCCAATTTATCAAAAATGGATCAAATAATATATGGAAAACTCATAGATACTCTCGGACAATTATTTTTGGTTTTTGATTCACAATATCCAAATTATTCGAAAAAGATAAATGATTTATTACAATCAATAAAAAAAGAGGAATTAAAAGTTCAAATTCCCAAAAATCATTTACAAGAGTTAGGCATAATTGATAAAGAAGATAAAATAAAACAGCCAAAAGAATTTTATATCCTTTTAAAAAAAGAATATGATCTTGTAAAAAGCGGCGTTAATGTTAATAAGGTAACAAATATAGAAGTAAAAGATCCAAATAAGTATGCAACAACAATCGATTCTGAAACACAGTTAGATTGGAAAGATAAAAATAAAAAATACATTAACGACAAAAAATATGAAAAAAATACACCTTACGTTTTGAGAAATCTTCCAATTTTTGTCTGTTGGAAACAGGTTTGGGACGAAAAGCGTAGCAAATATACCAAAATTCCAATCAATCCCAAAACTGGACAACGTGCGTTAGCAAACGAAGAAGAAAGATGTTATCCTCCGGTCTACGATGAAAATAAAAAAATTGTCTTTGATACATACAAAGATTCTTCCGGGCGAGAACGAAAAAGAATTAGAAGAAATTTCGAAGGAAATTTTAATATAACCAAATTGGCAGAAGAATCTTGTTCTTGGGCAGATTTCAAAACTGCAATAGAAGGTGTAAAAAAATGGGATTGTGATGGAATTGGAATTCAGGCATTAAAACATCTAAATTTATTTTTAATTGATTTAGATCATGTGAAAGATGCAGAAGGAAAGTTGACCCCTTTAGCTCAAGAATTTATTCAGTCGCTCCAGACTTACACTGAATATTCTCCTTCAGGAACCGGCATACACATGATTGGCTATGCTGATATAGATGAAAATCGGGCAATCAGAAAAGATAATGTTGAAGTATATTCCGCCAAACATTTTATAACCTTGACCGGAAATGTAGTTGAAGGTGTTCCAATTAAAGTCTGTTCAAAAAAAGATGCAACCCCTGCGATTAATGAATTAATAAAAAAATACTTGCCGAACTCCACCACCACACCAAACAACTATTTTACTCAGCAAAAAATAGATTTTATTTACCCAGATGAACCAAATGAATTAGGTTTGGATAATCAAACTATAATAAAAAAATGCAGTGCTATGTTTGAAAGAAAAAAAGAACAATACAACAATTTAAACATCTTTGATGAATTATATTATTTTGGAAATTGGGAACCATTCTTCACGTCACAATCAGAAGCAGATTTGTTTTTAACTGGAAGATTGAAATTTTTTACCACTTCACCAAAACAAGTAGATGATTTGTTCCGGGAATCTGCATTAATGAGGGACAAGTGGGATAGATCCATCGGTAGTGGAATCACTTACGGAATGAATACTATAAATTATTGTTTTAGCAAACAACAGTATTCATATACTCAAACGCAAGCCAAACAAAAAGAAATAAAAGAATAAAGGAGAACTCGCCAAATGAAAAAAAAGAATGAAAACAGAATCAAAACAATTTTAACAAATTTGGGATTCACTGAATTCGAATATAAAACTTACTTTTATGATTCGATGCAAGATCCAGAACTAATGAAAGATTACTTGACACCAAATGTATTGATGGATAGCACAATAGAATATTTTTATGACAAAGAAACAAATTGTCTTTTATTTGAAACGAATTTAGACCAAAACATTATTATTCCGTGTTCTAATGACAATATTAAGTTACTAGGAGAACAATTTTACTATAAACTCGCCGAAGATCCTAAATATAATGAATCTTTATTTGAAAAAGAACGTTTGGATTTAAGAAACAAAATAGAAATTGATTCTCTATCTGATGACAAGAAATTATCATATCTAACTAAAAAAGCACAATTTTTTATGAGTTTGACTATGTATGACCCTGATTTTGGTAAAAATAAATATCAAGAGCAAAAACAACAAAATTCTGGTAAGAAAGGAATGACAATGTGATGAAAATTGAATTTAGTAAAAATAAAGAAATTAATGAATACATATCTAAAGCTCCCAAAAACCAGGAGATAAAAATCAATAAAGATTTTTCGTTACAAATAAAAGAAAGTTATTTGGAAACAAGTTATGAATACTTTGACTATGGTGTAGAATCTATTGATTTGATTTGCAAACGTTCTAATGGTAATCATGCAACAGTTAATTTAAGCTATTGGAGACAATATGAGAAGAATTTTGGAAATGGTGAATTTACTCATCAAGTTCCTGAAAGCAATACTTTTATTGATGAAGTAATTTCTCAAATTCTTTCTAAAAACAAAGCTTTTAATATTTCTGCTGAATTACAAAAGAATATTAACTATCAAATGGAAAGATTAGAGCGTGAAGAAGCTAAAGATGAATTTGTTCAAAAATATATGAAATTAGATCCTCAAAATAAAGGAGGATTTTCTGAAATATATGAAAACGGTAAAAAAAGTTACGGAATTTATTTTACTGATGTTTCGATTGAAAAATATTTAACAAGAGCAATTGATTATTTAAAGACTATTGAATCAAAAGAAGCTCATGAATTAATAGGAGAGGCACAACAATATATTGAAAAATATGGTGTTAAAGAAATTCAAGAGAATACCATTGATGCTAAAATTGAAAATCATTTAAATAAAATTGTCAATTCTTCAAACGGAAATAATCAGGAAATGGCATCTTCTAAACCCGAATCACAACATGGTAATTCAAGAGAAGAACGACAAACTTTTCTCCAAAACAAATTTGATGAATTAAGTAAAACTCTTTCATTGCCCAATAATCTAAAAACCAATTCTTTATATTTTTCTTTTGATAATTTGTTAAACTACACATTGGAACAGTCTGATAATGATAAAGAAGAACTAATTGCCGAAATTAAAACGTATAAGGCAGCATCTTTAGAATTTCTAGATCTTTCAAAAATATCATTTGAGGAGAGAGCCAAATTAACAACCAATGACATTAATCAAAAATTAACATATGAATTAAATTATTGGAATTTGAAATCAGTAGAAAGCAGAAAAGAATTTTATAAATACCTTTCCAATTTTAATTCTAACAATTATAGTTATAGAAATAAATTATTGTTACATACACAAGCTAATAATAATCTTTTTCTGCCAGTGTTTGGATCATTCAACGAATGGAAAGAACAAGGAACCTTTATTAAAGCAGGACAAAAAGGATTAATTATTTTAATTCCTTCTGAAAAAACCGTGTATTACGAAAAATTAGAAAATGGTGATATAAAGAAATTACCGGCCACACACAATTCAAAGGAACTGGCACGCTATGATAAAATGGTAAAAGAAGGAAAAGCAGAAAGGCTTGCAATTCAATATTTCAATTTAACTCCAAAAATATTTTCACTTTCTCAAACATCAATGAAAGAACAAGATCGAATTGCATACTTACAACGTTATAACGCTACCAATACATCTGAACAAAATAAAATTTATTTCGATCGTTTGGTAAATCTTTATGAAAAATTAGGAATCAAATACCAAGAAGTAGATGCACCGTCACAAGATGAATCATTAGGTAAAATTATTACTTTCAATGGTAATTCTCATTTGTTACAAATAAATAGTGACTTAACAATCGATGCCAAAATCACTACCGGATTACATGAACTAGGCCATTATATGTTACATCATAAGCAAGGCTTGCTACCAGAACAAAAGAATATTTCAACCGATAGCAAAGAGATTCAGGCACAACTGTTTTCCCATATTACAGCGGCAGGAATTGGCATTGATGCAGAACAATCATATTCTTCAAATTATCTTTTTAATTATTTAAAATCAGAAGCAAAGTCTGACGGCGAAGAGTTAACAGATATTGATAGAAATCACCTACTAGCACATTTGCAAGTGGTAGAACCTGCTATTAAAATAGTCAGTCAAGCTTTAACTATGGAAAGTCCAACTTCAGAAGTTATTAATGGTATTAAGAATTTTCAACCATATATAATCAGTTTCAATAAGCAAACCAATTTAGCATCGCTTCAAAAGCCAGAAGCGGCAACTAAAACAATACAAAAGGGGTAAAAAAATGATATACAACAATTTCAATGAGTTAATTCCAAACTTAAAATTAACTGTCTTAGAATATTACTTAGAATGCTATGATATAAAAAATTATATCCTAGAAAATCCGTTGTTTGTTTTCAAAAATGATGAAATTACAGTGCTTGGTTTCGTTAGTCAAACAAAAAATATAAAACAATCATCTTTTTCGAATGACACAGCGTTATCTCAAAAATTATATTCTACACTAAAACAAACAAAATTTTATTTTTCTATTTACTACAAAAATATAGATCCAGAGCATATAGAGGCTATTGAAAAAATCTTCTCTACAAAAGAGGAGCTAGAAGCCTATATTAAACAGGTTTTCATAAAAAAGTAAATTTACTATTGTAATATTTTTAATTTTAGCATATAATATTAGTGTAAGTAGAGATACTACAAATAATAGCTGTTACGAAGCAGGTAAAAAATCGTTATATTCAGCTGTTACGAAGCAGGTAAAAAATCGTTATATTCAGCTGTTACGAAGCAGGTAAAAAATCGTTATAATAGAAAGACATGCTCTAGAAGTGTGTCTTTTTTTGTGCTATAATAAAATCAGAGGTGATTTTTTGTGAAATGGTGCACTATTTCATCAGAATATTTAGAAGAATTGAAAAGATTTGAATCAAGGATACCAAACTATAATTACACCAAAATAAGAGAAGATGGCAGTTCCAAAAAATTACTTAAACCTTTTTTCTATGCCTTATATGAAGTTGAAGATATGGTGTATGTCGGACAAGTAAATCATTATCAAAAAAGACATAATAGACTTCCTGAAAGTTTAGATTTTAAGAAAATATTTGATCCTAATAATCCTAGATTACCTTTGTGTGTTGTAAACTTAAATTATATGTTCCCTGTTCCAAAAAGTGAAATACAAGACTTAGAATATGCTGATATAGATTCGTTGAGAGATTTTGATAATGATAGAGAACGATCTCAATATATTAGATTATTACAAAAAGAACTAGCTGAAATTGTTAAAAAGAATTTGCACGTCGATGCTGCAGAATTATATAATTTAAAGAATAGTAATCCAAATCACCCTATTTCCAGAAGATCTTTCGATTTTACTTTATTAGAACAAAAGTGTTTAGAGTGGATTGCTAAACAAGGCACAAATAAAAATATCTTAACAGAACAAGACCTATTAAAAAAAAATAAAAAAGTGCGATACAAAGAAGCAGAGCCATCTACATTAATTGGATCAACTTTTAGAATGGACGGAGAAGAATTCATAATTCAAGATTTAGAATTGTTGCCCGGACAAACAAAAGACGTGGCAACGTTAAAAAGGATCTCTGATGGACAGATCTTCCAAGATAAAGATTTTGCATCGACAAAACCTTTTAAATTGAATTTACAAAGTCCAACGCAAACCAAAAATCTAGTCCACCATAATTCAAAAATAAAATGAAAAAAGAGGTTGTGAAAATTTTTACAACCTCTTTCTTTTTGTCTAAATAATATCAAACAGACTAGTAAGGGCAGTCCAAATCACTGCTGCCAAAAAAACAATGCCGGTTCCAATGCCGAACCAGATCAATCTTGATTTCAATTTCTGTCGTTCCTCAGCCTGCTGAGCAGTCATAAATTGAAAACCAATGGAAATAATAATTATTACACCAATCGCAGTAATTCCCCATGTCAGAACCGAAATGATTGTTTTTATAATATCATTGATATCAGACAATCCTTCAATGTCGTCTTGGACGGCCAAAAAATTTGTTAAAATTGTCATTGGCGAGTTTCCTTCTCCTTTCGAAACGTAATTTTCGGACTCCGAAAATGAATCCTATATTGATAATAACACTGAACAGTGTTTTTGTCAATGGTGTGGTGCAATTTACACCACTCCTTTATCCTGCTTCAATTTTTGTTGATTTTTTAGGCAAAGTGGTGTAGAATCATAGTGTGGTGATTCAAATGGCTGATGGTATAAAAAATCGATTTACAATTCGAATTTCGAGCCAAGACATTCTTTCTCAATTGGAAAGATTGGCCGAAGAAAAAGAAGTAAGTAAATCAAAAATTGTAGAAATGATTTTAACAGACTATTTTAAAAATAACTCTCAGAAACCAAGCAGCGTTGGTTCAATCGATTCGAATTCTATAAAGAAAATAGATGATCTTTTATTTAGAATGAAAGCATTGGAAATGAATTTAAATTTAACAGAAAAAATGGTATCCTCCACATACCAGCATCTAATAGTCATCGCTGCATCTTCACCGCATCTTCCCAAAATTCCAGAAGAATTGAAAAATCATTTTGATGAATTTCTTCCAGCAAATTTTCAAACATTAAAAGAACAATGGCTCAATGGGATTGTTGTGGCCGGCCTTGAAGACACAGAAGGGGGAGAAGATAAATGAATGCTCCATTAATTGTCCACCACGTGCAAGCACATCAATATTATAGTCCTAATTATGTTCCTAAATCAGAGGCGGAATCAAAACGAATGACAGCCTCTAACTTTTATCGTTGCAATAATGATTTTTCAATACTGCAATATTTAACAAGAAAGAATTCATGCGAAAAACTGGACAATGATCTTATCAATCAACTTGATCTGTTGGTTGAAGAAGTTAATGTTCCAGAGGAAGACTACCTACATTATCAGAATGATAGACCGGGATCAACTGGTTCTTTCGACAAAAATGGAGATATTTCAAAACAAAAGTTGAAAGAGTATGAAAAAAAATTACAGAAGACACAGTCGGTGGTTTGGTCTTCGATACTGAGTTTTACTCCAGAGTACTCTGATGCATTTGTAAATAACAAACAAAAGGCTTATCAAATGATTTCTGATACAATTAATAAATTTTTTGAGAAGTGCGGGTTAGAACCAAATAATATGGAATGGACGGCCGCCTACCACACAAATACTGACAATCGCCATTGTCATATCCTATTTTGGGAAAAAGAGAAAACAAAAATTGATAGTCATGGCAAATTATGTTTTTCGAAATGGAAACTTCCAAAAAAAGCGTTGGAAGAATATAAATCCGATATCGCATACTATCATCGTTCAGAACCATTAAAATATTTATTTCAGCGTGATGTCATTCGATCATCAGTTACATCATTACTAAAAAATGATAAAAGTACTATTCTAATTGAAATGGCTAAAAATATAACTAATATCAATAGTTATCAATACGCTCGATTATCAAAAGAAAATAGAATGAAATTAAATCATTACATTGATTTAATTGTCAAATCAAATAAGCAGTTGAATTCAACTTGGGAAATGTATTATAATAATTTATACAATACACAACGTGCAATTTTGAAAAATTGCATTGAAAATAATGTAGTTCCTTCGCCAGAACAAAAAAATTTTATGAGTTCACGAATAAAAGAACTATATAACCGGTGTGGAAATTCAATCTTAAAAGAATTGAAAGAATATAATCTTTTAAGTGAAGATCTTCATAAAAAGAAGACAAAAATCAAAAATGAACCAAAAAAGAAACTCGCCAACAACAATCGAATAATCAGGCAAACGAATGCAATTAATCGTTCCAAAAAAGGCTTCATCGGAAATATTATGTCTAGCATTATTATAATATTATCGGAAGATGTAAGTCGACAAAATGATATCCTTAATCATTGGAATATTGACGAGGTTCAAGAAGAAAATGAAAGAAGGTATATGAGTGAAAAAGATTGGAAAGATTAGCGTTATGCTAATAGTAGCAGACATTATTATTTATTTAGTTTTAACTTTAATTTTAGGAGCAATCATTTGTATTGCAACACCTAGCTCATCTAAATTAAATATGTCTGCTATTTTTTCGTCTGGCAATAAATATTGGTTGGTACAGTTAATATTGATTGTTGCAGCAGATATTTATTTTTTAGTTTTAATCGGAAAACAAAAAATGTTTGGTTTTAGCAAAACCTTAAACGCATCAGATCGAGCTAAATCAAATCTATATGGCCAAGCTGACTTTATGACTGCGAAAGAATTGAGCTTATTTGCTGGAGCCACCACTAAAAAAGAAAAATTCGACAAGAAGACACAGTCGTTGAAGGTTGAATATAAAAAAAATGGAATGGATATTAATTTTAAGACTTTACCTCAAGAACATATTGAGGGCTACGTTATTAAGTCAGTAAAAGAAAAAGGAACATTATCCATTAATATGGTGCCTAAATTAAACTGCCTTGTGCTAGGAACTGCCGGAACCGGAAAGTCGCTTTATTTTTTGGGGCCGACAATACAGGCCAACGCTCGTTCCTACAATAAACCTTCGATGCTTATTAATGACTTAAAAGGTGAATTGTATGAAGCACACTCAAAGTTATTGAAGGAACAGGGCTATAATGTTATTTGTATCAATCTTCGAACCCCAAGAAATTCAACAAGAATAAATATACTAGATGATATTTGGTATAATTATCACAAATATTTAGAAACAAACGATGGATATTTTTTAGATTTAACCAGCCAATATATAATCGAAATGTCTGAAATCCTTTCACCACCAATGGAAGGCCAAAACAAAGAATTTGGTGACGGTGCAATCGGCATATTGGCCGGCCTTATTTGGGGTATGCTTGAAGATTCTGCCGAAGAAAAATATCATTTTACAAAAGATATGTTCACCATTTCACAAATCTCAAATATTTTGAACAAACAGTCAGATTATATGATGGATTTCATCACTCACCGGGACACCGAAAAGTCACGTGTCTTTCAAAACGCAAGTATGATTATAAACAATGCTTCTGAAAGAACGGTTTCCAGTTATATCTCCACCTTACAAACCAATTTAAGAAAGTTTTTAGATCCAGGAATTGAGTACCTGACTCAAAAATCAGATTTTGACTTAAACGAGATTACAACCAAACCAACCGCAATCTTTCTAATCATTCCAGACGAATCAAACACAAGATATGTTTTAGCAGCTGCAATTATTGTTCAAATCTATAACAAGCTAATTGCAACTGCATCTAAGCAGCAAAGTTTGTCTTTGGATAGATCATGGTATTTTTTCCTAGATGAGTTTGGACAGATGCCAAAAATAGCAAAATTTCCAAACTGGATTGCCGTATGTCGAAGCCGGAATATATTTTTATGTCCAGTAGTGCAAGCTAATTCTCAACTAAAAGCTGTTTTTGGCGAAAACGAGGCAATTACCATACAAGATCAATGTCATATAAAGGTCTTTTTAGGTTCAAACGATACGTCCACCCTAGAATATTTCCAAAAACAATTAGGAACATATACGGTTTACTCTCGTTCTGCTTCGATAAATGATAAATCTATGATGCATATGGAATATGAAGGTTCTACTTCTCTAACAAAAAAAGACTTAGTTACATTAGATGAATTGCAGTACATAAAACCAGGTAACATTTATATTACCCTTCGTGGTCAAAAACCGATAAAATCATTATTGACTCCTATCTTTGATTCGGACTGCCAAAAACAAAAAATTTTTGTTTTAGGTTCGGTGAAAGAAAATATTCAGGAAAAAAAGGAACAGTATAAATATTATAACTTGAACCAACGGGAAGAAGCTTTTTTAGCTGGTGATGACACAACGGGGTTAGATTTCACTTGGAATTTAAAAGGATTTGAAAATGTTACGGAAAATTTTGTTGATACAAAAACCATAAATGAAATTGATAATGATATGTTAATTCAATTAGGTATTTTAAAATAAAAAAATAAAGGAGAACTCGCCAATGAAAAAATTAATTGTTTTTACATTAACACTATTTTTGTGTGTATTTTTATTTTGGTTTGGAAATGGATCTACTGTGTTTGCCGCTTCTGGAACAATCGCAACTTATCACTTACTACCAACCGACACTCAAGTTGCTGGAACAACAAACTTTAATGATAGTTGTTCCGAGTGGGGAACTTTTAAGCAGGCCAGTGGAAAATCAAAATTTAGTATCAATGATTTTTATGATCAGTTTCAATTAATATTTAATTCAGACTCTAGTTCAGTCGAACTTCAGTATCATTACTTAGGCGGTTTTAATTCCAACTATGAAATCGGATCAGATAGTTACTACAAAGAGTTTGATGTTGGTACCGGAGTTTATAATTCGACCAAAAATTCCTACTCCCCATACTATCAAGAAACCCACAATGATAAAACAGGCAAACCATACCAAGAGGGTTGGAAATTTATTTTGTCCATCAAAAATCAATCGGGTAGTGAAACAAGCAAATATTATACTTCCACCGATAAATTGTCTGGTTTTAACTTTGATTCAACTGGAACGATTCAATTTCAAATTACATTTTCAATTAGATATACAGATGGATACTCATACGAGGGCGATGAGTACACCTATACTTATTATTCGTTTACAACCAATTGGATTGAAGTAATGTTATCTGATGTAACAGCTCCAGAGATAGGCGGAGTAGAAGAGGGACAATACTATAATCACTCTGTGACATTGAATTTCAATGATAATGTAGGCATTAATCGTATTTTTTATTCCTGTGGTCAAAAAAAATATACAGATAGTCAGACCACAGAAATTTCACCAAATTCTAGTTATTTTAATTTTACCGCTTCCGGGTGGTATACTGTAACAGTAATTGATTCATCTGGCAACTCTTCAACCATCAAATTCATTATCGATGTAACAGCTCCAGAGATAGGCGGAGTAGAAGAGGGACAATATTATAATCACTCTGTGACATTGAATTTAAGCGACTCAACCACAGCTATTTCTAAGGTCTTAGTAAACGGCGTTTCGAAAGACTTTGGAGATAATCAATTAAAGTTATCTCCAAGCGATTATTCTGGTCTAGTAACGGTTACTTGTTATGATCAATTAAATAATAGTACAACTAGAACGTTTTACTTCGATACTATTTTGCCTCAATTTAATATCTCAACCGATGGATACTATAATCATTCTGTTACGATATCCTGGAACGATTCAATTTCTTATGGTGTGTCTGGCACAGTTCAAAAAGCAGTTTATTCTCGTGGTCAAAACGAATATTCGCAAACTGTTACCACCCCAATTTCAAATAATACAACATTCTCAGAAGAAGGATATTATATAATAACAATCACCGATCGAGCCGGCAATAGTTCAACCATCAAATTTATTATAGATTTAACACCACCAGAGATAGGCGGAGTAGAAGAGGGACAATATTATAATCGTTCCGTCACTTTAAATTTCAATGATAATTGTAAAAAAATCAATCGTATTTTAGTAAATGGTGTTCCGAAAGACTTTGAAGATAATCAATTAAAATTATCTCCAAGCGATTATTCTGGCCAAGTCCAAGTAATTTGTTACGATGAAGCCGGTAATAGTTCAACGAGAACATTTTACTTCGATACAAACAGTCCCTCAATGTCATTTTCTGAATATAATTTATTGCTGAAAAACAAGTACTATACTTCCAATGCCATCACAATTATGGCAAATGAATCATGTGATTGGATTATTGCAGATAAACATTATTATGATACAACCACGCTTATTTTATCGGTCGATAATATTAATAATGGAGAATATACTCTTACTTGCACCGATCGAGCCGGCAATAGTTCAACAGCAACAATCGTTTTTGATACTAATCAACCAACTATATCTTTTTCTAATGCTCAAATGGCTGATGGTATATATTATTCTAAGAGTATAGTTACTGCCACATTTAATTCATTGCTCAGTCCTATCACACAAATATATTATTATATGAGCGATTCAAAAACAGAAATCGATTGTCAAACAGAAAATAAATCATTCCAACAAGAAGGCAAATATGAAATTACAATCGTTAATGCGGCCGGCAATAGTTTAACATATACTTTAGTCATAGATAAATCGCTCCCTACCATTTCTGTTTTTTCAAACGGGAATCAATTATCAAATAATTCATCAACCAACAATACTATTTCTGTGTCTTTCAACGATAATTTTAAACTATCATATTATTGTACCTTAAATTTCAATGATTCATTTCAGAGTATTGAAACAAATATTAGTCATTCTTTTACCGAAAATGGTACATATCTTTTTACTTTAACTGATGTAGCCGGCAACGAAAGTAAATTTAAAATTATAATCGAACGTGATGCTCCAGAGATAGGCGGAGTAGAAGAGGGACAATATTATAATCGTTCCGTGACATTGAATTTTAGCGACTCAACCACAGCCATTTCTAAGGTCGTAGTAAACGGCGTTCCGAAAGACTTTGGAGATAATCAACTTACTTTCTCAGTTTCTGAATATTATGGCCAAGTCCAAGTAATTTGTTACGATCAAGCCGGGAATAGTTCAACTAGGACGTTTTACCTTGACAACCGGCTTCCAACAACAAATATTGAAAACAATCATTTTTATAATTTTAATATTTTAATTGAAATTTCAGATTTGGCAATATCAAATCAGTCCTATCTCCAATTAGAAGAAACTATAAAGTATCTTCCGGGCGGTGTTGAAAATCAAATACTAACCTGGATAGATGGAACATATACCCTATATTTAGTTGATCAAGCCGGCAATAGTACGACCTATACCTTCACAATCGATACTGTGCCACCTGAAGGAAGCCTTTCTGGATATTATCAATTAATAGATGATATATATTATGGAAATAATTCTTCGATTATAAATTTCGTCTTCGATTCGACCGAAGCAAAAGCAAAATTTAATAATCAAGAGTATACTGGTGGATCGATTCGAATCGTAGGATCCGAATTAAATGATGGATTATATAATATTGAATTAATCGATAAGGCCGGCAACACTACAAGCTATTGTATAAATATAAAATCTACATTGCCAGAGGCCACCATAGAAGGATATTACCAATTTTATAATGGAATATACTATGCCAACAATTCATCATCGTTATTAATATCATGGAAAGATGACACATTGACGGCTTCTTTTAATGATCAAGAATATAGAGGATCCTCTTTTACCATTTTGGCTGCATTAATCGAAGAAAAGGAATACACTATAACTTTGGCAGACAAATATGGCAACAGCACAACCTACACCTTAGTTGTAGATAAAACCGCAGATTATAATAACTATAATTTTTTGTCAAGTAGTAATTATAATCGTGTAATTCAATATTATAATACATGCGACTATAATTATTCCCATATGAATTTCACTGAAGGTGTAACTTACTCTTTTGCAAGCAAAGAACAAGCATTGGCTTTTGCAAGACAGAGAGAATTTAAAACTGTTGAATCCATTGTCTATACACATCAATCTTTTTTCTATACTAATTTGTACGGAACAATTTCTGAATATTATGATTATGAATATCTTTCTAATATAAAAGATGGTGACACAGTCTATGCATACAAAAGTTTATCTTCACCAAACAAAATAGTTATATATTTCAATTATTCAAATCTATATAAAGCGACTGAACATTATGTAAATGCCTCCGTATCTGAATATTACCGTTTTTTTGATTCCGAAGAAAATTTAGCAAAAGCATATAATGAAGATGTATTATATGATAAATTTTATATTAATAGCACAACCTATACGCTTTCTAAAGCTGAATCCTCTACTTCGATATGGGTTTCAACTAACGGAAATGATTATATTATGCAAACTTCTAAAGCCTTTTTAAATTCCAAAACAAATTATATCAGAGAAATTGATCAAGCCGGAAATATACTTGAGTATATTGTTTTATTAAACATCTCGCCGATCGAGTATATGGTATATACTAACGATTCTCTTAATTCCGTTTTTACCAATCAATTAAAACAAGAAAAAGAAATATATTCTTCTAAAGCAATTCAACTTTTATTATCAAGCAATCATGAACATTATGTAATCAAGACCACTTTTACTGATTTAATTGGTTCTAGCCAAACATCATATAGCATTGATATCAATCTAGAGCTAACGTTAGAAGGAAAATATGTAATTGACACATATGATGTGTTTGGTAACAAATCAGATACATACACAATCTATATTCTCTATTCCAAACCAGAAATTAGTACTACGATTAATAAGGTTGATGATATAATTATTGATTTAAAAATTGCTGTTGACTATGTTAATTTGATTAAAAATCAAATTACTAATATTTTGATTTTGTTCACTGATGAAGAAGGCCAAAAAAGTTATCTTACCAAAGATTCAAAAGGAATTGAAATCAATACTTCAAACAAAAGTTGGACATTTGACATAAGTGGAGAATATACTATAACTTTAACTGATATTTTTGGAAATTCTGCCTCTAAAACCGAAAAACTTCAAAAAGGTAAGCCATTCGGACAATTATTTGTTGGATCGCCAGCTACCGCTGTTTCGTCCGGAACTATCACAAACCAATCAATTTATTTTTCTTGGAATACACAGTATGAATACACTTGTACCTGTAATGGTGCCAGATACACTTCCGGAACTGCAATTGCAGCGGAAGGAACATATACTTTTTCACTTTCAAATGCCGATCAAATATCTACTTATATTATTACCATCGACAAAACGGCTCCTAAAATTGTTTTAAAAGATGGTGAAGATATTTTATCATCTGGCATAACAACTGCTTCTAAAAACGTAAAATTAGAAGCGTTAGAAGAAAATCTAACAATTACTTTAAATGGTAATAATTACATCTCGGGAACAGTTCTTACAAAAGAAGGCATCAATATTTTTAGAATCACCGATCGAGCCGGCAATGTATTAGAAATTGAAATTACAATCGATTGGACAGCACCAAAAGTAACAATTTGGTGTGATCGTAAACAAATTGCGAGTGGATCAATAGTTAATTCAACCATTCGATTTGAATGGAGCGAAAGCAAATGTACTGCTACGTTAAATGGAATAATGTACTCTTCCGGTCAAAAACAATCACTACCTGGAACATATTCATTAACAATTACTGATACCTATGGTAACACTGCAATATATACAGTTACTATCGATAAAAGCCAGCCAGAATTTGAAATTCATACAGAAGACACTCTATTAATTTCTTCTAGTTCAAAAATCAATCAGGGATTTTATGTCACTTGGGTTGACGATTATCAAGTTTATATAAATGATGTTATGTATACTAAAAATTCCGTAATTACAGCGGCAGGAACCTATGTAATAAAAGTTATTAATGCAGCTGGAACCGTTGTTGAAAGCAGCATATCAATATCATACACAATCCCAGTCGGCGAACTATATAACAATAGAGATAGCCTATTAAAAAGCGGAGTTTTAACAAACCAAAACGTCTATTTTACATGGACTGATGAAAAAGATAATAGATATACTGCAACTCTAAATGATACTCCCTACACAAAAGGATTATTAATAAAAACAGATGGAGAATATACTATAACTTTAACTGATACCTATGGCAACACTTCGACCTATGCCTTCACCATCGACAAAACCGCTCCGGTTGGTGAACTTGTTGGAGTCGAAGACGGTGGATACACAAATACACCTGTCTATTTCACATGGTCAGAAGAAAACTGTACTGCAACTCTAAATGGTGGAAATTATACTAGTAATATAAAAATTTTGTTTGAAAATACATACACCATTATTTTAACTGATCAAGCCGGCAATAGTACGACCTATACCTTCACCATCGATAAAACGGCTCCTGAGTTTTCTTTTTCTGAACCATTAAATGAATATAACTATGCTTCCAAAAGGTTATCTATTTCTTGGAAAGAAAAAAATTGTGTTGCCACTCTAAATGCCAAACCCTATACGTCCGGAACCCTTATATCAGATGGTTCATGGGAATTCACTTTAACTGATCAAGCCGGTAATAGTTCAAAAATTCAATTTACTATTACACGTGATGCTCCTTCAATTAAAATCGCAGGTGTCAATAAATACAATAAAAGCTCTACTTCTGTTACGTTGGAATGGGAATCCGATTTAATCGTTTTAGTCAATGGAAGCTCTACTCAATCCGGAGCTGTATTTACTAAAGATGGAATTTATTATGTCATTGCCACCAATTTGGCCGGCATTCAATCCATTTATACATTTGAAATATCAACCGTTCCGCCGGTTGGCGAACTTGTTGGAGTCGAAGACGGTGGATTCACAAATAGACCCGTGTCTTTCACATGGTCAGAAGAAAACTGTTCTGCCACATTAAACAACTATTCATATTCAAAAAATACCACAATCACCAAACAAGGAAAATATATTATAACTTTAACCAACTCTTTCGGTAGTACTTCGACCTATGCCTTCACCATCGACAAAACCGCTCCGGTTGGTGAACTTGTTGGAGTCGAAGACGGTGGATACACAAATAAACCCGTGTCTTTCACATGGTCAGAAGAAAACTGTTCTGCTTATTTGAATAATGAAAAATATATCTCTGGGACAACCATTAAAAACGATGGAGAATATACCCTTGTTTTAACTGATCAAGCCGGTAACACTTCAACCTACACCTTCACCATCGATACTGTGCCACCAGTTGGTGAACTTGTTGGAGTCGAAGATGGTGGATTCACAAACAAAACTGTGTCTTTCAGTTGGGCAGAAGAAAACTGTTCTGCTTATTTGAATAACAAGCCCTATACGGCAAATGAAAAAATTACACAAGAAGGTTTTTACACACTTGTTTTAACAGATAAATATGGCAATAGTACGACCTATACCTTCACCATCGATAAAACGGCTCCTGAGTTTAAAATTCTGGATCAGAATGACAAACTAATTGAAATTAATAGTACAATCAACATTGGATTTTATGTCCAAGTTATTGAAAGTTTAGCCACCATCATGATGAATGAAGCAATTTATGAGGGCGAAATTATTACCGATGAAGGAGAATATGTTTTTGTAATTTCAGATTATCTAGGAAATATGGTTCAATTTGTAATTAATATTGATTACAACGCTCCAATCGCAATATTGGTTGGAGTCGAAGACGGCGGTATTACCAATAAAAATGTTACAATCGATTTTAACAGTTCTTGTACTGCAACTCTAAATGCCAAACCTTATACGGCAAATCGAAGAATTACAGAAGAAGGTTTTTACACACTTGTTTTAACAAATCCAATCGGCAACACTTCGACCTATACCTTTACCATCGACAAAACCGCTCCGGTTGGTGAACTTGTTGGAGTCGAAGACGGTGGATACACAAATACACCTGTCTATTT
>CANQML010000016.1 GCA_947624935.1 Candidatus Gastranaerophilales bacterium
GCCCTTTACATTAAGCAGGCTTTGTGTAGTGCCGCTGTGGTCGGTGTGCGAAATGTTGTTTCGGAACGATAGCGGGAGCAGAGCGGGAGCGTGTTTCCGAAACAATTTTTCGCACTTTATCAATAGATTGCCGCGTCGGGCTGCGCTACGCTCGCCCTCCTCGCAATGACGAGTGCTATTATGCAAAGCCAAATGTGGAAAGTGGCTTGCCACCTCGCAATGACATGTATCATCATGCCTTGTTACTTTTTCATCAACCAAATTTTTTTTCATAAATTTTATCCTTTCATTTTCTTGTTGGGCTGAAAGCCCAACTTACATACTACTTTTATTAACGTGCCTATTCGCTTATTGGCTTATTCACTTATTCACCTTGTAAAGTTATATTTAAAAATCCTCCATGTTTTTAATAAATTTTAATTATTTTTATTTAATTTTATATCACATTTATTTAATAGTGTCAAGTTTTAACTAAAAATATATAATTATGTCTATGGGCGTCAGAGAAGATATTAAAATTCTGCTTGTTCAAGAACGTACTACACTTACCGAGCTTGCAGATTTGTTGAACGAGAAAACAGGTAAAGATTACACTGTGTACGGGCTCTCGCAAAAATTGCAAAGATCCTCCATGAAATACGACGAGGCTAAGTTGATTGCCGAAACACTCGGTTATAAAATCCGTTTCGAAAAAATAAATTCTTGACTTATTATTTTTTTACCTGTATTATAAATATACGTTTTCAAGGACAATGAATGGAAGAGATTAAATTAAACAGGTTTACTACCGCGCAATTTTTAAACTTTGCGCTCGGATTTTTCGGGCTCCAATTCGCTTGGCAAATGAGGATAATTTTATCGGGGCCGGTCACGGAAAGTCTTGGAGCATCACCGTTTTTGTACGGGTTAATTTGGCTTGCCGGGCCTTTTACAGGCATGGTCGTTCAGCCGATTGTAGGTGCATTGAGTGACAAAACGGTTTCGCCGTTTGGCAGACGCAGACCCTATCTTTTGGGCGGGGCGATTATCGCAAGTATCGCGCTTTGGATTTTCCCAAATTCGCAAAATGTCGCAAGCTGGCTTGAAAGAACTACGGGCTTGGAACTTCCGATATGGACAGGGCTTTTGGTCGCGGCAATTATGATTTGGATTATTGATGCTTGTATTAACGTGGCTCAAGGTCCGTATAGAGCCTTAATTCCCGATGTCGTACCGCCCGAGCAGCATTCGCTTGCAAATTCTTATATAAGCCTTGCAATCGGCTTAGGTTCCGTTGTTGCGGCAGGTGTTGCTCCGTTTTTGAAATGGGCATTTAATTATCAAATGTCAATTCCCGCACAATTTGTTATGGCGGCTTTGGCGTTTACGCTTGCTATGGCTTGGACTTGTATCACAATTAAAGAATATCAAACTCGGAAAGATATGCTTAAAGAAGTTGCTATCGCAGATAAAACAAGCTTTTTGCAGTCGGTAAAAGACTTTTTTGCAATGTCCGATGAAGTTCCAAAAATCTGCTTGATGCAGTTTTTTACATGGATAGGAACTATGTGCATGCTGATTTTCTTTACCCAGTATGCCGTACATACCCTGTTTGGTGTTCCTGATTTGACCTCTGTAACCGACAGCGTAAAGCGTTCATTTGACGATACGGTCGTAAGCGGTACCAATTTTTCATCAATTTGTTTTGCAATATTCAACTTTGTTTGCTTTGTTGTTGCTATTCCTATCGGAATTTTGGCTGAAAAATTCGGCAACAAAAAAGTTCACATAATATCGTTGATTTCAATGGTTGTTGCTTATATATTAATGGCATTTAACAAAAACACAACCGTTGTTGCGGCGTTAATGGGGCTTGCAGGTATTGGTTGGGCAAGCATTTGTGCTCTGCCTTTTGCAATGCTTTCAAAACACATTAAAAAAGGTACGGAAGGCTCTGTTATGGGGATTTTCAATATATTTATCGCAGGTCCGCAGGTGTTTGTCTGCACTCTTGTTGCATGGTTTATTTCTAAATGCGCATTTAATGTGGACGGGCTTGTAAATTATCATTGGGAATATGCGTTTTTAACAGGTGCCGTTTGCCTTTCACTTGCGGCTTTGATTACAAAAACAATTAAAGAATAATAAAAAACCTCTCTTTTGAGAGGTTTTTTTATTATACTGAAAGAACAAATCCGCCTTTGTCGGCATTTTTAAGGCTGTCACCTTCTATTTTTGCCCTTAAATTCTTAATGTATTTATAGACATAATCTCTTGGTAAATCCAACAGTTCTGCCAAATCTTTTGCGTAAACAATTTTGTTGCTGTTTTGCGCAAAATAATCAAACACTTTTTGCTCACGGTCAGTGAGTGCCTTTTTAAACACGATATTAATTTCTGCAGAGTCTTTTTTAGGTTCCGCTTTTTTGGGTTTATTATTTTTATGAATGGAAAACGGCGATGGTGCTATTTCACGTTCTCTTTCATAAGCGCGTTCAGCAATCGCATCAATCCGTTCGGTTCGCATTTGCGGCCAATCTTCTCTTGATACCACCGGTTGACCTTTCAAAACAATATCTACTATATCGTTTGTCGGCTTTTTGTGTTCAATTTCCTTCCCCAATCTGGCAGCAAATTCTTCCAATGTAATCTTTTCTAATGAGCTTCTCCATTGCTTTATCTCTTCTTTGCTCAAGTATTCAGACATTCATTAATCTCCTTAACATCTCTTTCACATATTTAACTTAGCACAAACCATGTTGAAATGGTTTAAAATGTTTCATAACGTAAATTTTTGTGTTGAATTTTTTACAATTGAAACATTTGTTAATCAAGTATTCCGCTGTCTAAAATCTTTTGGACTTCGTTATTCATGATTTTGTGGATGGCGGAAATTGACTTTGTTCCGTCAATACTGATAAATCCATATTCCTGTTTCATGTTGTTATATTGCTCCAGACATTTGTTCTGGTAAATTTCAAAGCTTTTATAGAAATCTGTTGAAAACCCGACATCTCTGCCGCTTTCGTAAAAGTCCAAGCCTGTTGTGCCGATAATTCTTTTAAGTAAAACATCAACCGGCATATCAAGATAGAATACCAAATCAGGCTCGGGCGCATATTCGTAGAGGTTTTTGACCCATTCGATATTTTGACCTCTGACAACGTCACGTGCAAGCGCCGTGTAGTAGTATCTGTCTAAAAGTACGATAAATCCTGATTTTAGGGCAGGAATAATTTGGTTTTCAAGCCTGTCTGCAAAATCTGCCGCATATAAAAGGCTGTAAGTTGTCGCATTTAACAGGTTTCTGTCTTTTGCATCATCAATAACGTCTGCTATCAGACGGGAAGTTTTCCACTCCGATACCATAACCCCGTAGGATTTGTCCTGCAAAGATTTTTTGAGTAATTCAAGCTGGGTCGATTTGCCCGAACCGTCCGTTCCCTCAATTACAACCAACATTCCTTCGTATCCGTGCTTAAATTTCTTCAATTTCCACTCCTTTGGTTTTGAGAATTTCGGTGAGCATCTTTCTGATTTCAACCTGCTTTTTGTGGATTGAATCTTTTGCATCAAGCTTTACAATATCAAATTCCGCGAGCATTTTTTTATACTCTTTGACCACTCTCGATTGGAAAAGAATATAGCTTTCAAACGGGTCGCTGCTTAGTTTTAAATCCATACCCGCTTCATAAAACTTCGGCGTTCTGTTAAAACAAATTCTCTCCATTGAGGTTTTGGGGTCAATGTCAAAATATATTGTCAAATCGGGTTTGATTGCAAAATCATAGACCTGACGAACCCATTTGGGGTCAACGCCCCTTGCAACATCTCTTGCAAAAGCGGTGTAGGCGTATCTGTCTGCAAGCACTATAAATCCCGCTTTAAGCGCAGGCGCGATGACCTGTTTAAGCCTGTCTGCAAAGTCCACCGCATGTAAAAGGCTGAAAGTGCGGGGCGAGAGCATATTTTTCTTTTTTGCAAGCTTTGTGGTCTGGCTGATTAAAGGCGATGAGTTCCATTCGGTATAAATAACGTCTTTACCGCAGGATTTCAGCCAATCCCTCAAAAGCGCCAACTGTGTTGATTTGCCCGAACCGTCAATGCCTTCCACACAAACAAGCGTGCCTTCATAATTATGCTTTTCGTTTAATTTTGCCAATGCAGCCCGCTTTCTATTATTGCGACATTTATTCTGCCGAATTTTGCAGATAAATTATCCATAAAATGTAAGAAATACAGCTCGGATTCCAAATCTTTGCTGTCTAAATCAATGATTGCGCCCCATTCGTCACGACCGTGGTGTGCCGCAATCATTTTTGCAATACGCTTAAATCCGTTCATCATACAAAGCGAAAACCCGTATTGCGAGTGGCTTAACCATTCGTTTCTGAAGTTTTCGTCATAATCTATCATACCCGTTTCGGTATCAACCGTGTATTCAAAAATTTTCCCGATATCATGCAGCAAACACGCGGCAATCGCTATATCGCGGCTGATTTTTACGATGAACATATCAAGATTTTTTTCGGCAAAATCAACACATTCAATCGTGTGAACCATAAGCCCGCCGATGTAATTGTGGTGCATAACCTTTGCGGCAGGCGCGATTTTGATTTGTTCTTTGTGCTCATCAAAATATTTTTTCAAAAACTCTTTTAATTTTTCGTCTTTAATTTTATCAATATATCCGATAAGTTTTGCATAAGTTTCTTCACGCTGTTTGGCATCCAGTCCGGTTTTTGCCTCTTTAATAAGCTCTAAAGACGATATAAGACAATTGTTGAACTTTTCGTTAAAACTTGCGGTGACTATTCGGACTAAATTTCCCGTTCTAAAAAGCTTGTTATCAAGCCTGTTTAAGGTTTCTTCCCACAAAATGCAGTTTAAAACGGCGTCATTTTTTGTGTCTTTTAGTTGAAGTTTTCCCATTTTAGTTCCGGCTTTTGTGTCGCCGACTGAAAATGATACTACTTCGTAGGTGGTTTCAGTGTCAAACATAATTTATCCCTTCGTCATATTATACTAACACAAAGAGATTTTAACCGCAAATTTCAATTTACTGCGATATTTTCGTCAAACAAGAAAATTTTTAAAGGGCTGTTTGTTTCTTTAATGGGTTTATAAAAATCTTTTATAAAAACGCATTGGGTTTGTATGCAGTTAAGATTACGTTCGTGCAGGTAGTTTTCCAGTTTATCGGCGGTTTTTGCATATTGCCTGTGTTTTAAAAATGCCGTAAAATGCGTTTTGCGTCTTGAAATTTCATACAGTGCAAAGTTTAAAATCTCGTCGTAGTCAAAGTCGTAGCCTTCATCGGTTGAGATATCAATTATAAAATTCAAGTTATCTATGGTTGTGATTGAAAGGTAGGCTATAAGATGATTTCCTGCCCACAATACGTATCTGTTTTTGTAGTAGTTGTTAAGTCCTTGAAAAACAGGCTCGACAAATTCGGTATATTCTCTTTGCATAGAGGGTTTGTAGAGGTTGTTAAGCTCGCTGTTGTAAAGGTTTGCGATTTCTTTTGCGTCGCTATTCTGGCATGGTCTGAAATTTGAACGGTTTTTATTTTGGGTGACAAAATTTTCAAGTTTCCACAAATTTTCGTAAGAACATTGGCGAAATCCACACCCGTCAACAAAAAGCGTGCATAATTCATCATGACTTTTGTCCACAAAAACCGTAAAACAGTGTGCGCCTTTTGCGCCGTATTTTGCAACGATAAAATCAATGAGCTGCTTGCCCGTTGTGTAGTAATCTTCTTTGAATACAAGCCTTGAAATGTTTATTTTGTAAGGATTTCCGCTTGTGGGTGCTACGGTTATAATCCCTAAAATTTCATCATCTTCAAGCAGAATATAAGATTCGGGCTTGAATTTTAAATTTAAAGGCAAAATGTTATTCAAAACCCCCGCAGGTTCTTCCACAATTGCTTTCAAAAACTTGTCGTTGATATCATAGCCCAAGTATGAAATCATCTTCTTAATTTTCGGATAATCAAAGCAGGATAATTTTTTAATTATTGCCATAGTTATATATTAATATATCTTTTGTGTTTGTGCAAGTTTGTGCTAAAATACTTTAGGTATGAAAACGGCGGTAATAAGTAAAGATAAAATTGTAATAAAACAAGCCCCAGATATGACCTTAAACGGCAGACAGGGTGCTGTTGTAAAGGTTTTGGGCTGCGGGCTTTGCGGTTCGGATATAGTCAAATTTATCCATAAAATTTCAAAAGACGGAACGGTTTTAGGTCACGAAATCGTTGCGGAAATCACAGAAATTAATTCCAAAACCAATTTTAAAATCGGTGATAGGATTGTTACATCACACCATATCCCTTGCGGGGAGTGCGTTTATTGCAGAAACGGTAATGTTTCCATGTGCAAACATTTTAAAGAAACAAACATTGTCCCCGGCGGATTTAGCGAATATGTTTATTTATCGGAAGAACATCTTCAAAATGTTGCGCACTTAAAGCCGGAAAATTTATCTGATATTGAAGCATCGTTTTATGAACCTTTGGGGTGCTGCGTGAGAGCGGTTAAACGAGCAAATTTGCGCGGAAATTCCACGGCGCTTGTAATAGGTTTGGGTTCAATCGGGATTTTAATGGCGCAGGCTCTAAAAGCTTACGGAATGGAGGTTACGGGGTGCGACTTAATTCCTGACAGAGTTAAAAGACTCAGAAATTTGGGGATTGCGGCATTTAACGTTAAAGAAATGGATCCGAATTTTGAAGCGGACGGCGTTTTTATGACGTCAGGCTCGGATAAGGCTATAAATACCGCTTTAAAACATGTCAGAAATGGCGGTAAAATCCTTGTTTTTTCAAGCACTCCGAACAATTGGGGTTATGCAAACAACGAAATTTATTACCGCGAATTGACGGTTTTAGGCAGTTATTCGCCGTCTCCCGTTGATTTACAGGATTCGCTAAACCTTTTAAAATCCAAACAGGTTAAAGTTGACGGACTTTCAACGATTTATGAGCTTGACGATATCCAAAAAGCCTTTGACGACACGATAAACAACCGAATTATGAAAGCGTATATTGATATAGGGTAACGAGGGAGATTTATAATTACAAATTTGCGCACTATACATCAAATGTAAAGAAATGTAAAAACATTTTCAAAATGGCTGAAACCCAAGTATAATGCTGTATGTTATGTTATGTTATGTCCGTAGTGTGCTTGTAGCAATTATTTCCGGCCTTTCTTTTTTATAAATACGTAAGGGAATTGAATCATAGGAAAATTACAGAAAGGAAGGTTAGTATGACATCTTACATTAAACAAACAGCATTAGGTCCGGTTTCATCATTGGTGAGCAAAGACAAAGGCGATTTTTCAAATCGGGCAAATTGTGCAGGCGCACAATTTGTAAACAATGCAAAGACGCTGGCACAAGATGTAGTAGTATTGGGCGCTACAGCAGCAGGTGCAAAAGGAATTATGAAGGGCGGAAAATTTGCAAAATTTATGGAAAAAATTGACAGTACAATTATGAAAGGTCTTAAAAAGGTTTTTGACAAGAAAGTACCTGTAAATCTTGACCATAAAGAATTAGTCCAAACAGTAGATGGCAAGATTGTAAAAGCTATTGTAAATCGTACATATTTTAAAAAACTAAATCCGCCAAAATGGTTTAACAGACTTAGACAAGTTTCCGCAAGCACAAGATGTATAGGACTTTTAGGAATGTTGGCATTGCCTTTATTAGGTTATATATCAGGAAAACATATTTACAAATCAGGTCAAATAGACCAAAAATACACAGATAAAGCAAAAGTCAGACAACATCAGTCAGAAGTTTTGTAAATAAAAGCCGGTCAAACGACCGGCTTTTTTTGTTATATAATTATTTTTATGAAAGCGATACAATATTACGGACCGCAGGATATAAAGTTTGAAGAAGTTATGGTAAAACCGCCCGAAGAAGGCGAAGTTGTCGTAAAGGTCATGGCGGCTTTGACTTGCGGTACCGATGTCAAAACATACCGCAGAGGTCATCCCGTTTTGATAAAGTCCACTCCGTCGGGGTTCGGGCATGAGTTTTCGGGAATTGTGGAAAAAGTCGGCAAAAACGTTGATAATTTCAAAGTCGGCGACAGAGTTGTTGCGGCAAATTCCGCACCCTGCGGCGAATGCTTTTATTGCAGACGAGGCGAATACAATTTGTGCGAAAACCTTGATTTATTGAACGGTGCTTACGCTCAATATATCACGGTTCCCGCTCGTATTGTGAAAAAAAACATGCTGGTTTTGCCGGATAATTTAAGTTTTGAACGCGCGGCGTTTTGCGAACCGCTTGCAAATGTCGTACACGGCGTTGAAAGAACCGAAATAAAAGCAGGCGATACGGTCGGGATTATCGGTATTGGTCCTATCGGCTTGATGTTTGCAAGGCTTGCAAAGCTTAAAGGCGCTCGAGTAATTGCCGCAGGCAGAAATCCGATTAAGCTTAAAATGGCGGAGGAATTTTCTCATGCCGACGAAATCGTGGATTTAAAAAAATACCCGAACCCCGAAAAGATTTTCCGTTCGTTTACGGAAGAAGAAAAAGGGCTGGATGTTGCGGTGGAATGCGTCGGACTGCCTGAAATTTGGGAAAGAATATTTTCCTGCGTCAGACCGGGCGGCACGGTTCACTTTTTTGGCGGCTGTAAGTCGGGTTCTACAGTTACTTTTGACACAACAAGAATGCACTACGGCGATATTAAAATGATGAGCGTGTTTCATCATACCCCAAAATACTTTAGAATGGCGCTTGATTATATCGCATCAGGCAATGTTGAGGTCGAAAAACTCATAACCGACACTTTGCCTTTAGAAAAAGTTGAATATGCAATGCAGCAGCACATAGACGGCAAAGCTATTAAATTTTTGATAAAGCCTAATAATTAAAAAGACCGATTTTAAATCGGTCTTAACTCTCATTTGACAATTGCAGGTCGAATTTTTATCCCTGCGTCCGCGTTTATTGCGTTTGCATTCATCATCGCCATAGAACGGCGTTTTCTCGCTCCTCTTAATATAAATTCAACGCTGTCGCTTTTATTGCAACTCGGTTGTATAATCTTTTTTAACATAAACACTCCTTTTGTATTTTATTTATCGGAATGTTTTACTAAAACTTTAATGATTTAAGTTAAATGTAAATAAAAGTTTACATAATTTTAGAGTTGTGATATTTTTTTTGTATATATGTGGGGCAATGTTTCATAAAAAAACGAGCCTTTTGGCTCGTTTTTTGATTTTTAGTTAGCATAAACACTGACTTGTTTTCGGTCTCGCCTGTGGGCTTCAAACTTCACCTGACCGTCAATCAATGCGAATAATGTGTCGTCAGAACCTATTCCTACATTGTTTCCGGGGTGGATTTTTGTTCCTCTTTGACGAACAAGAATGTTTCCTGCTTTAACTGTTTCTCCGCCGAATTTTTTAACGCCTAAGCGCTTCGCTTCGGAGTCACGTCCGTTACGGGTTGATCCCATACCTTTCTTATGTGCCATTTTATTTTCTCCTTTTTGTTATTCAGCGGCGGTTTCTTCGCTTGCTGCGGCTTTCTTTTGAGCTGATGTTCTGATTTTGTTAATCATTACTCTCGTAAAGCCTTGTCTGTGACCTTGTTTTTTTCTGTAACCTTTTTTGGGTCTTTGCTTGAATACGATAATCTTTTTGGCTTTGTCGTTCTTCAAGATTGTTCCTTCGGCTGATGCACCCGTTACATAGGGAGTGCCGACTTTTGATTTCTTTCCGTTTACAATCATGACAACTTTGTCAAATACGACTTTGCTGTCTTGTTCTGCGTCAAGCAATTCTACTTCGACATAACGTCCTTCTTCGACTTGATACTGCTTTCCGCCTGTTTCTACAATTGCGTACATTTCTTTTTCCTTTCGCTTTGGGTTTCGTAACCCTTTCGGCTACACCTTCGGGGTTTTGTTAACGATTTACCGCATTTATACGTACAATTAATTATCTTACGGTGAAAATTTGTTGTCAAGCAGTTTTAATATTTGTAAACTTTGTGATTTATATTATTTTTTGAAGTATGATTTAATTATGAAAGAAGATGAGATTGTAAAAGCTTGCGGGGCGGAAATTTTAAAGGGTAATACCGGCAGTGATTTTAATTTTTCAACGGATACCAGAACCATAAAAAACGGCGATTTGTACCTACCTTTAAAGGGCGCAAATTTTGACGGCGAAAATTTCATTCAAGATGCTTTAAATAAAGGTGCTGCAGGCTATTTCACAACCCGCGGCGAGATTTTTGACAATGCAAAAGTCATTTTTAAAGTCGATGACACCCTAAAAACTTACCTACAATTAGCAAACTTTTACAGAGAAAAAATTAACCCAAAAGTTATCGGAATTACGGGAAGTTCAGGTAAAACCACCACGAAAGAAATGGTTTATTCGGTTATAAGCCAAAAGTACAAAACCGTTAAGACTTTTTCCAACCACAATAACGAAATAGGCTTTTGCCAAACGGTTTTTGAAATGAATGCGGACACCGAAGTTTTGATAATCGAAATGGGAATGCGGGCATTAGGCGAAATAGAATTAATTTCAAGTTATGCAAAGCCCGATATCGCAATAGTTACAAACTGCGGTTCGGCGCACATCGGAAGGCTCAAATCGCTTGAAAATATTGCAAAAGCCAAATGCGAAATCGCAAAGTTTTTAAATCCGTCAGGCACATTTATTGCGCTAAATCAGCAAAGAACCAAAGATGCCCTGTGTTTTGACGGCGAAAAAATCTTTTATTCGCTTGACGATGTCGAAATTTTAGAACGCAAAATCGCTTACACAAAATTTATTTATAAGGGAAAGATGTATGAATTAAGCGTCGAGGGCGATTACAACGTTGAAAACTCGCTTGCGGCAATCGAGGCAGGGTATAAATTAAATTTGACTTATGATGAAATCAAGCGCGGACTTTTTGAATACAAACCCATTGAAAAACGCTGGGAAGTCGAAGAAATCAACGGTTTGAAGATAATAAACGACAGCTATAACGCAAACCCCGAATCGGTCAAAGCGTCTGTTAAAACCTTTTGCGAACTTTACTCAAACCCCGTTGTAGTTTTGGGAAATATGGGAGAGCTTGGCGAAAACGAGGTCGAATTGCACAAAGAGGTCGGAAGATATTTTTCAAAGTTAAAAAATGTTAAATTTTTAACCGTCGGAAATCTTGCTGCTGAAATTGCCAAAGTGCTTACTCAATACGGAATTGAGGCAAAAAGTTTTGACGATAATGAAAGTGTTTCGCTTTACATTCTTGATAATTCGGATGTCGGTAATACAATATTTTTGAAGGCTTCAAGGTCTATGAAATTTGAACAGATAATCGAAAACTTAAAACGAGGTAAGTTATGATAATGATAACGGTTTCATTTCTTTTGGGAATGATATTGTGCCTGCTTTTCGGGGTGCCGTACATAGATTTTTTAAAGAAAAAGATGATAGGGCAGTATGTAAAAGAACTTGCGCCCGAAACTCATGCCAAAAAGCAGGGCACGCCGACAACAGGCGGTGTGTTTATCATCGCAGGTATTATTATCGCGTCAATTATCACGCTTATGCTTGCGCAAAGGCTTTCCACGGACGCATTTATAATCCTTATAACTCTTGTATTCTACACGTTTGCGGGATTTCAGGATGATTATTTGAAATTAAAGGGAAAAGCCAATGACGGACTTTCCGCCAGAGGAAAGCTTTTAAGACAAATTGCCATTGCGCTTTTGCCCGTTTTGTATGTAATGATGACAAACCCTTACGGCACATATTTTTCAATAGGAAAGCTTGTGTTTAACTTGGGTTGGTTTTACCCGATTTTGGGCGTGTTTATCATAACAGGCGCCTCAAATGCCTACAATTTAACCGACGGATTGGACGGTTTGGCGGCATCAACGGGTGTATTTGCCTTTATAGCGTGCTCATTCATCTCGCTTTTAAGCGGATACCCTGAAGTTTCCATAATTTCAGCCGCGGTTGCGGGCGCTCTTTTGGGATTTTTGAAGTACAACAAGCCCAAAGCTCAAGTTTTTATGGGCGATACAGGCTCTTTGGCAATAGGCGGGCTTTTGGGAACTCTTGCGGTTATGGGAAAATTCGAATTTTTACTGATTTTTATAGCCTGTGTTTTTGTTATGGAAACACTTTCCGTTATAATTCAGGTGATAAGCTTTAAATCCACGGGCAAAAGAGTGTTTAAGATGTCACCTATTCATCACCATTTCGAGCTTTGCGGCTGGAGTGAAAAAAAGATTGTGACGGTGTTTGCGTTTGTTTCATTGTTGGGTGCTTTGACGGGATTAGGGCTGTTTGAACTTTTTGTGAAGGGGATTTTATGAGTAAGGTATTGGTTTTAGGTTTATCAAAAAGTGGAAAATCGGCGGCAAGACTGCTTGCAAAGCACGGGTATGATGTGTATTTGACGGAAAGCAAAAACATGGAGCCTGACCATGACCTTGAAAAGCTCGGAGTTCATATAGAAACCGGCGGGCATTCGGTCAATTTTATTGATGGGTCTGAATTTGCCGTAACTAGCCCCGGTATTCCGCCGCACAGTATTATAATTGAAATGCTAAGATCCAAAAATATTCCAGTTATATCAGAGGTTGAGCTTGCATACAGAATGAGCAAGACTCCTTTCATAGCAATTACGGGAACAAACGGTAAAACAACCACAACCGCGCTTACGGCGCATATTTTTGAAAGAAAATTTAATTCAAAGGCTTGCGGAAACATTGGTTTGCCGCCATGCGATTATGCCGATGACAATTTAGACTACTATTTGTGCGAAATGAGCTCGTATCAAATCGCTATGTGTCCTGATTTAAAACCTTTTATATCTGTTTGGACAAACTTCACCCCCGACCATATCGACTGGCATCAGGGAATTGAAAACTATTTTGCGGCAAAAGCCAAGATTTTCAAATCTCCGCAGGCGCCTGAATATGCCGTTTTAAACGCAACGGATGAAAGATTGAAGGATTTTAAAGCCGAAGGCACGATATTTTATTTTGGCGCCGAAAAGGGCGAAAACTGCTGTTACGTTCAAGATGATGAATTTATTTACAAAAACGGCGGCAAGGTTGAATTTGCTATGAAAGTAAGCGATTGCCCGCTTGTGGGTGAACATAATTTCCAAAACGTTGAATGTGCAATTATCTGTGCAAAGCTTGCGGGGATTGGTAATGACGTGATAGTTTCCGCCATAAAAGACTTTAAATCACCCGCGCACAGGCTTGAATATGTCACCAAATTAAATAAAACGGCGTTTTATAACGATTCAAAAGCCACAAACCCCGAGGCTGCAATAGTTGCAATAAAATCTTTTAATAACCAAGATGTAGTTCTAATTGCGGGCGGACGGGATAAAAACACCGATTTAAAAGAGTTTTGCAAAGATGTCAATGAGCATGTCAAAACGGTCATATTGATTGGCGAAGCGACGGAAAGGTTTGAACAAAACCTTACGGATAACGGGTTTAAAAATATAATAAGAGAAAAAACCTTGCAATCTGCCGTTGACAAATCAATCGAGCTAAACCCCGATGTGGTTTTGTTGTCGCCTGCGTGCGCAAGTTTTGATATGTTTAAAGGGTACGAAGAAAGGGGGGACGTTTTCAAGGATTATGTCTTATCAAAAGCGTAGAAAACAGCCTTTTCAAAGTATTATAATATCTGCTCCCGACAAAACCCTGCTTGTAACGGTCGCGTTCCTTGTTATAATCGGGTTTTTGGCAATTTTTTCGGCAACCGCGCCAAAATGTTTGGATGAAGGCGGAAACCCCGCTCAATTTTTGATTAAACAGGTCGCGGCATTTGTTGTCGGGTTTATCGGCTTGAGGTTTTTTTCAACTTACGATTATAAAAAACTGCCCGAGTGGAACACGATTTTTATGATTATAATTGTTGTTGCGCTCATATTGGTCGACTTTACGCCTTTAGGTGTGACGGTTAACGGTGCAAAACGCTGGATAAATATTGCGGGATTTCAGCTTCAGCCGTCTGAATTTGCCAAGCCTGCCGTTGTAATGCTTTTGGCATCGGCATTTAAAGATGATGCAAATTTGTTTGACCAAAGCAAATGGGTGTTTGCGTTTTTCCCGATACTTATAATGGTAGCATTGATTTTTGTTCAGCCCAATTTAAGCATGGTAATTTTATTGCTGGCTGTGTCTGTTGTAATGTATCTGTGCGGCGGAGGGTCGGTAAAATTGTTTATAAGTGCCTTGACTGCGGGCATAACAAGTATTGTAATTGCCGCAACAACCATTATTAAGCCTTATCAGCTCCAAAGACTCAGAATTTGGCGTCACCCCGAAACCGATCCGCAAGGCGCAGGGTATAACATTATTCAATCATTAATCGCATTTGCATCGGGCGGATTTAGCGGTGTAGGCTATGGCGGCTCTATTCAAAAACTTTACTATCTGCCCGAATGCCACACGGACTTTATTTTTGCAATTATTGCGGAAGAATTGGGTTTTTTGGGCTGTATTTTGGTAATCGGACTTTTCTTTACGTTTGTACAAAGAGGGTTTATGATAGCCGGAAAATGCCCCGATATGTACGGAAAGCTTTTGGCGGTCGGGTTAACTTTTTCGATAGGATTTCAGGCGTTTTTGAATATGTCCGTTGCAAGTTCGTTTTTCCCGACAACGGGTGTGCCGCTGCCTTTTATAAGCTATGGCGGCTCATCGTTGATAGTTTCGTTGTGGATGGTCGGCGTTTTGCTTAACATATCCAAAAAACGCATAAAAAAGATAAGGAATGTTGAAGGTGGATAGGTATTTTGTAACAGGCGGCGGAACAGGCGGTCACATATATCCTGCAATAGCTGTTGCAGACAATCTTGACGGCGAAATTTTTTATGTCGGGAACCCAAAAAACCTTGAATATAATATAGTTTCGCAAAAAAATTACACATTTTTGCCCGTAAATATCACGGCGATGCCAAGATGTAAAAATTTAAAACTGTTATTTTGGCTGTTTAAACTGGGGTTTGCGGTTTTAAGGTCAATGACTTATCTTTTAAAATATAAGCCCTGTGCGGTTTTTGGAACCGGTGGCTATGTCAGCGCACCTTGTTTGATTGCGGCAAAAATTTTGCATGTTCCGTTTTTTATGCACGATTGCGATGCCAAACCGGGGCTTGTGACGATAAAGCTTTCGCCTTATGCCAAGGGGGTTTCCGTTGCATTTGAAAGTGCATGTGATTATATCAAAAACGAAAATTGTAACGTGAACGGCAACCCTATTCGCTCGGAATTTAAGACTCTCACAAAAGAGGCAGCACGCAAAAATTTGGGGCTTGAGGATAAATTGACCGTCTGTATTATGGGAGGTTCTCAAGGGGCAAAATCAATTAACGATGAGGCATGTAAAATCTTAAAAATCTTATCGGATAAAGGTTTGCAGGTAATTTTTCAAACGGGAAAGAAAAATTTTGACGATGTAAAAGAGAAACTTTCAAAAGAGTATCCGCACTATGAAAGTGATAAGAATTTAATTGTGAAACCGTATTTTGACGATATGGTGACGGTTTTAAAAGCATCCGATATTGCTGTCTCAAGAGCGGGGTCGCTTTCGATATCGGAGCTTTGCGCATCGTCGGTTGCGGCGATTTATGTTCCATATCCTTATGCTGCGGCTGATCATCAGCGAAAAAACGCAAGGTTTATGGAGGAAAAAGGAGCGGGGATTTACTTAGAAGATGACGAGGTTGGAAAACTTTCGGGGTTGATTTTTGAACTTGTTGAAAATCCTCAAAAATTACAGTCTTTACAAAACGCGGCTCTGGCATGTGCCAAATATAATGCTGTTTTCAATATAATTAAGCAGATAAAAGAATTTGTATATTGATAAAAATTTGAAATTGGTATATAATTAATAAAAAGGATATAAGAATATGAAAAAAAGAGCTTTTACTTTAGCGGAAATGATGGTCGTAATGCTGATATTAACAATAATATTGGCGGCATTTGCACCTATGATGACAAAACGGCGTATGGGAGGTTCTCCGGACAGTCCTTGGAAATGGGCAGTTAATAATATTGATGCGTATTTCGGGCTTAATAGCAATCAAACGGCAATGCTCGGACAAAAGGAGAAAGCGGATTCGGATCCCAATGTAAAGCTTTTAATAAACAGTCCCTCAGGTGCTCCTTTGGCAATAAAAACAGATACTGTAACAGTAAGTCTTATAACCGCAAATAACGGGTTAAAATTAACGGCGCCTTATTATAATGGTACCATGGCTTCCTCGGGTACTGCTTTTGGTATTGGTGCGTTACCTCAAAGCGATTCTAATAATACTGCATTCGGTTTTAATGCGCTAGCTCATTTATCAAGTGGTAAAAATAACGTTGCAATCGGTTCAAATGCACTAATTGGCTTAACTGACGGAGACGGTAATGTAGCGGTTGGTGACGGTACTTTTATGCCGGATGTTAATATGTACAATAGTTACAATACTATTGTAGGTTATGGTGCTTGTGCAAGTATGACTACCAGTAAGCCTGTGACATGTATAGGTGCCTTCTCCGGTCCGAATACTACGACAAGTAGTTTTTATTCAGGAGGCACAGTATATTTGGGAAATAAGTTAGACGAGGTTGATATCCAAGGGACGCTTGAGGTTAAGGGTCAGCAAATTACACCATCCGACCGACGTCTTAAAAATGTTAAAGCCGAATATTCTAAAGGTTTAGAGGAATTAAGATTAATTCAGCCTTATAACTATACATTCAAAAGTGACAAAAAAGAACGTGTGGGTGTTATTGCACAAGACCTGCAGTCAGTTTTACCTGAAGCCGTTAGTAAAAATGATGACGGGTACTTATCAATTAAACAGGAAAATATTTTCTATACCCTTTTAAATTCCGTCAAACAGCTCGACAAGCTCGTTCAAGGCTTAATCGGCGAAGTTAAAATGATTTTGACAAGACTTCAAACACACGATGAAGAAATCCAAAAACTTAAAAAAGAAAACCAAGAGCTAAGAGAACGTTTGGAAAAACTTGAAAAAGCCATGTCTTAGTTGTTTATTTTTTTGTTTGAAGTATTATTAAAATATGAGCAAATATTTATTGGAAATCGGAACGGAAGAATTACCCTACAAGTTTATACCGTCTGCTATTGAGCAGTTAAAATCAGGGTTTGAAAACTTTTTAAATTCAAACAAAATAGGGTTTGATAAGGTTGAAGTTTATGCAACGCCGAGAAGATTGGCGGTAATTGTCGGCGGTTTGGCGGCTAACAGCCCCGATGAAGAAAAGATTGTTAAAGGCCCGATTAAAAAAGTCGCTTACGATGAAAACGGCAATCTCACTAAAGCAGGCGAAGGCTTTATGAACAAAAACGGCTTAAAACCCGAAGATTTATACATCGAAAACGATTACGTTTATGCAAAAATTGTTGTTAAAGGTAAGTCTGTTGTTGAACTTTTGAAAGAAAATGTTCCCGCAATCGTTATGAAACTTCAAGGAACGCATTTTATGCGCTGGGGTTATAACGATGAAAAATTCTCACGTCCGATAAAATGGATTGTGTCGGTTTTAGATAGAGACGAAGTTAAAATTAAAATTATTGACAAAGAATCGTCAATATATTCTCGCGGTCACAGGTTTGCGCAGCCCAAAGTCCTCATCGGACATCCAGATGATTATATCGAAACGATGCGCAATGCCTGCGTTATAGTTGACCAAAACGAAAGAAAACAGCTGATTATAGACAAGGCAAATAAAGAGGCGGAAAAGCTTGGCGCTGTCGTGAGATACTCGGACGATTTGCTTGATGAAGTCACATTTATTACCGAATACCCCGTTGCGGTTGTGTGTGAATTTGACCCGAAATATTTGCAAATCCCCGAAGAAGTCACCGTAACCGTTATGGCGGTTCATCAAAGATATTTTGCGCTCTATAAAGACGGAAAACTGATTAATAAATTCATCACGATGACAAACTACATCGGCGACGAATTTGAAAACATTAAAGCGGGTAATGTTCGTGTAATCAAGGCAAGACTTGATGATGCGGTGTTCTTCTTTACTGAAGATACCAAAAAGCCGCTTGCAGATTACGTTGACGATTTGAAAGGCGTTACTTTCCAAAAAGGCATGGGTTCCGTCTATGATAAAACCCAAAGAATTATTAAACTTTCAAACTCGATTGCACAGGATTTGGGCGTAACTTCTCCCACCATTGAAAGAACGGCACTTTTGTGCAAAGCTGATTTGACAACAAGCTTGGTGTTTGAATTTACGGAACTTCAAGGCTTTATCGGCGCGGATTATGCAAGAGTTGCAAAAGAAGATGAAAGAGTTTGCGAAGGTATAAAAGAGCATTATTTCCCGCTGAATGCCGAAAGTGAAACGGCAAAAGGCATTGAAGGTCAGATTGTCGGTATTGCCGATAAACTTGATACGATTTGCGCGGTTTTTGCCGACGGTAAAAAGCCGACAGGTTCGTCTGATCCTTTAGGGGTAAGACGTGCAGCATTAGGCGTTATAAAAACGGTGCTTGATGCAGGATTGAAAATTAACCTTGAAAAATACATCGATATGGCATTAAAACTTTTGCCTGTCCAAAAAGACTGTGCAGAGGAGGTCAAAGAGTTCTTTAACCAGCGTTTGATTATTTTACTTTCGGATAAATTCGACAAAAATATTTTGGAAGCATGCGCTATTCGTACACTTTGCGATTTAACTGATTACGTAAAAAGGGTAAAAGTGTTGTCGGACGCTGATTGTTCCCCAATGCTTGAAAGTGCTAACAGAGTAATCAGGATTTTAAAAGAAAATGTTGATGTGCCTGTGGATGAAAAATTATTCAAAGAATCCGCCGAGGGCATGCTGTTCAATGCCGTCAAATCGTTAGATGAAAATCTTGACTACGGCGATTATTTGAAAGCATTAATAACCGTAAACCCAACTGTTGAAAAGTTTTTCACCGATGTTTTGGTTATGGATAACGATGAAAATGTTAAGAAAAATCGCCTTGCGCTGTTAACTTTGCTCAAAAAGAAATATGAACTTCTTGCAGATTTTAGCAAACTATAAGCAGGTTTTGAGATTTTTTGTAAAGCTTTGTAAACATTATACGTAAAAATGTAAATATTTTTCTTGAGGGTACTTTAAAATATTACAAGAAGGTTAGAAAAATGTTAGAAAGATTTAAAAACTTAAAAATTGTAAAAAAATTATCTACCGGTATCAGCCCGAAACTTCGCTGGCTTAAATTTGCGAATAGGGATAAAACAGATTATATACAAAATATTACGGGTGTCGATTTAAAATCAATGGAAGAATCGGCAAAATTGGAGGCTATGGTAAGAGCACAGTTAAAAGAGGAATTTCCCAATATTGAAAGTATGAAATCTTATGAGCTTTTAGTTGATGCGGTTATGCACAACATAAGAAAAAAACAGTTAGATGACACCCTGTAAGGGGTGTTATTTTTTGCCTTTTTGATGTTGGTTTATATCAGGGAGGTTTTTATGAAAACAATAATCGGTGTAAAACTTGAAAACCGCATTGAAACGGCTGTGGATTTTCAGGCGGTAATTACGACTTTTGGCTGTGATATCAAAACAAGACTCGGACTTCACGATATTGAGGGCTGCCCAAACTACGGAATAGTTCTTCTTGATGTCTCAGACAAAAGTCAAGAAGAACTGTTCCAAAAATTATCCGCTAAATGGGAATGCCAAAGAATGCAGTTTTAAAACTTTTTGAATATTTGTACGTAGCAAAAATTCACGATAAATTGCATTATTGTTGTAAGGTATGCGCCTATCGCAACAAATAAGTAATTTAGAACATCATTACCTACGCCCAAAACATTCACAATGCCTACAACTACAAGTATAGGTATTAATTTGACAAATAAAATTACTAAATCCTTAAAACCTTTAAACAAATATTTAAAAGCAAAAAGCGGATTAAATAAACCTTTAAAGTCATATTCTTTTGTGAATTGTGCAAAGACAAAATTTATCCCTGCGATAAAAAGAATAACAACAATTGAAATTATCGTGTATGCACCAAAAGAATTTAAAGGCGGGAAAATAGCGTTTATTCCCAATGTTATAAATGCTGTGATTATAAATAACAATATAGTATAAATAAACCATACAACCATCAGCGGCAGCGCTTTTAAAAATACCCGAAAGAAACTCCAATCAAATTCGGGGAGTATGGTTTCGGCATTTTCATCGTGTGAATTGTGCATAACAGCATACAAATACCCTGTCATATACAAAAAAATCACAAAAATTACAAGCAGTGTGAGCATGCCGTAGCAAAAAGTTGATGTCGGAAGCTCCGTTGTTTTGCTTATTTCATTAAGCGGCAGCGCAAGCATCGCCGGAATTGCCGTTAATGCAAACAAAATAAGGTGCTTTGGAAGTGACTCAACCGAATAAATCTTTTTAATTGCATCTTTAATTCCTAACATAGTAAACTCTCCTTTTTTCTAAGAATAGCACTTTTTTTGATTGATTGCAATACTTTTTTATAGTAAAATTTTTGTATGGAAATAAAACAGCTGATAAATTTAATAAAACCTCGTGTTGACAAAATAAAGGAGTGTCTTTGACCCGAGCGGGTTAAAAGCAAAATTAGAAGGTCTGGAAGGTCAGATGCAATCGCCCGATATTTGGTCTGACAAAGCAAAAGTGTCAAAACTTGGCGGCGAAATCAAAGAGATTAAAGAAAATCTTGATATGCTATCAAGGTGGGAAAGTATTGTGCAGGATGCGCAGGTCGCCGTTGAAATTGCTGATGATGAGTTGTTAAAAGAAAGTGAAAGCGCTCTTTTGGCACTGGAAAAAGAGCTTGACGGGTATGAATTAAGGATGATGCTAAATGGTGAATATGATGAAGCCGATGCGATTTTGACGATTAATGCCGGCGCAGGCGGAACGGATGCACAAGATTGGGCAAGTATGCTCTTAAGAATGTATTCAAGATGGGCAGAAAGACGGGGTTGGAAAGTCGAATTGCTGGATAAACTTGACGGTGAAGAAGCAGGAATAAAATCAGCTTCCATAAAAATCACGGGTAAATATGCTTTTGGGTATGCAAGAGCTGAAAGAGGCGTCCACAGGCTTGTTAGAATTTCGCCGTTTAACGCAAACGGAAAGCGCCAGACAAGTTTTGCATCGCTTGAAGTGTCGCCGATTATAGAAGATTACGAAAAAACAATTGTAATCCCGCCTGAAGATTTGGAAATTGATACGATGCGCTCGGGCGGTGCAGGCGGACAAAACGTCAACAAAGTGGAAACGGCGGTTCGTATTTTGCACAAACCCACAGGGATTGTCATTAAATGCCAGCAGGAGCGCTCACAGCTTCAAAATAAAGAAAATGCAATGCAAATGCTTGCTGCAAAACTTCTTGCGATAAGACAGGCAGAGCATGAAAAGAAACTTGCTGAACTTAAAGGCGAAAACGTTGATATAAATTTCGGCTCTCAAATTCGCTCGTACGTTTTTCACCCATATAAAATGGTAAAAGACCACAGAACGGATTTTGAAGTAGGTAACGTAGATGCCGTAATGGACGGGGATTTAGACGGATTTATTGAGGAATTTTTGCGCAAAGGACGCTGAGCCGGGGAATTTTTTTATAAAAAAATCTTGACAAATGTCAATAAAATATATATAATGTACGTATGGAAAAAGGAATGCTGAAAACACAGGGTATAAGAGAGAGTAAGGCGGGTGCCCCCCCCCCCATGCTCATAGAGTGAGTTTCGGCGATTTAATAGGTTCAAAACGCTTGCTACGATTGCGTAGGAGGCGGAGTTGGTGTGCATAAAAGTCGTTAAGACGATAAGACGTTAAGACGATAAGTTCGTATATAAAAATAGGTAATAAACAATATAAGGAGAAAGCAAAATGAAAGAAAAAGAACAATCAAAGGTAACAAATTTAGTAGTAGAAAAGCTCCCTCGCCCCGTCGAATTGCCCTTCGTGCGGGAGAGGGCTGGGGTGAGGGGTCATGTCATTGCGAGCGACCGTAGGGAGCGTCGCAATCGCAATATTGGTGAAATCCGACAATTATGCGATTACGACGGCACATTCGTTCCTCGTAATGACAAAACATTCACACGTCATTGCGAGGAACGAAGTGACGAAGCAATCCATTCAATAGATTGCCGCGTCGGGCTGCGCTGCGCTTGCCCTCCTCGCAATGACGAATACCGCGATGGCAATCCCCCCACCCTAATCCTCCCCCTCACGACGGTCAATTCGACGGGCGGGAGGGGACAGCTTAATAGTAACCACTTTACTCACTTCACTCACCTTACTCACTTTACTCACTTCAAAAAAGCCGCCTTCACCCTCGCTGAGGTTCTCGTCACGTTAGCTGTCATCGGCATTGTTGCAGCCATGACCATCCCGACTATTTTAAATAAATACCAAGAACACATTATGGTTCAAAAATATAAAAAAGTCTATAGTCTCCTTAACAATGCGGTTTTGCAGCAGTATGCCAATAACGGAGATTATTATAACTGTTATTATTATGTCTCAAGTGCTTCTTCCGGTCCACTTGCAGATTGTAAAGCCATGTATGAGGATATGAAAAAGGTTTTAAAAACTTCAAAAATATGCGATAATAATGCGTATAAAAACGGTTGCATTCCAAATTACAAAGGTATTGATACTCTTCAACATGAACAAAATTTTAAACCGGATGACCCCGATTTTTACTTAAAGAATTGTCCCGGATTTTCAGATAATGAAATGAAAAATACAGACTCTGCTTGGGTATTAAGTGATGGTACTATTATCGTATTTTATAGGAATTCCTTTTTTAGACTTATTATGGTTGATTTAAACGGTATGCAAGGTCCAAACAAGTGGGGACATGACATGTTTACTTTTGATTTGATTGAAACTAAAAACGGTGTCCTAAAGTATAAACGGGGAGGTTGTATGCTCCCTGAAGATGGCGGCATTTCTTCACACGATATGTTTGACAAAGCGGGGCTAAAATAATTATTTTCCCAATTCGTGAGCTTTTTGGGCTGTTTTTTCTATAACATCATAAAACAGTTTGTCGGAATTTTGCATAGCACTTATTCCGACAAATGTGCATCCGCCTTTGGTTGCAACATTATCAATCAAAGTTTGAACAGGTGTTTCACCTCGTTCAAATACCATTTTTGCCGACCCGAGCGCCGTTTGAGTTGCAAGAAGTAAGGATTTGTCATAGTTTAACCCGAGTTTTTCGCCCGCACGCGCCATATCTTCTATAACTTTATAGAAAAACGCAGGCCCCGAGCCTGAAATTGCCGTTACTATATCCATTTGGCTTTCGTCAACCGTAATACATTTGCCAACCGTTGTCAAAAGTTTTACAACAAATTCAACATCCTCAATTTTTGCACGTGTACCTTTGCAAACCGCGCTCATACCTTCCGATATCATTGCGGGAGTGTTCGGCATTACTCGTATAACCCTCGCTTGCGGTATGATTTTTTCTATCTTTTGCACTGTTACGCCCGCAGCTATCGATACTATCAATTTATCGGGCGTAATTTCGCTTTTTATTTCTTCCAAAACATCTTCCACACAGTTCGGTTTTACGGCAATAAAAATAACATCGCTTGATATGGTGAGCATTTTATTGTCCGTCATAACGGGAATTGAAAGTCTTTTTTGTGCGCTTTGTGCGGTTTCGGGGTTAATCTCCGAGCCTTTTACCTCATATTGACCCGAAATCCCTTTTATAATCGCACTTGCCATTTTCCCGCAGCCGATAAATCCGATTTTTTTGTTCATATTATTTAACCTCTCTTATTTTTTTTGTTGACTAATAAGTTTTTTTCATCTAACATAAAAATCATACGACAAACAAAAAGGAAATAAAATGAGACGTACACTAGAAGGAACGAAAGTAAAAAGACAGCATGTGAGCGGATTTAGAGCAAGAATGTCAACCCCCGGCGGCAGAGAAGTTTTGAACAGACGCCGCGCTAAAGGTCGTCATAAATTGGCTATCACCGCTAAGAAAACTGCTTAATGCTTCCCAAAGAATACAGATTAAAATCAAGATCCGCTTTTAAAGCAACATATAAAGTTAAAAATTCTTTCCATAAAGGAGGGATAACTATGTTTGTTGGCATCTTAAAAAAAGAAGATGTCCCGACAAAAGCGGGTTTTGTTGTGAGTAAAAAAGTACACAAACGCGCCGTTAAAAGAAACAGGCTTAAACGGCTTATGCGGGAAAGTTACAGGCTTATGCTCAAAAATAACAGCCTCGGAAATTCTCAAAAATGCTTGTCGTTGATTTTTGTTGGCAGTGAAAAAGCCCTTAATAAAAGTTTTGATGAAATAAATTCAGTTATGAAAAAGCTTGTGGGAGGGGTGGATGTTTGAAGGAAATTTTGCCGATACAACCTTAACTTTTCCAGAAATTCGCGCTTACCCCGTCGAAATCCAAGAAACCGCAGGCATTACAATCGGTTCGCAATCAATTTATAAATATTCTCTTAAAAGTTCAAATTATCCGACATTGATTATTGTAGATAAAATCTCTGACGGATTTGGTAACACTATCCCCCAAGGTCATTACGAGCTTGCGCTCTCCGATGACAGAGATTTTTTGATTATTCTCGAAACCAAAAATCCGATAGCCGTCATACCCGTTTTTAAAGTCGAAGAAGACAAAAACGCTTTCAATCAAACAAAAGAATACAAAAAAATCAAGAAAAAAATTGATAAAGAACGTGAAAAAACAAACAAAAGACGAAAAGAAGCCGGCATGATACCGGATGAAGATATAGTTTCGTCAAAAGCTTCAATTGAATATGTAAAAGACGGAAATTATTATCTTATAATGTATGAAAGAGGTCCTATAAGGGCTTGGGGAGCGATAAAAAGTGAGTAAACGCGAGATTTTAAACTATATAAATGTGTTTAGAGGTTTGGCAATTTTGATGATTGTCGCAGGGCACACAATGCAAATAGGGAGCTCGCTTTTGCACGATATTTCTTTTGAAATCGTTTCGGGCGGAACGGCTCTTTTTATCTTTATTTCAGGGTTTTTGTTTGAATATTTGTCCGACAAATTTGATTACATCCCGTATTTGAAAAAGAAATGGACAAATGTTGTTATGCCGTACATTATAACGGCAATTCCGGGGATTCTTTTGTATTTAACAATTCCTCAGCCCAAAAACCCCTTTGCGGGCTTAAATCCCATTCTGCAATCGGGGATTTTTCTTTCCATAGGTCGTGTCCACAACGTTCCGACATGGTATATCCCGATGATTGTTATATTTTTCCTGCTTTCGTACCTTATGCTTAAACATAAAAAATTGTTGTATAAGCTTTTGCCGATTTTGTTTTTAATAACGGTTTTTGTCCCGAGAATGGTTATTGAACCCGAATTTTTGGTTAATATGACTTACGGGCAAAAATATCTTGAATATGTAAAATACATCCTGAACGGATTTGTCCACTTTGCATCAATGTATGTTTTGGGAATGTATTTTTCTTCAAAAAAAGAATTGATTGAAAAATGTTTTGATTTGAGAGGTTGGATTTGGGCATTGATGATATTGACGGCAACTATGGATATTTATTTGAATTACAAATATAATATCGTAAACGGCACCATTTCAAAAATATTCTTTACGCTTTTGGCGCTCGGGTATTTGAAACACTATGACGAAAAGATTAAAAACTGCAAGTGGTTTAATTCAACAATGGATGTGATTGCAAAATACAGCTTTGGCATATTTTTTGTGCATTGGTATGTATTTCAAGCATATTTAAAACTTACGGGCGAAAAAGGAATTGTTCCGGTAAATTCGCCCGCACAATTTTTCAGCGCGTTAGCGACTGTATCGGTGAGATTTGTCGTTGTGACGGGTGTAAGCTTTTTGATACTTTTGGGTTTGAAAAAGTTGCTTGAAAAGCTGAAAGTTCAAAATACCAGAAGCTTTATCGGCGTTTAAAAGATTATTCTAAACTGAATCCCGCCCCTGTGGCATGTACATCTTCTGCCATAGATAAATGGGCAGCCGGCTCTGTGGTGAATTAACCTTGGCGGATATACGGGACGTATCACCGGATACATCGGGCGCATTATGGGCGGTCTGTACATAGGCGGTCTGTGCATTGGATAATGCATAGGCGGATGCGCAAACGCAGGTACACCGATTACTAACACTAACATTAACAACAATTTCTTCATGCTTGCTCCTTTATACAGGGAACGAAAATCATGAAGAAATTGTTCATTTTATTCGTTAATTATTTTAACGGCTTCGTTTTTACCTTCTTTTAAAGATTCTTCATCTTGAGGTGAAAGCATATTAAGAAGATACGAGAAGTTTCCGACATGGACTCTTTCGTCTTCGGCGACTTCATTAAGAAGTTTTTTAGCGTCTTCGTTGTCTATGGATTCGGCTATTTCTTCGTAAATTTGGATAGCTTCATATTCAGATGCAATACTGAAACGGATTGCACGAACAAGTTCTTCGTGAGTAAGGCGTCTTTCGCATTTTTTTACTCCAAACGGTGTTGAAAATTCCGGCATGAGTTCCTCCTTCTGGTTTTAGTTTGGGGCAAACTTAACAAATCTACATTGAACAATCGGGTAAGCGGAAAAGATAATTTGTTTGTAATATAATAAAGTTGCGCACAGAGCGAAATACATTGAAAATTAAAGAGAAATTTTGTGAATGTCGAAGTGGCACTGTGCCGCAGAAAAACGATTAAGTATCGTTTTTCGAGAGGGTTGGGCTCAACATCCGTCACGGAGACAGGGTAATACATTGAAAATTAAAGAATAACTAGCAAATGTCGAAGTGGCACTGTGCCGCAGAAAAACGATTAAGTATCGTTTTTCGAGAGGGTTGGGCTAGACCCAACATCCGCCACGGAGACGGGGTAATACATTGAAAATTAAAGAATAACTAGCAAATGTCGAAGTGGCGGAATTGGTAGACGCGCATGATTCAGGTTCATGTGGGTAATTCCTTGTGGGTTCGAGTCCCATCTTCGACA
>CANQML010000017.1 GCA_947624935.1 Candidatus Gastranaerophilales bacterium
TTCTTTATGTATTTTTGCCCCCGCGGGATGCCGCTCTACGCCACCCTTAAATACTGTCCCTGTGGAACAAACTCGTTTCGAATCGGCATCATCGTTGTAATAAAAAGTTGTATCTTGAAACACATTCTGGAACGCAAACAAATTCCATATGGCAGTTAGCGTCTTTTTGTCCGCGGTGATTATCCAATACGGCAAATGGTTTAAAGCATCGAAATATATATCAATGTTTTCGAAAGAATATGTGGGACAATCATACGGCGAATTTCCGAATATATCTTTTTTGCTGATCGCCGGTACAATCTCCTCGACGAATTTTGCGAGGTCGTGGTAGTTCTTCGCCTCAAAAGCGAGTCCCGTCTTTTCCGACAACAGCCTGCCAAGTTCTTTTGCGTTTGTGGTGTTTTTCATGATTTAAGTCTCCTTGTTTGTTTTGTACTTACATTTTACCACACGCAAAATCTCCTTCTGTGTCAAAAAGGGGTGCGATAGAAAAAAAAATTAAAAATTTTATTCTGGTTCAATGTTGATAATATCACAAAGAAACATACGTTTTATCCTACCATTATCTTCCAGCGTTACGCATGCGCCATCGCGTGTAAATTCAATTGCTCTCGGGTAAACTATCTGCGTATCCGAAAATTGATATCCGCCCTCGCGCGAAAGAACATATTTGCAAGAAACCTTACCCGCCTTGCCTATGGCTTCGAGTAGCACATTAAAATTACGTATTTGCCTCGAGACGGGATTGTGATTTTCATGCACCATACTCGCATACTTGTTAACAGACTCTGTCGCCTGTTTGTGCACACGCATGGAAAGAAGTTTACCCGCAAGTTCTTTAGATTCCTCTCTGCCCAAATCCGGACTGCTTTTTATCATGCATACAAGAAACAGCAATTCTTCTTTTGTAAGTCTCACATCGTCAAGATAATATTTTGTCCACTTGCCTTTGGTACGTTTGACGGGAAAACCCGCCGAAGTCAACTCGTCGATTTTGGTATAAAAAGTCTTTGCTTGAATTACTTCTTCACCATCGTTGCCGTATTGCCAAGAGTGCAACTCAATAAGGTCGTTTTTACTTAAACGATGATCTCTATCCGTATATTCTTCAAGAATCATTAGTAGTTCCAATGCAATTTCTTTGGATCTTCCACGCGTCTTTTGTTCCATAGATATACCTTCCAATATCAAAAATTATAACATATTGAAACATTAAAAACAATATGTTTAACAATAAATTGGCTACCAACCCCAAAATTCGTGTAACTCTTGAAATTTTTTTTCATATCTTTTACCTGATGTTTTATAAATCGGCAAAGACCACTTTGACCATCTCTGCATATTCGCATCTTACACTCTCCGGTCCTTTAATTTTTACTCTACCACCAAAACCAAACACCCAGCTATAAAACACGTGATTGGTCACAACCTCCACTTCTACTCTGAAAGAAGATAGATTGTATGCGTAACTACTGACATCTTCACCGAACTCGTCAATAATTGCATCCATAAGGTCATTATCACAGATTAACTCAACGGTTTCCGGCTTTTTATCGTGCGCGCTGAACATTGTTTTCACATATTCAACTTCATCAAAGTTTTCTGAACGCGGAAGCGCATCTTCCCTAAGAATCTTCGGCTGCTGATAAATGCGATCAACTCGAAAGTTTTCAATATCGTGATGCTTTTCAGAATAACCGACCACATAGTAATAGTCACCATTCCAAACAAGCGTGTATGGACTTAATATATAAACTTCACCGTCACAACAAAGCTTCTGCTCTTTCTTGACATTATATCGAAAGTATTGAAAAGCCACCTTTTTACCGCGATTAATAGCATCGTTCAAAGCATCTACAATGTTGTAAATCTGATCATTAACCGTTTTATTTCTGCTTTCAATACAAAGATTGCGTTTTAATTCTGCAGTACCTTTGGGACCGGCAAGTTCGCCAAGTTTCTCAACCAATACCTTACTTTTCTTTTCAGATATAAACTTGGAAGACTCAACGGCATCAATGAGTAACTTCAATTCCTGCTCATCAAATAGCCTACCATCTAAAAAATATCTGTTTTGAGTTGATTTGTTTATGCAAATATCAATTCCAAACTGACGCAACTGCTCAATATCCGAGCCAATTGTTGTCCGGTAAACTTTGAACCCATACTTTTTTTCCAGCTGCTCTGCAATCTCAGATGTTGATAGCTGATGATTCGCATCTGTAAGCTCATATAGAATTTTTAGAATGCAAAGAGCGCGTAGTTTTGTTTCTTTCTCCATACACTCATCTCCACTTATGAATTATTTCTAATTTAATAGAGTTGCCCCAGCCGCTTGTTCCCTACCACTATTAACACATGTCAACAATCTTCAAGGAATAAGTTGTACGATTCTTAATTCCCGAAACCGATACGCCGTTGTCCATTTCCGGTTTTAGTCAAGTCAATCCCTTCGTCCTCCAAGTAGGCATCGACATCACCAGCAACAATCAGGCTATCGCCTTCAGTATTTTCTGTACGGAGATTCTGATTCATAATAACCTGGTCCAAAATGTTTCTAACTGTTCTCGCATTTGCAAAGTTAGGTCTGTTTCTATAATACTCGGTAATATCCAGCAATTTATTCAGAGCCAATTCATCGATCTCGTATTTTTTCTTCTGCAAAATTCTGACGGCAATCTCTCCCAACTCATCTCTGGTGTAGTCCGGAAAATCAAGAGTGAATTGAATTCTTGACTCCAGTCCCGGATTGGTGCTAAGCATCGTCTTCATCTTATCTTTGTATCCCGCAAGGATAACACAAAACTGTCCCCTACGGTCTTCCATCTCTTTCAAAAGAACAGCGATGGCTTCTTCACCATAACTATACTCCGCGCCATTTGCGGCACTTGAAGATACTAGCCCGTATGCTTCATCAATAAACAGCACTCCGTTCATAGCATCATTAATTTTAGCTCGTGTTTTGGGCGATGTTTCACCAACAAATTTGCCAAGCAGACCATGAGAATCTGTTTCTACCAACTTGGCTTCCCGGAGCACGCCTGCATCATATAATATTCTTGAAAGAATTCGCGCAACTTCGGTCTTTCCGGTGCCGGGATTGCCGCAAAAGCACATATGTAGATTAAAACCCTCCTGTTCCTGATTGCGCTTTGCATAAGCATTGATTTTCTTAACCATACGCTTAACTGCCGACAGCCCAATCAACTGTTCCAATTCTTCCTCACCGGTCAACACCTTACTCGTATTTCCGATACCGGATATGGGAAGATTGATTTGGGCGTCCTGAATATATTTATTTACGTCAACGACACCAAGTTCTGTATCTTCTGTATCCAAACGTCGCAGATTCTGACACATGATGACCTGGTCCAAGATGTTTCGTATTTCCCTTGCGTTTGCAAAGTTTGAATCTTTGCGTTTGATATCGGTAATATCGAGAATCCTACTCAGCGCAGCATCGCCAATTGTGTAATGACGATCCCTTAGCATCAATTCGGTAATGCCTTTGAGCTCCTCTCTGGAGTAGTTCGGAAAGTCCAACACAAATTGAATTCTTGACTTAAAGCCGGGATTGCTTGAAAGCATTTGAAGCATTTCGTTTTTGTAACCGGCAAGAATGACACAGAATTTTCCGCGATAATCCTCCATTGCCTTTACAAGAGTGTCTATTGCTTCCTTGCCGTAATCCGTTGTGGTACTCGAAACATTTCCAAGAGCGTACGCTTCATCTATAAACAGCACTCCGCCCATAGCACGAGATATAACCTCTCTGGTCTTTTCGGCAGTAGCCCCGAAATACTGACTCACGAGTCCGCTTCGATCTACTTCAACGACATTATTTGTCGGAAGAACCTTGTTTTCATAAAGAATACCCGCAATATATCTGGCAACCTCTGTTTTACCTGTCCCCGGATTTCCCAAGAAGCACATGTGGATATTAAGATCCTCACTACCCTTGTTGTTCAGTGCATATGCCTTGATCTTTCGAATACTTTCCTTTATTCCGGAAAGTCCAATCATCTCACCAAGTTTCTTTTCGCTTTCGCCAGTATTAATAAGCTTTGTGCCCCTCGGTACAAGAAAACCAAACTTGTCAAGTGCTATCAACTGCTTGTATAATTCAAACAACTCGTCCTCGGTTTTGGCAAAAAACAAAGATTCCTTCTGAACTGTAGCGTTAAAATCCTTGTATCGTTCTTTTAATTTTGTGGAAAGACGTTCAAACAATTCTTCTTCGGAAATAACATTTGTCCCCAGCAAATAGTCATAATGTTTTATGATGAGAGGGGCACACATAATAAGCTCAATGCTGTTCCAAAGACAGGTCAACATTTCCTTCAACTCATCGGAACCGTCATCAGCGATGTCCAGAACATATCGTTTGCCAAGAATATCTTTCACCTTGCAAATTGCGTTTTCAAATTCATTCTGAAATTCAGTTTCTTCCGTATACTGATTACCTTGCCTCTCCGGGTAATATTTATGATTGTTTCCGTAAAGATTGTTGATTTTGATAAATCTTACGATTTTATTTGCAAGATTTTCGATTAAATCAAGTAACTCGTTTGCCAATGACCGCAACTGTTCATTGGGACTCTCTGCATACAAAAGGAATGTCTCTTCCCATGCTAAATCAGGCAGTTCAAGTTTTGCATCGGGAGACAGCACCTCTGCGGCCGCAATCAAAACATTATCGTATTTTTTTATAATGCCGTTTAATTTCTCAAAGGATACAGAATATGTTTTTGAGAATTGCGAGGTAAAATGGAGCTTCAACTGTCGGACCGTTTCCAACAAATTATTCAGAAAGCCCTCTGTACGTGCTTGGCTTGTTACATATTTGAGTATTTTATTGTAATCGGGAAAACGCGCATCATCCTTCTCTTTCTCTTTGAAAACGAGGTGTTCGCGCACAATAGTTGTCCCTTCGAGACAAGATATAAAGTTGTCTATTTCCGATGCGAGTACATTCTTACGCTCATAGGGCATTTCGAACATCATATACCCACACGTCGGACAACTGCAGCGAGTTTCGCTTTCTTTTACTTCGCCGCAACTGATACACTTATATTCAGCCATAATCATTCAACTCCAAGCGCCTTTTTAGCTGCATCCAATGGTGTAGAATAAAAGATTACAGAAATTTCATTCTTCAGATCGGACTTGAGCTTGTCGTATTGTGTCTTGCTTTCCAAAGGTAGCATTATTCTCTTTGCTCCGGCATTGGCTGCGGCAACAAAAATTTCATCCAGTTCTGTCGTAATCGGCATCATACTTCCGGACATTACAACCCGTCCGCAGATAACCAAAGATGGCATTACTGCGCGATTGGCAAGTCCGGAAAACAAACCGACAACCTCAGCAACAGATATTTCATCGCTGACACCTCTATTCTGAAGATCATTAAAATAAAGGCTATAGTCAAACTCGTCGTAAGCCCTCGAAATAATCTTTCGAGAATTTTCCCCGAAGTAATTAAATGCAGCGGTAATACTGTCTTTTACGCTCTTGGGGGCACGAGCAATTCCCTCGACATTCTTAAAACTAAACGATCCTGTTCCACTGACGAGTTTGTTTTCCAGTCTATAGACGCCAAGCACGTCGTATACAGATCGACCGATACCATAAACGTATCCCGGTTCCTCCAGCCCCTCAAATATCAGCGTGCCGTTTGCAACCTCAGGTAGCTCGACAATATGTTCTTCATCAGTATCCAAATCAATGTATCCGAGATTTACGTCACTAAACTCGCTTGGAGTCATCTTACGAAGTTGCTCCTTGACGCGACGACGACATTCAATGGCATATTCAAGGATTTCGCGCGTCTCTTCTTTGGACATGCGCTCATCAGGGAATATTAGCTTTGCAAGGCCGGAAAATGTTCTTCCGACAGCGATAGTATCGCGAGTATTAAACTGGTTATTCAGCGAAAAATACTCCGCAAAGGAATTTGTGAAATCATATTTTCTCATGGCATGGCAAAATTCAGAAAAGCAATCCGAAATCAAGCCGTATTTATTAGTAAACAGACTGGATCTGAGTTTTGGCGTTTCCCATCCGGGAAGATATGCATGAATTCTGTCAAAGAATGCCGAATCATTGTTGAACTCTTCCGGAAATGGCTCAAACAAGTTGGTTATACGCATCATATCCGCAACACTTCTGAAAGTATTGCCTTCAAAGGCTATAGAAGCATCCGAACTGATGGTATCCGCACCTCTGGCAAAGCTGCCGTTGGCCATATAGTTTTTCATAATTTGAACCATATCTCCGGAGGCTTGGGTAATACCCGCAACCTCATCAAACGCTATGCAGTCCCAGTTGCCAACAAGACCCACTGTGTGAGAAGACATATTGTAGAACATGTTTGCGACCGTTGTTGTTCCGCTGCTCATCAATATTGAGTACGGGGACAATTCGCTGTACGCATGAGATTTTCCCGTTCCTCGCGGTCCAAGTTCAACCAAGTTATAATTTTTTTGAATGAAAGGAACAAAACGAAGCAAATAATGCAACTTTTCTTTTTCTGACAGCTCATCGGGTTCATAACCGACACTGCGCAGAAGCAATGTTATCCACTCATCCTTGGTGAAATTTGCACGAGCTTCTTTGATCTCACCCAAATCCAAATTGGGCATCTGAATGGGTTTGATAGAAGAAATCTCAAAGGAAGAATCATACTTAGACTTCTTTTTCTTGACCTTCGTCTTTATCTTATGATCGCCAAAGATGCCCTCATCAAAATCAACAGGATCAAATTCATCGTTTTCTTTTTCAAGTCCGACATATTCTATCTTGACAATACACCAGATACCGCCAACAAGAAGTTTTTCATTGTGAACAACCAAATCGGAAGAAACCTCAAAAGGATCCATGTTCAAATTGGTGAATCTGGCAACATATTTATCCTCACGTTCATCAAAAAACACAGTTATTTTGTCAATTATGGTATACTGTCCGTTTTCCTTGATTTTGGACTTGACGTATTCGCTCTGATCGGGACGCACATAGTTCTCGCTCAAAATCTTTTTGATCTTTTCAATACCGATTGCTATCGCCTCCTCGTCATCTGTTGCACAATACATTCCAAGCAGGTATTCCAGCACATAAGTCGGCACATTAGCACCTTTTTTCATAAGGGTGGTAAGGTCTTTTCTGACTACTTTTCCCGGAAAATTGTCCAGTACTTTCATATCAAACTCTGTCATCTCTTTTGCCTCCTATTATCAGAAATCAAAATCATTCACGAATGCAATATCGATTGTGAATTCGATTCTGTCAATTACATTGGTAGTTCCTTTCTCAACTATAGTCAAGTAGTAGGTATCCGTTTTCTTAAATTCGATACTCTTCAATGTAAATCTCGTTCTGAACACGCGGTCAGAGCCGTTGTTGCTGGTCTTGTCGGCAATCACAATCTTCTTGTCTGATACAACCCTGCCCGACGCATCCGCCACATATATCTCGTACGTAGTTGCCGTAATTTTTCCGCTTACTGCTTCCTTTTGGTAGAAATCCAAAGAGAAAATACTATTGGAAATTTTGCGACTCTGACTTATCAACTCCAACGTGGCTTTCTTTACATCTACAAATTTTTTGGAAGTGGCGCGCATATTCTTGAATTCAATGACCGGGACAACACACTCCTGAAGTGAAATGCCACCGTGGACATAGTTCATTCCACCACCTTGTTTCTTCATACGAATATTTTCCAAAGGCGTAAATCCAACCAAATTGCTACTCACGTGAGACATCGGAATCTTCAGCATATGGTCTGCAGCACAATCACCATCAGCAAGCACGTATCTTCGGTCAAGCTCAATGATATGTCCGGAAACAAAGCTCTTTTCTGCCTTGTCACTTTCTTCCAATGGCTTGTATGAGTACAAGAAACCGTGATCCGAAGTAATGAGGATATTCGAACCACTCATATCATTGATAATCAGGCGAACCAAATTTTTCAATTCGAGAATGGCCTGATCGCATGCATCAAAGACTTGATCCTCTGTTACTGCTTTGTCGCCAACGGCATCAATTGCGTTGTGGTAAATATACACAACTTCGGCATCTTTGACCTTTTCGCGACGTTCTGCTTGCTTCATCGAAAGCAAAGTTTTGTATGTAATGGCGACATTTCCCTGATGTGCTTTGTTCAGTATTTTTTCTCTGCCGGAAATGCCTTCGGTGGACTCATCGTCGCAAAGAACCTTGATATCATCGGTGATTTGCAACTTTTTGTGAGGAAGAAGCGCCGCCATGCCGAATTTGGTTACAGATGGAAAGACTGACTGCATGGATGAGATCCTTGCCGTTCCCTTGGTCTCTCTTATTAGTTGATTTGTCAACTCTACCGCCACCTCATACCTGAGAGCATCCGAAATGATGACATAGGCTCTGCCTGTGGAAACAATTGGTTTTACATAGTTTCTGTAGAAATCTGCCTGTTGGGGAATTCCAACAAGCGCAGAACTCTTGGAAAATTCATCGCCGACAAGGGTTGTCCATTGCATTCCAAGCGTAGACAGATACCAATTTTTGTAGAGTTTTTCAACGTAATCTGCAACGTTCTTGTAAAGATCTTCAAGAACAGTGCCGGATTCTCTCAGGCTCTTGCCGAAGGCGACGTGAAACTGGCGATAGAAATGATCCATCTTGCAATAGTTTCTTGTATATTCGTTCCATAGCTTGGAATACTCGGCAACATGGAAGCCTCCGATATTGGCCTGATAGAACTGTTGCATAAGTGCAACTTGGAGCAAGCCGTCATAGTAATAGCGAATGCGTTTGTACCATTTTAACGTTCTGCGTTTTTCAACTGCGGCAACAATATCATCCGCCTTGATGATGTTGTCCGAAATCTCCGACATATACTTTCGCAGAATACATTCATTTATGCACGGCAAGCATTCGCTGTTCAATAACTCTGCTACTTCAAGCCGATCAAAGCGTTCTGCAAGATGATGCTGTTCCTCAACCGCGCGCGCAATCTCGTAGAGCTCATCATCTTCATCCGAATGACTCCACTCGTTGACCAGCGAGTAGCAAAGTTGCTGATGCGGTTCGGAAATAAACCTTTCAAGACCGTTTAAACAGGACGCTTTCATAGTAACGGAAAGCGCAGTCAGCAGAATATGAGATGCCAAGGATATCAACGAAGCACTTCCGCCGTAGGCATAGCCCGTATAGCGGTTGATCAGTTCCCAAAGCACCGCTTCATTGCCAAACTTTTTGATATTTGTGATGGCGTCGTTGTTTTCAACATCCGTGCCACCCAAAAGGATTGCTCGAATAACACCGGGCGCAGTGTTAGAATCGGCTCCTGCAAGGACTGCGAGAATATCTATATGCAGCTGACCGACATTGAAGTAGTTACTCTTGAAGGCTGTCAATTTGGCTACACGTTCTTTGTTCTCAAAGAACTTGGAATACGACTTCATCGCTTTCCGCATCTGGGCTGTCGCAGACATTCCAAGCTCTTGCATCCTGATAGAGAGCAGATCTGCGCGGAATTCTTCGCTATACAGTTCTATATCCAGCAGCCAATCGTCCTGAATATCGGTGAGCAAAATGGGATTATAGACAAGATAGTCGCTTTCTGTATCTGTTTCAGACAGCAACATCTTGGCAACAAAGTTGTTGGTTCCCGTCAATTTCAACACCTTTACACCATCAAGGCACAACTCATCCACCTGATTGGCAAATTCTCCATCAGGGTCATGCCAAAAAATGATACGACGCTTGTAGTTATCCGGCAATGGGGCCGCAAAACGTTCTTTTAAGCTTTGTTCTACGTTTATACTCATCTGATACCTCAAAATAAGCAAGATTTCTTTTACTTTATCTTTTCCAACACATCTTGGAACTTGGCGTAGTTCACCTTTACACCATCATCAAGATCGATGGAAATCATCTGATCGGCAAGATGGTGAATTTTTTCTTCGTATTGTTGAATTTCCAAAGCCTGATCCTTCAATTTGGCAATTTGCTTGTTCAACTTGACTTTTTCGGCAGGCGCAGCAGTTTGTTCGCCAACCTCGAGCATTTGAATTTGTGTGCGGTAACGCTCTTGTTGCTCATGCACGTAATCCGTGCGCATACGAGCAAGCAGATCCGGCTGATATCTGTGCATATAGATCAGCGCCTTGAAGCCGTTTTTCTTTCCACTGTTAAACAGCCAATAAATTGGGCGTTTTTGATACACTTTAAGATGGTCTGCGTAAAAGTCATTCAAAAAGTAGTCGCGTATAATGTTACGCGGCGTACCCTTGCCGCCAAGAGTGTTTGCAACAAAGCGCAAGTTCTCTTCGAGCGTCTCTTTTCCGTAGGCCACTTCGACAAACTTGACGAAGCGCCCAACAATATCGTCCTCAAAATACTCGTCGTCGCAAATCGGAATTATATTATCCTTGTCCGGCATAAATGTACAAGTCTTGTATTCACCATTCGGATCGTCAGTTACAATGAAGTCCCCTGCCAAAATTGTCGGACGACCACTACTATCGATGAACGAGGGGTTGTGTACAAATTTGCTTTCATAAAGTTGCCCCGCGAGAACCAAGCCCTCGACATCAAGACTATATCTGCCGAACATACAGCCAACGGCATAGGAGATGAGCGACTTTATCTCCCGCGTCAAATCCGCCTTGCGCACCGTGACGTCCTTGTCTTCCACTTCGGGAGTGAGTTCGTCCTGCAAACCGTAAATATCAATGAAGATGCGATTAAGTTCTTCTTCATTTGCCTTCAACGTGTTAAAACGCTCGTTGCACTCCGCTTCCCATTCTTTGTATTTGTCAGAAATTAACCTTGCCATATATATTCTCCTTTTTTTACTTCTTCTTAATTGCCGATTTTGCCGCCTTGTCCGCCTCTTTGATGGTGTCCAGATAGGCTTGTTCGACCGGCGAAATTGTCGCCACTTGGTACTTTTTGTACTCTTCCCTTGCCTTGAGCATTGCCTGTTCGTGGCTTATCGCTCCGCTACCTTCCAACAGCTTGCGATTGCCGGAAGAAAGAATTTTGTCCAGCTGTACGATATAGTCGTGCATATACATTGGCTTGTGCTCGAGCGCGTTGATTTCCGCAAGGTCAAAGTAACCGGAAACAAGATTGTTCAAAATTTTCAACTCGTTTTCCGTCAAATAATTCTTTGCAACGCCGATATCCTTTAACGCCGGCAATGCACCCGAAAAAGAGGTTAACCCCATAAAAGGTTTGTCGGCATCGGCACGCTCATAGATAACTTCCGCTGCGGTATGGCCGTGCGCGGCATAGTGCAGTTTGTTTTGAACGATTTTGAAAAACTCTACCGATTCTTCACTGTGCGGGTCGTAGTCGACGCTTGTGGCATACAAATCCAACACCTGCCTGTACATTACTTTTTCGGAGGAGCGGATGTCGCGGATGCGCTCCAACAACTCCTTCCAATAGTTGCCACCGCCAGTGCCCTTTAGCCGTTCGTCGTCCAACGCAAAACCCTTGATGAGATATTCCTTCAAGCGCTCCGTTGCCCAAATGCGGAATTGCGTGCCGCGAACCGACTTGACGCGATACCCAACGGAAATGATGACATCAAGATTGTAGTATTCAACTTGATACGTTTTCCCGTCCGAAGCAGTTGTTGCAAATTTTGCAACAACTGAATTTGGCTCAAGCTCTCCCTCTTCGAAGATGTTTTTGATGTGCCGAGATATTGTTGATTTGTCTCGGTCAAACAAAACCGCCATTTGATCTTGCGTCAGCCAAACGGTTTCGTTTTCGAACTCCACGTCGATCTTCGTCTTTCCGTCTTCGGTTTGATAAATTATGATATCCGACATTTTTACTCTTTCTCCGTTGCAACAATTTACACGTTTACAAATCTATTTTTTGTCGTGACAGAAATTTGGTTTCATCTGTACACAGTTGGTAGCATTTTATTTTTCTATCTTTTGCTATCTGCATTATGCGTTGTTTGTATTCGGGCTTGCACTTCAATCCTATCGTAATGTCTTTGACTTCCAAGCCCATTTCTTTATTGGGAATTCGTTGGTCTTTCTCTTCGCCATTGGAAATTTGTTTGTCGCTCTCTTCTTTTAGAGTGCGGATAATTCTATATTCTTTTTCATGTCGCCATGATTTGTGCTTCACAGAGAAAAACAACTCCATCGTATCTGCGAAAATACCTTGCCTGGTTGTTATATCGTCCCACTCCTGATTTAAGAGATAAACATCTATAAATGCCGAGAGAATTTCATTCAGTCGAGTTCGTTCCTTATAATATATCACTTCGGAAAAATTCTCTTTGCAGTTTATCTTGTAATTTACGCAATAGCCATGATAGTTATTTGCGTAGTAAGCCCACATGGGCAAATTTCTGTAATCAGAATCCGCAAAACAACACAGCAATAAATGATCAATCATATGGTCCAACAGCCACTTCAAGAAATCTATGGTTTTTTGTGGCATTTCTGTTTTCTTTGCGTATACCTCATCAAAAAATCCCATCCTCGCATCGAATGGATCGTTTTGATTTGTTGGATTTTCGTACCAATTACAGTCCTCAGCAAGGCAACTCAATTTTTTCTCATTCAATTCTTTATCGTTGGTGAGAGAGTAGAATTTTGACAGAAAATTTGGAATGCACGATGCCCGATATTCTCTCGCCTTATCAAGGTTCAATGCTACCAAATACTTTTTCAGTATATCCAAATCTAATTTCATCTTTTGACATCTCCCCTTTCAAATCAATGGATGTTTTTTGAAATCCCAAGAGGTTTCAAAAGCGTCCCAATCAGCTTTGGAAATTTGTATATTTTCCTTAACTTTAAAGTATAAATTAGAACACTTTGTCTCTATTATTACAGGAAAATTCGCAATGTGACCAACCTCATAGTTCACCGTTGGGGACATACATTGAGCTATCGCCCTAGCAACACAACTATTGCAAAATCCTTGTAAATAGAGTAATATTTCTTGTTTTGCAAAAATACTCGTTCCTGCAACATCATATATATGTCCATAAGGCTTGTATCTAAATGCCATAGCTCCACTCGAAACTTTTGACCACGTAATACATTCGTGAAAATATGTATCTACATTTTGTGGTCTGGACCGCAATCTTCCTTCTTTATCCTTAAAGTTTTTAATTTCAATCCCTCCGTTCTCCCAGTTTACAATATAGTCATTGTTTCCATACCATTTTCTGAAATCCCCTCCCTTATTGTAGGGAAACCACTTGCGTTTGGAAGATATAGATTCTTCCTGAGACTTTGCGGTTAAAAACAGCTTCCCTTTTCCTACTTCGTACCATAATCGGACAAAAAGATCATTTTCACCCGTTTGTAAACCAACCCTCGGATTAGCAATTCGTTTAAGACTCTCCGCTTGAAATATCTGTATAAATTTTTCACTTACCCAATAGGCAATTGGGCTACCTGGGATTTTAGAAAAATTGCTTTCAGCCGCTTCGTAAAGGTAATCACACTCCTTATCTTCAATCGCCTCTAAGACCTTTTGCCTTTGCACTTCCATATCGCCTTTGAAATCTTCAAGGCGGATATACAAGCCTTTTTCGGCAGATTGTTGATTGTTCAAGACAAAAGCGCAAATGTCGACCGTTGCCTCTTTGAAAAAGGCCCCTTTTGCCATTTGAACCAATGTCGTGATATTTTTACTGTTCAGAATGTAATGCCGAAGTTTTTCGTATGTTTTAATAAACATCCAAACATTCGGCGTCATGAATGCGGCATATCCGTCTTTTTTGCTCATTGTAAGATTGCGATACATAAATACGCTGAAAAGGTCACCACCGTAGTCCTTGTAATTTTTCTCCACAAAGCCTTTGAGTTTAGCGTCATATCTGTTGAGATAGGGCGGATTGGTTGCGACAACGGCAAACTTGCGGGACAAAATATCCGCCTGTTTGACAAGTGGCAGGTAGCTTTCGAGTGCGTCGTTTTGGAACAGACTCACATCATTTTTGATTTCATCGAATCGTTTTTTTAGTGCCTCGATGTCGATATTGGACATTTGCAAAATAGAACCGTATTCTTTGGCGTCGTGGAAAACGTCCACCACTTTGGATAGTTCTTGCCTTAGGTAGCTATTTTGCCCTACTATGTAATTGAATGTTTCCGTTGAAAGGTTGTTGCTCTCCTGTATTGAATAAATTTGCGGTTTGATACCACGCTCCAAAAAGCGGCGATCATATTGCCGCGCTTTCATCATTACGGAAAAATATGCAAGCTGTGCCGCGCGGTCGTCAATTTCAAGACCAAACAAGTTGTTTTCGATGATCAAAGACGCCGCATCGCGCGCAGAATAGCCACATTCCGTATAGATTTTGATTAGCACATCAAATGCGTAAATGAGGAAGTGTCCCGAACCGACACAAGGATCGAGAACAGTTAATTCTTGCGGTTGGATTTTTTCATCAAAATATTTGATTGTGCCCGACTTGGGCATTACAAAATATTGCAACTCATCTTTCAGTTTGCTTTCGGGATGCCGCTCTATCCAATAGCGACCAACAGAGTTGTCTATCAAATAGCGCACCACCCAATCGGTAGTGAAAAGCTGTGTTGCGGCTGGGACTTCTTCCTTTTTGACGACCTTGCCGTGCAGAGGATCAACAACTTCCTCGTGTTTTTCGGAAATATAATACTGATAGAGCCAACCGATAATTTCTATCTGTCCGCTGTCAGACTGCACGTCAAAATCATCGGCGGGAATTTGCGACACAAGTTGCTCAACAACACTGCCATCGCGCAGGAGATTGTCCGGAAAGAGCAACTCCGTCCAGTTTGAGATTTTTTCGAACATGGTCGGCAAGCAACTATTCAAGGCGTTGCACTGCGTGATGAGGAGATATTTGTACAACGCTTCGTTATCCTGCTTGTCCAAGAGATTCAGCACCTTGTTGCGATCCAGTCCATCAAGCTCAACACGCATTGCCTCTTTGAGTATCTCGGGCTTGAATGAACCATTTTCATCTGTGAACACACGAACCTTTGAGGGCAAGTAGCCATTGACTTCCATAAAGCGCAAAGCAATGAAGCGATTGAACCAAGTGTATGCCGCTTCCTCCATGACCTGCGTGTAGCCTTTTTGATTGATCTCCTCAATGAGACGTGCACGCTGTTGCTTTTCCTCCGGGCTGAGCAAACGACCGCCAATGGCATCCACATTGGCTTTGTTTTCGCCATTTTCGGTGATTTCATATTGATATGCTCTTTGCTTGGCAGATTCAATCAATTGAATCCTTGCCCGTATTGCATAGTTCCTTATTGCGGTTTTATTCATGCGTGTTCTCCTTTACGGCATTCTCAAGGATGGTTTTCCATTTTCCAATATCTGATTGACAACAAATAATGCGAGCGGTTGTCTTGCCCTTGTCGTTTACATCCTCTAACAATACCCTTATATAGTTGCCTCCGGGAATGGCGAAAACATGTCCATGAGCAATTGAATTTCTTAAGTGCCTTAAAAGACATTCCAAATCAGTTTCAGTGCGTGACGGATCTCTTTTTGCCTTATGGGTCATTCTTTTACAAAGAAACCTCTTGCACCAAGAACAAAGTTGTGTCCCATTCAACGCAAGCTTACTCAGCTCGTCCTCTGTTTCAGCATTCTGATTGCAAAAGCGAAAGTCGTCTCGTCCATTTGTGATTTTGTATAGCGCGTCCTTGTGGTAAGAAGGCTCAAGCATTGGACTCTGCACTGCGTCTATGTTCGGAGCTCGAAATTGAAAGTAAGAAAGCAATTGCTTAAGATTTCCAATTTCACATTCCGTTGGTACTATGGCGTTTTCTTTTGAGATTATAAAGCGAGTAACTGCTTTCTTACATTCTCCTGTCAAACACTTCACAATAACACCCTAAATAATGCACATTTCACCGTTACCGTACGGCAATGCCATCTCTTTGTTTTTTCCACCCCATGTCGTGCAAAAACTCTTTTATGTCGATTTCGCCTCACACCAAGGGGTGCTTTTTGAAATCCCACGAGGTTTCAAATGAGTCCCAATCGGCTTTTGAAATTTGTACACATTCCTTGGCTAATTCGGTTGCATTTTCCTTCGTTTCCGCTGTAAGTTTGGAAACCACTATTTTAGCGACATCTCCAACTTGACAATGAAATGTTGAGTTAAAAACGAGTTTTAATTCGTTAAATATCTTTGTGTTTGAATATGCCAAAAGCCAGTACTGATCTTCCTCTTTCGGGAAAAAACAATGCCCCGAAATATCATAAAAAGTATCGTCTGGTACATATCGAAAACTAATATTGCCAGAAGTTAAATCTGTCCATGTACATTTTTTCTTTTTCAAAAATGATACATCAAGTACGCGCGCATTTTTTTGTGAGAGAATATAAGCAGGTGAACCATTGTAATGCAAAAGATATTCCAAGTTCCCATACCATTTCCTATAAGCTCCACCCTTCAAATACTTAATCCAAATCAACCCCTCACTGTTTCCCATGAACTCAGAATAATTGATTTCATGCCAAATGCGTAAATATTTCTCATTGTTTGATGTTTGCATCCCCACTTGCGGATGCGCTACTGACTCCATCGTCCTTCCCTCTTTATATAAATCGGCTATCTTCTTCGGAAGCCAATACGCAATTGGGCTGCCGGGAATCTTGGAAAAATTGTGTGCTGACGTTATGTACATGATTTTGTTTTCTGCGGTTGCAGTATGCATATGTCCTCCTGTGCAGGAGGACTCCCTCCTGCGTATTTTAGATTAGTGGATGCTTTTTAAAGTCCCATGAGGTTTCGTAACTGTCCCAATCAAACTTTGAGATGCTTATGTTGTGTTCTGCTATTGCGTGGACTCCTTTGCTTTCTTCAGGCAAAATAACAGGTATATTTGCTATTTGCCCCACCTCGTAATTCAATGTTGGGGACATAAAGTCCAAAATCGACTGAATCACTTTGGTATTTAATAACCCTTCAAGCAATATCTGTTGAACATTATCATCAACAAATATGCTTGTGCCTGCAACATCGAAGATATGACCTTTCGGTTTGTATCGGAATGATATTTTGCCGCTGCCAATCTTTGACCATGTTAGCGATGATCTGAAATAGTATTGTGGATTGCGCACGACTGAATTTTTGAAAGATACGATTTCTTTACCGTTTTCATACCAATTAACAACACAATCATTGTTGCCGTACCACCTTCTAAATTCGCCGCCCTTATTATATGGAAACCACTTCATGCCCGTTGCAAAGGCGTTGATATAGTCGGTTGCTTCGTAGTACGATTTTTCGGTCGAAACCTCGTACCATAGTCTAACAAACCTATTGTTGTCAGCAGTTGCTAACCCTTGCTTTATGTCGGCTATTTCATCAAGACGCTTCCCAACAGTAAACACTTGCAATAATGCGTTCGTTATCCAATACGCAATAGGGCTACCGGGTATAAGGTTAAACTTCGCCGCGTTAGCCACGAAGCGTACCCCCCCCCCTGCGTGAATAGAATCAACAAAGTCTTGTTCTTTGTTAACGCTATTTACGAGGCGGAAATAGATACCATTGCCGCCGAGAACAGCTTTGCGCAATACGAAGGAGATCGTCTGCACAACTTCGCCGCCAATCTCTTCAAACGCGTGCGCGCCCAAATGAACCATGGATTCGATTTCTCGCGTGTCTATTATCTTTCTTCTCAATTTTTCAAAACTCGAAAGGAACATCCAAGCGTGCTGTGTAATCATCGCTTGCAAACCATTCCGTTTGAGCAACGTTCCGCAAGCCTCAATGAACACGGCAAACAAATCTGCTTTGCTATCGGGGAACTTTCTCTTTACAAAATCGGACAACTTTGCGTCCATTCCACTACTTCCCATATATGGCGGGTTGGTTATGACGACATCGTATTTTTGAGCAAGTACCTCAGCGACTCTGCACAAAGGCAATAGGGACTGAATAATCTTGTTTTGTAAAATGTCCCCATCATTACTCAGTTTGTCGAATTTTTCGTATATCAAACTGAAATTGATTTGGGATATTTGCAAAAGAGAGCCGTACTCTTTGGCATCGCGGAATGTTTCTACAAGTTTGTACACCTCTAGTCTTAATTCGGCATCATCAACGGCAAAATACCTCAATATCGATTGCGGTATGTGGTTGCTTTCGGGCACAGAATAAACGTGTGGTTGAACGCCGCGCTCCAAAAAACGGCGATCATACTTGCAACCGCGCATCATAACGGCAAAGTAGGCAAGCTGCGCCGCGCGGTCGTCAATATCCAGACCGAAAAGGTTGTTTTCAACAATCATCGAGGCGGCATCGCGAGAGGAATAGCCGTACTCATTGTAAATTTGCACAAGAACATCGAACATATAAACAAGAATATGTCCACTACCCATGCAAGGGTCAATACACTTTATTTGTTTGGGCTCTATTTTGGCGTACTGCTCCCGGATGACGGCGAGTTTGGCTTTTACGCCGTCTTCCTGCTCTGCTTCGTCAAGATAGTACTTCCATTCATCCTTGATGTGAGAATTGGGATGACCCTCGATCCACAATTTGCCAAGGCTGTTTTCCACCATGTACCGCACTATCCAATCGGGCGTGAACAGTTGCGTTGCAGCGGGAATTTTGTCCTTTGTTATCTTGATGTTCTTTTTCAGATCCTCGAATACCTTATCCTTTGGCTCAATGTTGTAGTATTGGTAAAGCCATCCGATGATTTGAACGGCATCTTTCCAATCTTCTTCGAGAATTTGCGACACAAGCTGTTCAACAACACTACCCTCACGCAGGAGATTGTCTGGGAAGAGCAGTTCCGTCCAGTTTGAGATTTTTTCGAACATGGTCGGCAGGCAACTATTCAAGGCGTTGCACTGCGTGATGAGGAGATATTTGTACAGCGCTTCGTTATCCTGCTTGTCCAAGAAATTCAACACCTTGTTGCGATCCAGTCCCTCAAGTTCAACACGCATTGCCTCTTTGAGTATCTCGGGCTTGAAAGCACCGTTTTCGTCCGTGAACACACGAACCTTTGAGGGCAAGTAGCCATTGACTTCCATAAAGCGCAAAGCAATGAAGCGATTGAACCAAGTGTATGCCGCTTCCTCCATGACCTGCGTGTAGCCTTTTTGATTGATCTCCTCAATGAGACGTGCACGCTGTTGCTTTTCCTCCGGGCTGAGCAAACGACCGCCAATGGCATCCACATTGGCTTTGTTTTCGCCATTTTCGGTGATTTCATATTGATATGCTCTTTGCTTGGCAGATTCAATCAATTGAATCCTTGCCCGTATTGCATAGTTCCTTATTGCGGTTTTATTCATGCGTGTTCTCCTTTACGTATTTCTCTGAATCTTGCGGTAGAATATCAATCGTCCTATCAGCAAGTTTGATAGTAAGACAATACCCATTGTTTTCTATGACCGTATATTCACAATCGTAACTTTCATCAAGAACAATAACATATGGACTATTGTGGTCAATATATTGTCCACGTTGAATATAGACATCTTGATCCCTGTAGGGTGTTGAACGGTCACTGCCATTCATGCGCACCATTATTAACGCATTGAATTTTCTACCATAAGAGTGTTCGAATTCGTTCAAGGCATTCTGGCTTTTTTGCCGTTGATTAAAGTTTAGTTTGCCCACCATATTATTTCCTCACATTCTAAACACTAACTGCTAACTCAAATAATATGCAGCACATCGATGCCGTCCAACAGTTCCATCAGCTTGTCTTTGATTTTTGCAACGTATTTGTCAACATCTTCTTCGCTCTTGAGCTTGACGCTGTAGCCAAGGGTGCTTCTTGAAATTGTGGCGACCTTCTCGTTGGGCGTTGAAGAGTCCATTAGCGCCTTGAGATATTGCTGGCGAATGTTTGCAATTTGGATCTTCATGGCATCCATCTGCGTCAGGGTCGTAGCTTCTGTGGCGGCTGTTTTCTTGGCACTTAGTGCGTCATCTGCCTTGACGACGATATCCTTTTGATCGTATTGTGCGGTTTGATGGATTTCACCCATAGCGCCCTGTATCTCGGCGTAGACATCCTGCCTTTTGAGGTCGAGGAGCTGATCGTAAATCAAACGGACTTGTTGCATCAATGTCGGCAAAGAGGCAATGCTCTTGTAGGGCTTGGGCATGGCGAGGATGTTTTTGATTTGAGCAAGTGCGCTTGTTGCCTCCTGTTCTGCCTGCAAGTATTCGGATTCTGCGGTGAGCGTGTGAAGGAGTTCGCTTGCGCTGTCGAAAATGGTTTTTTGATTTTTGAAGAACGCAAAGACATCTGCCATATCATCACTCAGGTCGAGGAAATCGTCCCCCATGTCGACCATTTTGGTGAGCAGTGCCGTGTTGTCCTTCTTTTGAGAAAGCAACTCTGTGCAAAGTTTGACGCCATTTTGCACAACAGCCTTGTCCGGATAGGCGGCACGCTGACTATCCAGCAGACCCTGCAGTTTGTCTCTTTCTGCCGAAAAGCTGTCAAGAACATAGGCAATCAAACCGTCTTCATCGGAAGGCAGATCCATTGTATTGAAGTATTCTTTCAGAAATTCACGGGATTTTTTCATCAAAGAATCGGGAATAGCCGTCCTTCGCGTAACAAGAGTTTTGTCGATTTCCGTTTTTCTTCTCAGATAGTCGGGAATACGCCTGTCAGTAGGTTGGATCATGCTGCCGCTGTACTGCAGTGCAACTTTTTGGTTTGCAATAAGCGCGCAGACTACGGCTGCAATGTCAATCTCGCGCCAGCCGTACGGAATGGCAGAGAAACGACGCTGAATGTCGCCCATAGATGTGGGAAGCATCTTCATTCCCTGAAGTTCGAGGTATTGATCGACCTCATCCACCGCTTCGGGGTTGTATACGGCATAGCCGCCACTGATAGTCATTTGCCTGTTTTGTTCCGTTAAAATTTGCAAAAGTTCGTTGTCGTTATCGAAGTTATGCGTGATGTAGCCAAGCTTGGAGTAAACACTCTCCACCAAGTTGGAAAGAGCAGATTCTATCTTGTCCTTGACAGAAGAAGTCTTGATGGGGATTGTATCTCCGGACACATACACCTTTGCTTCGAGAATGGCAGAGGCGATATGCTCCTTGGCTGTTTTTTCGTATGTGGCTGCCTGTTGTTGCTTTCCGCGAATAATATTTTGAATTGCTTCAGGAAGCTGTGCAACATTACGGCTTTTGACATATTTGCGAATTTTTGCCGCACTCTCCAAATCATCAAAGTAAGGATATTTGTCGGAGAGTACCAAAATTGCCTCGTTATCCACATTGGAGCGCATTAACAGCGCCGAATCGCCTGCGTTGTACAAATCGGACGCCACCGTTACAATGCGCAGACGGACTGCACCGGTCAGCTGACCGATTGTTGTCTCATCAATAATTTGATCGTACGGGAAGTCATATTTTCCGTATTTGAATTTTTTGCTGACATACAAGTCTCCAAAAATAATTTGAGAGATAGACTGTACGATATTGGCACTGTCTACGGGAGTGTTGCGAATGTCTCTTTCTATATCCTGTTCGTCATCCGTCAGGAAGGTGTAGGTGTCGCCGTTTCTCGCAACGTAGTTTTGCGAAACTAAACGATCCAGCGACTCCTGAATAGACTTACGCATATTGATCTTGTCGGCACGGATATCGTCCACCATCAATGTCGCGATGTTGTCCACATTGGCTTTGATATCATCAACATAGCGAATCAGATACAAAAGCTTCAAGATGCTGACATCATACTGCTCAATTCCATCATGACTGTCTGCCGCGGTTTGACAACGGTCGATTACTCGACGAATTGCGCCTTCGAGGAAAGTGTGTACCGTATTGTAAAACAAGCTGAACGGAACAAGGGCATTTTCATCTTTGTTCTCAATAGCCTGTGCGGCTTCCTGAAATCCGGAAAGCATTGAACGCTCGCCACCGGAAAGATGTTTACCGGAATTGCCATGCTTACGAATCTGCGCAAGAACATTCTGCATTAATCTAAACTGATACGGAACAAACGGGTATGTCTCAACAAAATCATATTCGCTTGAATATCCTTTGAGGTCCAGCACTGCATCATTGAAAGTAAAGAGATTCTTCAATACGGCACTGTTCTTGGCATAACTCAAAAGAAGCATTTGCTCCGCCGTTTCTGTTTTGGCAAGAATACGTTTTTTGATGACTTCATCAACGGAAGAAGACGACAAGCTCAGGCGAGTGTTGAAACGTCCCTGTATTTTAGAAAAGTCATCACCGCTGATTTTAGTAATAGAGTCGATAGCTTCCTGACTTGTAACCATTACCCAAACACGACCGCCACATTTGGACCCGATTTCTTCAACAATGGTTTGAAGGTTAAGCATGAGGTTACTATCAGAACCGATGTACTGCCCCACCTCGTCAATCATGAACAATAGGCGAAAATCCTTGCCCTTGGAGTCAATATATTCTTTAATTTCTTCTACCAGTTGCCCAATAGACATATCGGCAGTTTCTGTTCCGTTGAACCAATTGCGGGCGGCTGTTTCGCTCATGTCAAGTGCCTCAACAAGGGTCTCAACAATATCTTCTTCAAAGAACGCAAAGGCATCTCGCACGTTTTCCCATTCATCGCCATGAATTTCGGCAAATTTAGCTTTAAATGCATCAGTCTTACCTGATTTGTTGATAAACTGCTCAAGTCTTGCAATTTTGAGATCGTCACCGTAAAAACCACGATACTCGTAGAAAACCTTTGCAAAGACGCGCAAAATTGCTGTTTTGTCTTTGTTTATGGGTCCCTTGGAATCGATATTGAAAAGGATTGTATCCGTAGGAGTTTTAGCACAGCGTTCTAGCTGAGCAAACATCATGGGATCATCAAATTTATCTGCAAAATACTCTACGGCAGGTTTGCCCGCGACAGTATCGTTGGAAAGCAAATAAGAAAGGATTTTCAAAAAGTGAGATTTACCGCTACCAAAGAACCCTGAAATCCACACACCGATTTTGTCGGTGGGATAACTCAGAGATTTTTCGTAGTTATTAAAGAACGTGTTGAAATGCCTTCTCAGTTCTTTTGTAATGATGTATTCTCGCAGCTCCTGTTCGATGCTCTTTTCATCATTCTGAGCGACCTTGATAACGCCGTTTATATCGCGATTGATATCTGACTTGTAAATGTATTGTAATTGCATGATGATTCCTCCCCGAATTTACAGTAAGTTGAATGCCCTATAGTAATGACTGTCCAAAAACTTTCCAAACAGGCACAAGTCCTGACCATTGAAAGTTCCCGGATACAACATCAAAACAGGTATGTCTGCAAAGATGTGTTGAATGTTATCTAAGATTTTGTGGGCTCTCATGAATGGATACACTTTCCCGATCCCGGAAATCATGAGAACATCTCCGTATTTATGAGGCTCGTACTTCATCTTTTCTACAAATGCCTCCGGAATGGCGACCTTTTGAATCTGTTCTGACAAGTACTCTTTGCCTTTGCGATCTTCCATATTGGGAATGCTTTTCAAAATTCTCTTTTCTTCACAAATTTCAAGGAATATCTTGTATAGGTCGCGCTCTATCAGGTGATAGGGTTTGTCTGTCTGCCCTTTCAGGTTTTCGAAGTATGCTCTCACTATCAATTCATCCGCAGGATCATAGCAGAAGACATGAATTCCGACCTCATTAGACAAGCCTTTGTTTCTGAGAAATGCTTCTTCTGACAGTCTGGCGGAAACTTTGTTCAGATTTGTCATAATGTTATCCATAAATTACCTCTTATCTAAAACAGTTAAATGCCGGCAGCGCGGCAAAATCACCATTTGTTCTGATTTCATCTTCCAAATCGGGCTCAATTGATATGTTGTTCAATTGTGTAGACCTTGTAGTATCCAAATATCCGCACTCCACAAGCGACTTGGTCAATACTTGCTTTATCTTGCTGATAGTTGAATCGCTCCACGTGGCAATAGCGTCATTTTGCTCCTGCAAGCGGACAAAGAAAATGTTGAGATCCTTTTTTGAAAATTCAAAATCCTGTGTTCTGAATTTTTCGCCTACAACTGTCGTCATAAAGTCCCACACAATCTTGTTGTATTTCATCATAGCATATAGATTGATCTGTTTTGCAACCTCTGCGGGTGAATTCGCCAATCGGTAAATCAGCGTTTCCGATCCAAGAGCATCTATTCGCTTAAAGCATGCTGTTGCTATGGAAGAAATCATTCTCTCAGTGGGAAATTGAAACAGATTTTCTTCCGTAAGTTTTTTCAAAATCTCCTCGCGCGGTAAACCCTCGCTAAGAAGCTTTGCAACAATCCGTATTTCGAAAAACAAGAATTGTTCTCTGGTCAATCCGCCGTTATAATCATAGGTCATAGTTCGCCTCAATACCTAATCTTCAACTATTTCCATAATGTCGCCAATATCACAGTGAAAGACCTTGCAAATATGCATAAGGACCTCTAAAGAAACAGGTTCATTCTTACCCAACTTCGTCACGGTATTCGCACTGATTTCGGCAGCGCGGGCCAAATCTTGCCGTTTCATTTTGTTGTCGACAACCAACTTCCAGAGTTTATCATAGCTGATTTTCATATTAAATCCTCTCCATACGCCTTCATTTCTAACAAGTTCTGCAAACTTACGAAATGATTATAATCTAACAAAATATATCATAGCATTTCATTCGCAAAAAGTCAATATTCACAATCATATATTCGCAAGATTTTGCGCGTGATGTCGCTGTTTGACGACACCTCACCCAAAAACACACAAAAAATAAATCTGACATCAAATACCTCATTGTAGCCTATTTCAAGTAACATCAAATAATCTACTATTACAAACCAATAAATTTCACAAAATTCTACTTCGCAAGTTTCCATAAAGATTTGTTAAATGATTAATTTGCAAGGCGGCGGATGCTTAGAATATCGTTCTTGTATGCCTTAGACCGCTTTGGGCGCAACTCAATAGAAATAGCCATAAACAAACACCGATTGTAAAAGAACGGGAAGGTGCTTATTTCCACAACGCAACGGACTTCAAACGACATAGACTGTACAAAAAACATTGACGGAATATTGCCGGAAAACGTGTTGATCGGACTGGCGGAATACTACTCCGAGGAGTTGACAATAAAGGTAAAACGAGGCTGGCGGACACAGATACTTGAAGAAAAATGTAAACTGCAAAACTAAGTAGACCGACAAGACATTATGGAATACCTGACATACGGAGCGCGAGAGAACTCACCGCAGGTGCTGATAGACATATTGATAAACAAAATTGAATTATATAACGATGAAATAGTGATTTACTTCAACTATTCCGACAAAAACAAACCCGAGGATACGAATACGGAAACTCGGGATTTTTTGTTGCCTTGCGGTTACAACGCCATTGCCACTATGCAATACCTTGTAGGATGAAAAAGATAAAATGACGGCAAAATGCCACCACAAACATTCGGACAAAACAAAATACCCAGCCAAACCCTTGCGGGTTCGACCGGGCACCAGTAAAAGAAAACGATATCAACATTTCTTTCACTTCAAATCCTAATTGTCATTGCTAATTGCGGTTATTCGGATTCATTGTCGTCATCTTTAAACAAACTGTCTAAATCAAAATCATCGTCATGTTCAAACAAGCTGTCCGAACTGAAATCATTATTGTTAGTTACCTTATTCTGGCGATTGTTCAATTTTTTATTCTGTTCATTTTCATCTTGTTCTTGATTTTTGTTAAAAAAACGAGTATTGCTTGCACGGAGAGCATGCATAATAAAATCAAACACATCCTTCGAAACTTTTACTCGCGAATTTTCGCCAATAGCAATCGATGACTGAGCATTCGCCTCTTTTTTGTCTGTATTTTCTTTTCTTTCCAAATAATTGCTAATTGCACATCGAAGAATATAATATTCATTTTTATTTAATGGATATTTGTGAACATATTCATAAAGTTCATTAATCGTGAGACCACAATTTTCACACAGCACTTCTATTTTTTCACCATGCTCCGGTCTTTTTAGATACTTAAATTTGTATGCGATTTTCATCAGATATTTTTGATTCAACCATACATCAATATCGTCCATCGAAAGACTTGTTATCGCCTTGGTTTTTGGAATATACTGATTTTTTTGCCAAATAATTGCCTCTACAATTTCTTTTGTGTTCAATCCGCTTAATTCACTAATCAAATCAACGGTTGGCAAAGTTTTATTATGAAATAGTTGTTTTAGACACTCGTCAATAACCCGTATAGCAGTTTCGTCAATGTGGCCCATTTTTCTCCTTATCTATATTCGCAACAACAAATTTATCTTTATCCATTGGCAGTGATGTACTCTTTACATTGTAATAGAATTATAGTGTATTGTTTGAAAAATATCAAGTAAGATTTTTAACCAAAGAAAATATTCGATTGCATACCGTCAAAATATCCGCTACATTTAATGAAACATGGCTTGAAAATTAGAGTTATTAAAAAAACACCCTCAACATTTGACATAGTATTCCCGAAAAAACAAAACACCCAGCCAAACACTTGCGGGTTCGACTGGGCACTGTATGGTGGGGAGTACAGGGCTCGAACCTGTGACCCCCTGCTTGTAAGGCAGATGCTCTCCCAACTGAGC